>JAEYRV010000060.1 GCA_023435305.1 Bacillota bacterium
TTGATTGTGGTGATTACTTAATTCGACATTTATGGGAGGAAATCCTATCATATATTGAGTGGTAAACAAATTTTATGTGCATAGAACCCGCATACATCAACGGGTTTGGTTTATGCACATGGCTATATATTACAACTAAAGGAGGGGTTTAATGTGAAAATCTACATAAGCGCTGATATTGAAGGCATTGCAGGTATAGCGGACTGGGACGAAGCAACAAGATGGAAGCCTGATTACCCACCATTTTGCGAAGAGTTGATGTGTGAAGTTATTTCTGCCTGTGAAGGAGCTAACAATGCCGGAGCAAAAGAAATATGGATAAAGGATGCACATGGAGTAGGAAGAAACCTGAGTTTTACGGGATTACCATCCAATACGACCTTGATCCGTTCTTTCAGCGGGCATCCATTTTCCATGATGTCGGAACTCGACAATACCTTTGATGCTGTGGTCATGGTTGGTTACCATTCATATGCAGGTTCGGATGGAAACCCGTTGTCCCATACTTTAGAGGATGATATAGCGTGCATTAAGATCAATGGTGAATTCGCCAGCGAATTTCTAATTAATTCATATACCGCCTCTTTGGTAGGAGTGCCTGTGGTTTTTGTCAGCGGGGATACTGAATTATGTAAAAATGCCTATAAGATAAATCCTAATATCAAGACAGTGGAGACCAATAAAGGTATAGGGAACTCAGTCATCAGCAAACACCCTGACGTAATAAACTGCAATATAAAGGAAGGAGTTAACGAATCACTAAAGACCGGATTCAGAAAGAGTATTTTGCCGTTACCTAAATATTTCGATGTGGAACTATCATATAATTTACACACCAAGGCTTATAGGGCATCATTTTATCCCGGAATGAAACAGGTTTCTCCCAAAAACCTGGAGTTCAAGACGAATGATTATTTCGAAGTTTTAAGGATGCTTTCATTTGTTGTATATTAGGGAAAGCTCCGGCGTTGAATGAAAGGAAAGCCCTTGGTAACAGCTCATATTGGAGGATGAATATGATGGATAAATACACTGAACAAAACAAAAACGCCTGGGAATACAATGCCTACGATTTCTGGGTCAGCCAGTCAGGGACACCTTCCGAACGAGCAAAAAAGGATATCGAGAGTCCTCGTGCCATGCTGAAGAAGTACTCAAAATACTTTGCTGATGTCAAGGGATTAAGAATAGCTAATATTTGCGGTTCATGCGGCAAGAAAGCGATTCCGCTTTCCCTGCTCGGGGCAGAGGTTACGATCTTTGATATTTCTGAAGATAACATGCGGTATGCATGTGAAACTGCGGCTGCAGCAAATACACACATAGATTATGTAGTCGGAGATGTCATGAATATTGATATGTCTACATATGGCGGGTGCTTCGATATAGTATTCATGGAGGGTGGAGTTTTGCACTACTTTTTTGATATAAACGGATTTATGGTCATAATGAAAAATCTGCTTAAAGATGGCGGTAAAATGATCTGCAGCGATTTTCATCCCATACATAAAGTGCTCGACGTGCTTAGCCTTGGAAATAAGCCATCAGACTACTTTTCTACAGATATAACAGAATGTGAAATGGCTCATGCGAAGTTATATAATGATGATGTCAGGAAGAATTTTCCGAAATGCTTCATACGCAGATATACTCTCAGTGAAATAATAAATTCTGTAATTATTACCGGGTTCACCATAAAAAGTTTTGATGAGCATCCGGCTTGGACTGATTCGAAGCTCCCTGGTGAATTTACATTGCTGGCGGATAAAGTTCACTAGCAGATAAAGTTCACTAGCAGATAATTGATGAGAAGAATTTTGTAAAAAGCAAAAATTTATACTTATTATATTGTCAGGAGAGAATTAGGCAAGACATGCAACAAATGATTGTTGAATTAGGGCATGTGTTTGAGTAAAGGCGGTAAATTATCTTCCGAACACTCAAATATGCAGGTAAAGGTGGTTAATTTCTTCCGAACACTCAAGTTTACAAGTAAAGGCGGTTAATTTCTTCCGAACACTCAAATATGCAGGTAAAGGCGGTTAATTTTCTTCCGAACACTCAAATATACTAGTAAAGGTAAGATAAGTGCATCGGCAGTAACGAATTCGTGCGGTTATATTGCTGAATGTCTACATCTGGAGCGGCTATACAATAAAATTAAATCAAATATTTCCCACATATTGTAAATATGAGTAGTGCGGTGTAATATATTTACATGGAAGGTTATTTGAGTCATTTATCAGCAGCCAAAGCATGGCAGATCCCATATATAGAAGCTGTTCTCGGTGATGAGATTGCAGAAAACAGTCCGGATGAAATTACTGTATTTGAGCAGGATCAACGGTTTAGTATTAATGGAAAAAGAGTCCATTCATGCAAACTTGATTTGCCTGCCGGTGCGGTCACAGTCCGTGATGGTATGACAGTAGCTTCACCGGAGTTGCTGTTTCTGGAGCTTGCAAACAGATTAAGCATTCATCGGCTAATCCTGCTGGGCCTGCAGTTGTGTTCACATCCCCAGGGACAACCGTCCATTGCAATTACAACGAAACAAAAGCTTGGTGCATTTCTTGCAAAGACAGCAGGACACCGTGGGCATCGGAAAGCCGGGAGTGCCTTGAAATATGTGGAAAACGGCTCGGCATCAATCATGGAATCGGTTGTCTATATGATCCTGGTACTGCCACATACTCTTGGAGGTTATGGGCTTGAAGGCGCAGTTTTCAATCATGGGATAAAATTAACCGGTGATGCTCGGAAACGACTAGGACAGAACCGATGCTTTGCTGATTTGTACTACAAGGAAGAGAAATTAGATGTAGAATATGAGAGCTTTGCCTACCACAGCAGCCCATCAGAGCAGAGCAAGGATATTATTCGGGCAGATGCTCTTGAAAGGCAGGGTATCACAGTCATGCATCTGTGCACCAAGCAAATATATGACAAAAACGCCTGCAAGAGCTTTGCCTACAATCTTGCAAAACGTCTCAATATGCGTATGCAAATACGTGCAAAGAAGTTTGATCAAATGCATGCTTTATTAAGAGCTTTGTTGCCGGACTCAAAAACCTCAGCACAACAATGATAGATACGTTGAGTGCTCAAATTTTCCAGTAAAGGCCGGCTGACTGTTCACCAGATACTCAAATTTTCTACCCATCACTTACCAGGTGTATAATTCTCCACCGATTACTTACCAAGTGCTCAAATTTTCCGGTAAAGGTGTTAATTGCTCATCGGATGCTCAAATTTGAAAGTAAAGGTAACCGATTACTCAACGAATACTCAAATCTACAAGTAAAGGCAGATAGAAGGGCAGATAAAGGGTGTTACACGGATGAAATTATTTGTTTACATTGCGTATTTTCAATAAACCATTCCAAACATATCAAAAAGTACAACATTTGTTGTAGATTTGAGTAATGAGAAAAATACTATTCTACTTACCATAAAGCACGTCAGATCACTGACCAGGCAAGTACTGAGTACGGGCATACTTTATATGCTGTCGATATAAAATATACAAATAGTTCCATACGAGCAGAATGTAAAGTAAGGCCGAGATAAAATAAATTTCCCAATTACATGCAAGTATGGATCCTAATATCTGCCAGACATGTGATAATGCAATTGATTTGTTGCGGGCTTCGATTCGTTTGAAGAACTGGGACTGGTACATATTATCAATGCGTAAGCTGAGAAAATCCAGTCTGTGTTTCTGCGCTGGTTGAAGAAAAAGATTAGATGCGAGTATGGTGAAAATAGTTACCTAATGCTCAAATTTGCAAGTAAAGGCAGCCAAATTTCTTCTGAATACTCAGATCTACAAGTAAAGACTTGATAATAGCGTTGGTACCCGTGAATTTGTGCTACTATTATGCGGATTGTCTATAAAAACCTATCAACTACAGTTGATTCCGCGTTAAATACATCGAATTACATACCATTAATTGTAAATCTGAGTAATGCAGTGCCGTAATGTTTTAGGGTAGCCATAACATGGTATCAGCAGTCAAAGGTCTGGAATCGGTCACCATGGCATCTGCATAAATTGCGGCACATCAGTAGCTATAGCCTAGCATCGACAGCAATAACATTACAGCTGCAGCCATAGAATCTCATTAGTTGCCATATCATGGCATTGGCAGCAATGCCATGTATCAGTAGCAATATCATTGCACTAGCCACAATGGCATGCCATGCTTACGCGTGGAAGGCTTTTTGAGCTCTCAAGTGCATTTTCCAGGACGGATGCGGGGTACGTGATATTTATATACGGAAGGCTTTTTGAGCTTCTCAAGTGCATTTTCCAGGACGGATGCGGGGTACGTGATATTTATGTACGGAAAGCTTTTTTGAGCTTCTCAAGTGCATTTTCCAAGACGGATGCGGGGCATGCGATGTTTATGCGCTGAAAGCCTTCTCCGCCGGCGCCGAACATTGTTCCCCCATCCAGCCACAGGCCGGCTTTGTGCACGATCTGCCCATCCAGTTCGCTGTCTGAGAGCCCCAGTGCGCGGCAGTCGAGCCAGATCAGATATGTGCCCTCCGGTTCTACAAGCCGGATATGCGGGAGCTCCTGTGCCAGGAAGTCCCGGACGAGGCTTAGATTTGATGCAAGGTAGGCCTTCAGCTCCTCCAGCCATGGAGCGCCGTACTTATAGGCGGCTCTGCATGCTGCAAGCCCCATTACATTGGGTTGGCTGTAGCCGGTTTTGTCGATTTCCTGTTTGAACTGCTTTCGCATATTTGCATTTGATATGAAAATATTTGAAATCTGAAGGCCCGCCAGATTGAAGGTCTTGCTGGGCGCTGTACAGGTAACGGTTATATCAGAAAACTCGGGTTTGATCGCCTCAAAAACTACATGGCGGTGGCCGGGGTAGACGAAATCAGCATGGATCTCATCCGAAACCACCTTGACGCCGTATTTTACGCAGATATCTCCCATTGCTGCCAGCTCATCCCTTGTCCATACTCGCCCGACCGGGTTGTGGGGACTGCAGAGGATAAACATCTTTACCTGGTTTTGTACCACTTTATTTTCAAAGTCAGCCAAATCAATGGAATATTTGCCGTCATGATACACCAACTCATTGACCACCAGCTTGCGTTCGTTTACAAGTATTGATGATCTAAAAGGATAGTAGACCGGCTGCTGGATCAGGATAGCATCGCCTTCATTCGTCAGCGAGCGGATGGCGGTGCAGACGGAATACACAACACCGGGCGTCTTCACAAGCCATTTGGGAGAAAGGCTCCAGTTAAAGCGATCGGCATACCAGCCGGACAGAGCGTTGAAATAATCGTTATTGGCAGAATCGCTGTATCCGAAGATACCATGACGGCTTTTCTCGGCCAACGCCTCCAGTACCTCAGCCGGTGCCTGAAAATCCATGTCGGCCACCCACAGCGGGAGGATATCCTCGGGCTTTCCTCTTCTCGCGGCAAAGTCGTACTTCAGAGAGTCCGTGCCGCGACGGTCGATTATTTTGTCGAATGAATATGTCATATATAATTGACCTCCAATGCCTGTCTTAGATCTTCGATAAGGTCCCCGGCGGATTCCAGTCCGACAGAAAGCCGCAGCAGACGTTCGTTTATACCTTTTGCTTCCCGTTCCTCCTTTGGAATGTCAGCGTGGGTCTGCAGCATAGGGTATGTGATCAGGCTTTCTACCCCGCCCAGGCTTTCTGCGTACTGAATGACCCGTACTCGCTCCAGAAGATCAAGAGCCGTTTTCTCGCAATCCGTTTCAAAGGAAATCATAGCTCCGAAGCCGGTTGCCTGTTTCATTGATATCTCATAGTGAGGGTGGGACGGAAGCCCCGCATAATGTACGGTTTTGATCTGTTCATGCGAACAGAGCCACTGGGCAATTTTCATTGCATTTTCCTGCTGCCGCTCCATCCGGACTGCCAGGGTTTTTATCCCGCGGATCAGGAGCCAGCTGTCGAAGGGCGAAAGGCAGGCGCCTATTGTTTTATATATGAAGCGCAGCCGCCCGGACAATGCGTTGTCCGAGACCACCAGAAAACCGGCCAGTGTGTCGTTGTGTCCGCCAAGATATTTCGTGCCGCTGTGGACCACAACATCGGCCCCTAGCTCAAGCGGCTTTTGAAAATATGGCGTCAGGAACGTATTGTCCACTATCAGAAGCAGGCTGTGTTTTTTGCAAAGCGCCGAGACTGCGGCAATATCTGTGACCTGCATCATCGGATTCGTCGGTGTTTCGACGAAGACAGCCTTTGTCTCAGGTTTGATGAGTGAGGCGATCCTTGAGACATCCGAGGTATCGACAAGGTCAAAAGAAAGGCCATTTTTCACAGATATGTGGTGAAATAGCCGGTGCGACCCGCCGTACAAATCGTCCGAAGCTATGATGTGGTCTCCGGGATCAAAGAGTTCCATGAGCGCCGTGACAGCGGCCATTCCTGTGGAAAAAGCCATGGCATCGCTGCCGCTTTCAAGCATTGCAATAGTTTTCTCCAGATACTCCCGTGTCGGATTCTGTAATCTGGAGTAATCGTATCCCGTACTCAGCCCGACGCCGGGATGGGCAAAGGTGGCCGACTGGAAAATTGGTACGCTGACAGCTCCCGTTGTATCATATTTATTATCGCTTCCATGAATGCATAAGGTATCAAACTCCATATAGGTTCTCCTGTATTCGATTTTATTGCTTCATTATATATAGTACATGATCGACCGATCCTGCTTTTGCCTTTCGGCTTCTGCGACCAGATCATCCAGTGTGATCCTGGACAATGTTTCGTTGACTGACTTATCCAGAATATTAAAAACAGATGTACGCATGGCCGCTTCGATTTCTGGCGCTTTTTCCGGTACAGTGCCTTCCACAGCCTCAAACATTGATGTCTCAATGGCCGACAGCACGTCCAGCACAGTTATCTGACCGGGCATTCGAACAAGCTGATAGCCGCCCTGTGCACCCTTGACCGATTTGACGATCTCGCCGCGCTTAAGCATCGAAAAGACCTGTTCCAGGTAGATTTTAGAGATGCCCAGCCTCTCGGAGATGCTGATAACTGTAATGTATTCACCGCTGTTATACAGCTGCGCCATATTGATAACGGCTGCCAGCGCGTAGCGTCCCTTGGCGGAGATTCTCATAACATATTCCCCATTTCATATATAATTAGTATGTATTCATATAATAGGATATAGTATAGTATTTGTCAATAGCATACAATTCATATATGGAAAATATTTTTTCATAAAACTATTGACAAGGATTTGTTAACGCAGTATGATTATAGCATACTAAACATATATGAAATATATGAACGAGACTGACCGGTTGTTTTTTTTAGGTTGAGTCGACTAAGTCCAACAGAACAAAACTGATATTTAAAAAACAAAAAAGGTTGAGTGGTAAATTTCAAGGTATAATAAATATTGTGAGTTAAATAAGGAGGATGTGTTATGTCAAAAATTTTCAAGAACCTTACCGATCTGATTGGAAAAACACCGCTGTTGGAGCTTTCCAACTATGAGAAAAAGCATAAGCTTGGCGCGACTGTCATAGGCAAGCTGGAATACTTCAATCCTGCAGGCAGCGTTAAGGACAGAATTGGCAAAGCGATGATCGATGACGCAGAGGCCAAAGGGCTGCTGAATCCCGATTCAGTAATTATCGAACCGACCAGCGGCAACACCGGTATTGGTCTTGCCTCAGTTGCGGCATCACGCGGTTACCGTATTATCCTCACAATGCCTGAGACAATGAGCGTAGAGCGCAGAAACCTTTTGAAGGCATACGGAGCTGAGCTGGTTCTGACCGAAGGCTCCAAGGGAATGTCTGGTGCCATCGCCAAGGCAAAGGAGCTGGCAGCGGAAATCCCGAATTCCTTTATCCCCGGCCAATTTGTAAACCCTGCAAATCCTAAGGTCCATAGAGAGACCACCGGCCCTGAGATATGGGATGATACAGACGGTAAAGTGGACTTCCTGGTATCCGGTATCGGCACCGGCGGCACTATCACCGGCGCAGGCGAATACCTCAAGTCAAAGAATCCGAATATCAAGGTTATCGCAGTGGAGCCGGATGCTTCTCCCGTACTGTCGGGCGGCAATCCTGGACCGCATAAGATCCAGGGTATCGGAGCGGGCTTTGTTCCGGAAGTTTTGAATACAAAGATATTTGATGAGATCATCCGTGTGAAAAACGAAGATGCTTTTACAGCCGGACGTGAGCTGTCCCGTACAGAAGGTCTCCTGATCGGCATATCCTCCGGTGCGGCAGTCTGGGCAGCGACCGAGCTTGCCAAACGCCCCGAGAATGCCGGGAAGACTATAGTAGTCATTCTGCCGGACACCGGCGAACGCTATCTGTCAACTCCGCTGTTCTCCGAGCAATAAGTATACTTTTGTGGGATATGAGATTGCAGGATATGAGAAATACGCGATATTAGGGTTGCTTGGTATGAGTATCGCGTGATATGAGATTATGTGACATGAGGAGCCGCCCTCAATAATGGGACGGCTCTTTTTGATGGCACCCGGTCCGGATTATGTTAACAAGGTAGGACTTTACCTGAATTTTGGACCACTGCCCCCCCGTGTGATCCCCAATGCATCAAATATTCCATCAACGGTACCAGTGTATAGCTGATCTGGCAGGCAAAGGTGACATGCATATGTATACACTATGAACATATCGACATCCATCCCGTAGATGGATTGACGTTCAGAGAACAATTGTATATACGGGAAAATATTGATATCATTAGTGCAGTAAACGTTTGTCAAAGGAGTAATTATGATCGATATCAATAAAGCGTCAATTGCTGAGCTTCAAAAGGAAATGGATGGTGGAAGCCTTTCTTCCGTTGAGCTTGTCAGGTACTACATTGAGAGGATCGCCAAATACGACAAGGATGGTCCGGGATTAAACTCTATACTTGAGCTTAACCCTGACCTGTTTTTCATTGCGGAGGCATTGGATGATGAAAGGCGAAAAAAGGGGAAAAGGGGTCTGATGCATGGGATCCCGGTAACCGTAAAAGACAACATCAATACCGGCGATAAAATGCATACCAGCGGAGGGTCATTGGCCCTTGCCGATTCATATGCTCCTGAAGATGCTTCTGTTATTAGAAAGCTTCGGGAGGCCGGAGCGATCATCATGGGCAAATCCAATATGACTGAGTTCGCCAATTTCATGGCTGAAAATATGCCAAACGGCTACAGTTCCAGAGGCGGGCAGGTCCTTAACCCGTATGATAATACAAAGGATCCCTCCGGTTCGAGTTCAGGCTCGGCGGTTGCGGTAACATCCAATTTCTGCACAGCGGCAGTTGGTACTGAAACTGACGGCTCAATTTTAAGTCCATCGTGTGTAAATCGTATTGTCGGCATAAAACCTACAGTAGGGCTGGTCAGCAGAAGCGGCATCATCCCTATCAGTTACAGCCAGGATACCGCAGGTCCAATGGCAAAAACAGTCTCAGATGCTGCAATTCTGTTAAGTGCCATGATTGGAGCCGATGACAAAGATCCCGCCACATGGGGAAGTGAAAATGTTCAGCCGGAACAATTGTTGAATGCTGTAAATAATCCGGATATAAAGGGTTTGCGAATCGGTGTCAGCATTGTTTACTATGAATTAGCTACTCCGAAGCAGCAACAAATACTGGATGAAGCAATAAGTGTAATGCAGCAAAAGGGAGCTGTTATTATAAAACAAGATGAATTATCTCAGGGTCCGGCTGAAGAATCCTCTGTTTTGGGCCATGAGTTCAAATCAGGGATCAACTACTATTTGTCGAAGCTTGGGCACCATAGTATAAAAACACTGTCAGATATTATAGAATTCAATAAGGCGCATGCCGATAAAGCATTAAAACATGGTCAGGAAACACTTGAGCGTTCAGAGCAGACCAGCGGGACTCTTACCGAAAGTAAATACATTTTCGACAGGATACGCGATGTCGATTTTTCCAGAAAAAACGGTATAGATATATTAATGAACGGATATGAGATGGATGCACTTATGTTCCTTGAACCTACAAGTATTGCAGCTATTTCCGGCTACCCATCGATCATTGTGCCTGCCGGTACAGAAAACGGTACGCCATACGGAGTTCAATTCGTCGGAAAGCCATTTAGTGAACCTACAATAATCAAATTGGCCTATGTGTATGAGCAGGCGACAGAACACCGTATCGACCCGATTTTGTAGTTGATTATCAGTATCTCCCTGCAATGATGCGAAAACTATGTAAATACAACGGCAAGCAGACCGACTGGAGCGATCCCGACTCGCCGGTGACAGTGAACATTCCATATACACCGGCGGCAGAGATTTCAGCCCTGATGACGAATTTAACGCGGGGCGATTTCCTTGTGATGCTGATGAAAGCCTACGACATCGCACCGGATTTAGCACCGGATTTAGCACCGGGTAAGGAGATCACACGCCAGGAAATGTTCACCCTGCTATACAATGCGCTTAAGGTCATCAAGAGGCTGCCCCATGGAGATTCAGGCAATAAACTGTCGGACTTCAGTGATGCCGGACAGATCAGCCTCTGGGCGAATGAGGCCCTGACGCTGCTGGTTGAGACCGGCATGGTCAGCGGTGACGCCGGAAAACTGTCTCCGACGGACACGACCACCAGGATGGAAATGGAGCAGGTGCTGTATAATCTGTTGGGTCAGTAAAAGTAAATAATTGACAAATAGTACTTTGGCGCACCTCTTCATAATGGAATAAAAACCAGTGGAGAGGTGCGTTAGCAATTCTTCGGCCGAACAGCGGTCAATAGGGAATTTCTGCACATACCGGCCATAAGCAATATTGGTGGCAGTGAAGAGCTGTATCACCAGTTGCTGGAGTAATATTAAAATGAGAATAAAGGTGCTGCGGACAAGCTTGATTCAGCGGTTCATGAGGAAGATACATGAGGAAGATGCATGAGGAAATAAACTGTTTATGGTAAACGATTACAGGGAATGATTACTAAAGACATGAAAATATTTTTGCCAGGAAGGGGGACCCAAAATGCAGATCAAGATTTTGGCTGTTGATGATTCGGCAACATACAGGTTTAATATTGAAAGAATATTGAGTGATTATTGCGTATTCACTGCATGCGACGGCGTGGAGGCCATGCGCGTGCTTGAGGAGCAAGATGGGATAAGCATTGTGCTGCTTGACCTGAATATGCCTAATATGAATGGGTTCCAGGTCCTGGAGGCTATGAGAAACGACGCACGCTTCAAAAAGATACGCACGCTTATACTGACCGATAATGATAAACCGGAAAATGAAATAATGGGTTTGAGGATGGGCGCTACAGACTATATCCGCAAACCGATCCACATGGATTCACTGAGAGCCAGGATCGAGCTCCATGCCGCTTTGCTGCAAGCCCAGCATGTGCTGGAACAGCAGTTGGCCGAGCAGATGATTTCATTTGACATGATTTTCGATCAGTCTCCCATCGGTATCGTGATTTCAAGCGCCTATAGCCCGGATAATAATCCGGATCAAACTTTTGAAACTATGGAAAAGATCAACCCGATGTTTGAGAAGATCACTGGCAGGACAAAGGAAGAGCTGTTCAATACAGGATGGGTAAACATAACACATCCTGATGATATCGAGGAAGATCTGAAAAAGCTCAAGAGGCTCCAAACGGGCAAAATCAGCGTTTATTCGAACGAGAAGAGGTATATCAGGCCCGATGGTTCCATCGTATGGGTACATATGGTTGTCGCTCCGCTTGTTTTATCAGGCGATCAGCAATTCAGGCATATCTGTCTTGTCCAGGATATCACCGAACGAAAGAAGATCGAGGAGGCCCTGAATGAGAGTGAACGCAGCAAATCTGTCCTCCTTGCCAACATTCCGGGGCTTGCATACAGGTGCAGCTACGACCGCGACTGGACGATGCAGTATGTTTCAGAGGGATGTTACAATCTTACCGGCTATCGCCCGGAGAGTTTGATGTACAATAGGGAACTTTCATATAATGATATCATATCCCCTGAGTACCGCGAAGCTTTATGGATGGAATGGGAGAAGGTCATTGCGCTGAGGCTGCCGTTCAAATATGAGTATGAAATAATAACTGCCGATGGCGGGAAAAAGTGGGTCCTGGAGATGGGACAGGTCATTTATGACGATGACGGCGGTGTCGAAGCCCTGGAAGGGATCGTTCTTGACATATCGGACCGCAAAGAGATGGAAAATACCCTGATTTATAATAGCAAGCATGACAGATGGACGGGACTGTATAACCTCGAATATCTGGGGTCATTGCTTCAAAAGGATGCCGGAAAGAAGGGCGGGCAGAAAGCCGGGCAGAAGGCAGGGCAGACGGAGAAGGCAAGAAGAGCGCTTGTTGGCATAAATTTAAGTGCGGTCCAGCTTATAACTGCCAAGTACGGGTTCCAGTACACGCTGAAGCTGCTAAAAAAAACAGCTGAGGCTCTCAGTCAGTATTGCACTGACAGTTGTATGCTGTTCAAAACTTATCAAACCAGTTTCATTTTCTATATCACCGACTACGAGAATAAAAATGAATTGGTGGAATTCGGACGAAACATTGCAAATTTGTTGGAGCCTTTGTTCATTAAGGAAAGGATCAGCGGCAGCATAGGGATCCTCGAGATCGGAGAGGACCAGGATGAAACCGAATCGGATATACTTTTAAGAAGGCTCCTTATCGCCTCTGAAAAGGCTGTCAGTATATATGGCGAGGACTTTGAGATCTGTTTTTACGATGAAGAGCTTGAGACCCTGGTCAACCGGGAAAGAGACATCATTGAAGCTCTGGGGCATATAGCGGCGGATGAGAATAATGCAGATGAGAATAATGAGGATGAGAGTAATGCGGATGAGAGTAATGCATATGAGTATAATGAGGATGAGAATAAAAACGATGCGTTGTATTTGCAGTATCAGCCGATCATGGACCTGAAAACCGGTGCGATCATAGATTTTGAGGCGTTGGCCAGATTAAGGACGGAAAAGCTTGGCCTGGTCCCGCCTGTGGAATTTATTCCCCTTGCAGAGAAAACAAAGCTCATAGTACCAATCGGTGATAAAGTGATAGTTCAGGCGTTTCGTTTTTCGAAAAGGCTCAAGGAGTTCGGCTTTGAGGATATCGGCGTGATGATCAATATTTCGGCCATCCAGCTCCTGGAATCTGATTTCACAGACAGGCTTTTTGATTTGGTGAGGGAGTTGCAGATCGACCCGAAAATGGTTGGATTCGAGGTCACCGAATCTGTCTTTTTCTCCGACTTTGAATATATCAACAGCATTATCAATAAAATGTGCGACGCAGGGTTCCACATAGCCATAGATGACTTCGGGACCGGCTATTCCTCACTGGCCAGGGAAAAGGAACTGAAAGTCGACTGTATGAAGATCGACAAGTATTTTATCGACAGACTGCTGGAGGAGGACCCGGATAAGGAAATAACAAGCGACATAATCTCGATGTCACATAAGCTGGGCCATTACACGATTGCCGAAGGAGTGGAGCACGAGAGCCAGCTGCAATACCTGAAGCAGTATAACTGCGACATGATACAGGGCTACCTGGTCAGTAAGCCACTTGACGAGGATGCAGCTATTGAATTTCTGAAGAAATATGGTGTCAGGCACGGCGATTAGGCGCAAAGGCGCACTTATGCACTTAGGCTCCCTCAGGCGTTCAGGCGCGATCAGGCGCACTAAGGTGCACTAGGGCACACTGGCGGCATTTCACGATAACGGTATGGACAAATGTTATAGACAAATGAAATGAACAAACGGGAACAGGGTCATCTATGAAATTCACCTGCTTCGCATCCCCATTTCCCCCACCGTTCCCACTCGTCCGCCACCCATTCGCCCCCTATATCCGATTACGGTAAACTAAGTAGGACTGTACTTGAATTTCTGTCCACTTTTAAAAGGCGGATGGTCCATTTTTCAAGTTTAGTCTAGAATTTATTGAATAATACGGTATTTTAGCCAAATAACGGCGTGTAACTCCCGATTATGGTAAACAAAGTAGGACTGTACTTGAATTTCGGACCACTCAATGAATAAAAGTAGGACTATACTTGAATTTCTGTCCAATCCACTCGCGTTTTTCAATACAGTTCAACTTCTCTGACACAGGCAATACATACTATACCGGGTATCTGTCGGCGGCCAGACGGTTCGGCATATCTGCAGGAGTGGGCAACAATATATGCGCACCCCTTCATACTGAAATAAGAACTAGTGAAGAGGTGCGTAAATTCTGCCTTATGTGGCGTATACTACGTCTGTGCAAGGGCTGCCGCTACTTGACATTTATCATAACAGGCTGCTCAAGCTTAACCGAGCGGGAGTATTCCGGAGAGAGATATACGATATCATAAGGGTACGAGCGAAGGGCAAACTGCACCTCAAAAACATCCTGAGATTCTGCATACATCTGGGTCTCTTCATCGAAGTAACTATGGTTGGTTGATGACCAGCCATTGAAGGAGTATTTGCTTTCTGATTCATCGTAATAGTCTGTAGTAAAAAGCTGGTGTAGTGCATTATCTTTACGGTGTTTTGCGGTAAAAGTCAGATACCAGTTATCCCCTTCTCTGGATGCGGCCTTAAAACATACATCCTCCGGTAAGGCATCAGCCGTTACATTTTTCAGATCCACCCTGATTCTTTCCATATCCTTGTCAAGCCATATTGCTTCCTTTATGTAGAGCGTCAGATGCCTGCACTCGGAGAAGAATGAACTCTCTATCCGGAATGAACACATCATCGGCGTATCTTCGGAGCCGGTGGCTGTAATACCGTTGCTGACCTGCTCAAAGCGTTTGCCGTTCTCATCCTCCAAATAGAAAACCAGTGATTTCAGCCATGCAGTATTGCCAGGGTCATCTTTCAGGTTCAGGCGTATGTGAGTCGGATAAATTTCCACAGTCGTTGCTGTAAGCGTTTGTCCGTCCAATACAAAGGTTTGATCAATGTTGATCACATCTCCTTGCTGTGTGTATGCAGGATCGAACGGGAGGAGGAATTCGAATACAGATATATATTCCGGTTCGGTATTTTTTTCGGGTCTGGACACTAGGTCGTCCTTTACAGGCACAGGCATTTCCATCGTATCACTGCCTCTGTCAAATACCTTGCAGATAAGCCTGAGACTGTCTGGTATATCGTTGTTGACAAAATCAACGGTGATCCGCCGCAGTTTGTCGTTTTGCTCATCAATGTCGCCGAAGCTGACAGAGAAGCCCTCAAGTGGTGTGTTGTCCGACGAGTCTATTACAGGGTGGCATGTCATATGAGTATATATCCCTGAAGACAATGTGTAAAAAACATGAAGCTGCTTTTGGTCGACAATGACATATTCAATCCTCATCGTTATTTCATTTTCGGTCTGCTCCATGTCAATGATCTGAACATATTCATTTTTCACCGCTGCGCTCAGGGAAGGTGAAAAGGCTACAGCAGCAGTAAGCTCACGCAGCAGAGGTATGCGTGCGCACGCAAGCGCAAATGAAGTTGACATGTTCACCATTAAAATAAAGATTATAAAAAATGTGAATAAACTGCTCACAGGTATTGCGAGTAAACGTGTACGCCTCATGCCTTTAACCCTTGTTCGGGCGCGGTTTACAGTATTGTCCAAAGCAGGCGGGGTATGGTCAAGCTCACTTAAAAGAGAATAGTATTCATTTTTACGGTCCATACATCATTCCTCCTCACTAAGTTCCAGCTTCAATAAGCTTAGTGCGCGGCGCTGTCTGGTGACTACAGTACCCAGCGGGATCATCAGGCTTTGGGCTGTTTGTGCCAGAGTCAGTTGTGTAAAATACCGCAGGACGACAATTTCCTTCAGTTCCTGAGGCAGACGGCGGATGGCTTCGTACAGCGGAAGCGAATCGTATTCCTCCGCCGCTGTCTCGGGAAGAGTTTCCATCGGCAGCTCCCGCTTTATTCGGCGCAATTCCTTTTTACATTCATTTATTAAAATTCGTGTCATCCATGTGTCAAAATACTCAGGCTGCCGCAGCTTTCTCAGAGCTTTCAATCCCCGATAAACAGCCTCGTCTACTGCGTTTACGGCCGTGCTCTCACTGCCGAGGTAAAGAAGCGCCGTGCGGTACAGCCGGGATTTCAGATGCTCTGTCCGGGCGGCAAACTCGTTGCTGTCCATATTCGATTACGCTCCTTTCTGCAGTGAACAGGAATCACTTGCACATATTAGATGCTTTTGCCAACTGTTTTGATTCATGATATCAGAAATAATTTGAAAAATCTTAACCTTTTATAGCTCTTAACTTTGACGCACCTCCTCATAATGGAATAAAAAACCGGTGAAGAGGTGCCATTTATGTCAGCAGCAAACGGAAGAACCAATGGAACAACCAGTCCAGGAACCTATAGCAGAGATAGCCACAGAATCAATAGAAGAAGGAATAGGAGAATGATCAGGAGAATGATCAGGACCTTTTTATTTTTCCTTTCGGTTATATTAATTGCTTCCGTACTTTATCTCGAATCAGGTCACAACGCATTTAACATAATAGAAGCAAAGCTGGGTTATGGATCATTTAAGAATGGGATGGACAAAATTGAGACCAGGAAAACTGATATATCCAAGGACGACCAATCCCAGGTACATTTATCCCAGCTTGATTTATCAAATGAGCTCATGCTTGTTAATTCCGAGAACTTGATAGATGAGGATTTTGCGGCTGAGCTTTCTCCGGCATACCGGGTCGTTCCGCTTTCCACAAGTGACATACAATTGAACGATGCTGCTCTGGAGGCTGTGGCAGACATGTTTGAGGCGGCAAAGGAGAAAGGCTACAAGGATTTCTTTGTCAATAGCGGGTTTAGATCCTATCAGAAGCAAAAAGAGCTGTACGATAACTCACAAGATAAAAGCTTTGTGCAGATGCCGGGCGCCAGCGAGCATCAGACGGGGTATGCCCTTGATATTGCATATAACGGGTTGACCGGCGAAGCGTTCGGCGATTCTCCTCAGGGAAAATGGCTTATGGAAAATGCACATAAATACGGCTTGATTCTGCGATATCCGGAGGACAAGACCGAGATCACGAAAATAAGCTACGAGTCCTGGCATTACCGCTATGTTGGCATTCCACACGCGTATTACTGTTACGAAAACAATTTGTGTCTCGAGGAATATGTCAGCTTTCTCGCAAAGGGCGGCAGCTATTCGATATCTATTGACAAAAAAGTTTATACTGTATATTATGCAACTGAAAACGATGGTTTCATCGATGTTCCGGCAGACAAAACATGCATGGTCTCGCCAGATAACACGGGCGGGTATGTTGTGGTGATAATGGGGTGAGCCTTTGGACAATAACGTGAACTATAACGTATTGATATGTGATGACGACAGAGACATATTAAATGCACTTGAAATATACCTCAAGCAGGACGGATATAATGTGATAAAGGCTGAAAACGGCGTGCAGGCTATGGAAATATTAAAAGCCTCGGTCGTGCACCTGATCCTGCTTGATGTGATGATGCCGCAAATGGATGGCATCATGACTGCCGTGAAAATCCGCGAGAACAACATCAACATACCAATCATATTCTTAAGCGCAAAAAGCGAGGATACGGACCGGGTGTTGGGCCTCAATATGGGCGGTGACGATTACGTTGCAAAGCCCTTCAACACAGTCGAACTGCTCGCCAGGGTAAAGGCGCATCTGCGGCGTTATGCAAGACTGGGTGGCATCGCGGAACAGGCCCCGGAGGCCCGGAACATTTATACGACCGGCGGCCTTGTTGTCGATGATAACAAAAAGCAGGTCACTGTTGACGGTGACGAAGTAGCGCTGACCGCAACGGAATACAACATACTAAAGCTGCTTGCCAGCAATATGGAGCGTGTTTTTACCGCCAATCAGATATATGAAACGGTTTGGAACGAACCCGCTTTCAATGTCGGCAAAATTATTTCGGTACATATTCGGCACATCAGAGAAAAAATCGAGATTGATCCAAAAGAGCCAAGATACCTGAAAATCGTCTATGGTCTTGGATACAAGGTGGTGCATATTGTATGAAGAAGCTTCTAAACTCATACCTAACATTTGCTTTGCTTTTGGCTGCCTCATATTGCTGTGCCTTTCTTTTAGTATGCAATAGCGTACGTTCCTTTAGATATTATGCAACAGAGCTGTTTCATCGGAGCTTTGATTTTGGTGAATTGGCGGTGGTTGTATTTATAGCAGGCATTTTCCTGTTTGCCCTGCTCGCTGCATCAATATGGATCCTGACCGAAAACGGCAGGCTGAAGCTTTGGAAATCGACAAAATTAGAGTTCATTGTCGTTACAGTCCTTATATTTTCAATGATCACAATGATCTTCTTTATTGTGCGATACGGCAGACTGCTGAATTACTCGATGAGAATCCTGGCGTTTCCTGTAACGGCCTACATTCTTTTTATATTCTGGTTTGTAAGGCTCATTGCATTCCTGCAGGCAGGCAATAAATACAGAAAAATGTCATGGTATAAATTCTACAAGCAGTTTCCGATCAAACAGCCGGTTTCTGTTTTTTTCACATTCCTTTCACTGATGTCATTCATATATTTGTTGTTTGATATAAATGTGGGCACTGCTTTATTGACATTATCTCATTTTGCTTTAGTAACTGTATTGGCCGAGCATCTGTCAAGGTTTTCGGAGACCAGGGCCGCACAATTTGAGAAAATCGCCGAGGACAGGCTGAAATCCGAGAGATTGAAAACAGAGCTCATTGCCAATGTATCTCACGATATTAAGACGCCGATCACTTCTATAATAAACTATGCAGACCTTATCAGCAGGGAAAGCACCGAAAATGAGCGGCTGAAGGAATACACCGAGGTGATCCGTAAAAAGTCGCTGAGGTTGAAGTCCTTGATGGAGGATCTGATCGAGGCCAGCAAAGCGGGGACCGGCAACATAAAAATGACACTCGAGACCATCAATTTCTGTGAGCTTCTGGGGCAGATCATGGGTGAATTTGACGAGCAGATGGAAAAAAATCAGCTTCAGCTCGTAGCGAAAATTCCCGAGACCGCGGTAAGCATTCGGACTGATGGAAGGTATTTATGGAGGGTGTTGGAGAATATATTCTCCAATGCGGTCAAATACTCTATGAGCGGGACGCGTGTGTACGCCGATCTGGCAAGCACAGACGATATGCATATATTCACACTGAAGAACATATCAAAGGATCCGTTGAACATTTCTGCAGACGAGCTCACCGAGCAGTTCGTCAGGGGCGACCGCGCCCGCTTCACCGAGGGCAACGGACTCGGGCTCTATATTGCTAAGAGCCTGACCGAAGCTATGGGCGGCCAGTTTAGCATCAACATAAGCGGTGATCTGTTCGAGGTGGAGATAAGATTTGATTCCACACACACTTAAAGTAAGACACATAAAAGGCTTATTTTCGAGAGCTTAAAATGGTATGCTTTTCAAGAAAGTTTTCATCTTTATCAATAAGATCTAAAAGCCTTTGTGCTGGTCCCTCGGGTACGTTTTTATCTGCCTCCCATGCTTCCACTGTTTTAATGGATACACCTAAAACAGCAGCTAATGATTTTTGTGTCATGTTTTGCTTCCGGCGTATTGCTCTTATTTCGGCTCCACGGAACCTTGGCAAGGCAGCAATACTTATATGCTTGGATTTTACTGCTTTCAATTCACCTTTTTCGTATTGTATAGCTTCATTTAAGCCTTTTATAATGCTATCGTATACTCCCATTCCATCACTTCCTTCTCAACTCTTCCTCAAGAAGTTTAATAAGCTTTTTTACCTCATTACGTTCCTCTTTAGAAAGATTATCCTTTTCATTCTTAGCATATGAAGAAATTAAATACAATTTTTCATAATAAACAAAATCCACGTATATAACACGTATGCTGCTGCTTTTTCCTCTGTTAGGCAGCGCCCATCTTAGCTTTCTTAATCCACCTGTTCCTTCCATAATGCTACCGCTCTCTGGATTTATGCATAAATGATACTCCAGATCAGCTAAATCATCTTCAGTAAGGCCAAAATTGCTCCAGCATTTCTCGAACTCCGGTAACCTTACAAATTCTCTATACATCTAGACTCCTACAAGTATTATACCCTATTTAATAGGATATAATCAATGAATTATTATGTATATAATGTGACATGTAAAATAATACCTTATTCAGCTTTATCTTTTAAAAGTCTACCACTTATGTCAAAAACATTCAATATATCAGTCGTGCTTATAACAGATTGATAAGTGAAGCATTTGAGTATAAAGAAGGATATTAAGTATTTATGTTGAATTTCATTATGGAATATTCAAGCATATAAAGCAAATATGAACATAAAGCAAGGACATTTGATGACAGATAGAAGGTGCTAACTAATCCAGGCTAGCGCCGATGCAAGGCAGCATTGTAGATAAGAATCTCTGCGATTTAAGAAATGGGAAACGCACTTGTGTCCGGAGTTTTGATCCAAAACAAGTAGAGGAAATGATTTATGAGTGATAAAATTCAGAAAAACATACTTTGGGCACTATTAGATAAATATGAGCGCAGTAGTTTCTTTAGAGACGAAAAGCTACCGACGCGTAGAATACTTTTGAAATTATATGATGGTGGAAAGAGTGATTTTCCTTATTATGATAGTGAGAAAAGTGAGCGTCGCATTTCTGTAAACCGAGTAGTAGTAGAGTTGGCCAAACTGGATTTGCTATCCTTTGAATGGATGAAAGGCGAACGTGATCACATCATAGCAAAAGTGTGGCTGAACACAGATAGACTTATTGAATATATGCAGAAATGCAAGGCAGATGATGAACTTGTTCTTTACCACGCTTGACAATACAGTCCATCTAAGTATCTAATTTCCAGAGCGCTTGAAAAAATGCTTTAAGCTGAAATGTACGCACATTTGGGTGAGTGTCGTTTGCTTAGCTCAGTGTTAAGGCTTAAATCTGCCTGAAATACGGCATTGATAAATCCATCCTGCGGATTCCATTCCGCTCGTTCATGATTTTTCCATGGTGTAATTTATTATAGGCCTTTACACGAACATGTGTTCGGGACTATAATAAATCTACGAGGTGTTTTCAATGGGCGAGCGGATCATTTTCCATATAGATGCAAACAGTGCGTTTCTGTCCTGGTCTGCAGTCAATGCATTGCAGCATGGTGCGACTGTTGATTTCAGGGAAATTCCATCGATTGTGGGAGGTAATCAGGCAACCCGGCATGGCATAGTGCTTGCAAAGAGCATTCCGGCAAAGAAATATGGAATACAGACTGGCGAGCCGGTCATCGAGGCAAGACAAAAATGTCCCGGCCTCCTGGTATTGCCCCCGGAGTATTTCGTCTATATGAAATGCAGCTCTGCCATGGTCGACATCGTAAAGGATTATTCCGACATCATCCAGCTATTTTCCATCGATGAAATGTTCGTTGACTATACCGGCATGGAAAAGATGCTTGGAGACCCGGTCGAGTCGGCTCACCGGATAAAGGACAGGATCAGGAATGAGCTGGGGTTTACCGTTTCAGTGGGTGTTTCTTCAAATAAACTATTGGCGAAAATGGCATCCGACCTCAAAAAGCCCGATGCTGTCACAACACTTTTCAAGGACGAGATACCATCGAAAATGTGGGGGCTTGGCGTAAGGGACCTTTACATGGTCGGGCAGGCAACAGAGGCAAAACTGCAAAGGATGGGGATATTCACGATCGGAGATCTGGCCAATACTGAAATCGAATTTCTGAAATACAAATTCAAAAGCTGGGGAGAGGTCCTTTGGTGTTATGCCAATGGAATCGAAGAGTCCCCTGTGAAGCCTGACGGAGCGATACCCTATATCAAAGGTATCGGCAACAGCTGCACCATACATTTTGATGTTGAGGACAAGGACACCGCGCATAAGGTCCTGCTTTCCCTTGTTGAAACAGTAGGTATGAGGCTCAGGAACGGCAAGTTCTGCTGCAGATTGGTCCAGGTTTCGATAAAAACCAACGAACTGAAGTCTTACTCGCACCAGCACAAGTTTTTTGTACCCACCGATTGCACAAACGCCATTTATAAGGAAGCCTGCAGGCTCTTTGATATCATGTGGAAGGGTGAGCCGATAAGGCATCTGGGTGTGAGGGTATCGGAGCTTTGCGGGAATGATTTTGTCCAGCTTTCCTTATTGGAAAACAGCTTTGAGAAACAGCGACTGGTCGATCTGGCCGTTGATGATATCAGGCTGAAATACGGAAACTTCAGTGTGTTTCGGGCAGGATTCCTTCATACCAGGCTGGCGCCGATGCAAGGCGGCATTGTAGAGGACTTCCCAATAATGACAAGTATTCTTTGAGGGTGATATAGATGAAGGTATATATGAAGCAAATCAAGATGATAGCATGGTTTACCGAGCATGGGATGCTGACTCCCTTGAAGTTTCAAATACAGGGCAGTGATAACGACCTTGTCACTATCAGGGTAGATAATATTATGGAACGAGGAGAAGAAAAGCTGGCCGGGAACAAGATGATGGTTTACAGGTGCCAGAGCGAGATCGATGGGGTGGAGAGGATATATGAGCTAAAGTATGAAGTTGGGACGTGCAAGTGGTATTTGTATAAGATGTGAGAGGGGGAGTTTATGTTGCTGTATTGTCACAGGTACCCAAATGGTTCCGGGTGAATATACAGAGGTCGCTCAGGGAAATGTGATAATCAATACTGAGAATGTCACCCTTAAAAACACAAAAATCAGTGGGGATCTGATCATAGGTGATGGAACTGCCAACAGTGATATAACTTTGGATCAGTTGACAATCAGCGGAAGACTCGTAGTACGCGGCGGTGGTTCAAACTGTCATGTTAAATCTTCAAATGCTTCAACTTTTCCGCATTCATATAGAGAAACCAAGGATTCCCCCCATTCCTCTCATGATTTCTTCCTTTTTCTTTTCGTTTAGATTGAAATGCTCAGCTAGTTTATTGATTATCTCCAAAAAATTCATTTTATCAGCCATATCATTGGGGTCTATACCCAACTCAGAAAAAACAGCAAGCAGAAAAGAAGGCTTTATTCCCAGATAGTTTGCAAGCCACTTAACAGCAGATTCTACTTTTTTCTGCAGCTTGGCATCATTGCCAGTAACTTTTAAAGTACTAATAGTATAATCTGTCTTGCAAATATTTCGTTGCAGACTATTTACATTCTTGTTGCTAGCATCTTCCTTGCTAAGTAAACCAATAATAATATCCTTGAACGTGTTTTCAGGCATCAAGTTAGTACCTTGGTTTTTTATCAAATTGCTATCTTCAATATAACACGTATTATTAGGACTAATACCGAGATTTCTTGTACTCATATAAATTACTCCTCCGATGCATTAATTTCACTTTAATAGTATTTACTTACAGTTAATATCGGATGAATAAACACAAATATTAAGGGATGAATAAATTTCCACAAAAAAAAGCTTTTTCGCTCTAATATGTGATTTTTAGCAGGAATCATAGTATACATTAGGATTTGTTTTTGCTAGTTGAAATAGGCTAGGTGAAAATAATCTGCGTTTGTGCTGATATTCATGATTACTAGAATAACAGGCAACTATTAATATAGAAATATTATAGCCGGTGGGCAAGTGGTACTTGTATAAGACGTGAAAATACCCCTCGGCTCCTTGCGCAGCTATCATGATCCTTCTGCTCCATTAATAATTCAGCACCATTATATCCTCACTGCCAAATGTTTGCCCGTTAAATTCAAACCCCAAACTCTTGTAAAGCCTCACGGCATAGGTACTTTCTTTATGTACACCAAGAAAAATCTTATTGTGCGTTTTGTCTTTCTGAATTATTTCCAAAAGCCTGGACATGGCTTTTTTGCCATAGCCCTTTGATTGAAATTTCTTATCGATCATCATACGGTAAATCCAGTACTCTCCATCATCTTCGTCTATGCAATACATTGCAAAACCAACCATCAAATCGTCATCATATACTGCAAGCGGGATACACTCCGGCTGAACCTTTGACTGTGCAATTGAAACTGCATTAGATGTCACGAAACCATTCTGTTCCCCATTAACAGAAAGTTCAATACAACCCCAGAAGTTTTCCCTTGTAATTTCTCGAAGTAGAATCATTATTTGACACCATCCCTAAAAAATAATCCCTCTTACAGCGGATAGAAACCATATATTTGGATTTTTCGCAATAAAATGCTATAATGTCTATGCACTTATCAACATCATTATATCAACCTTATAGTAAAAAGAGAACAAGGAGTGCCAATTATGTATAAACATCATGTAGCTGCAATCGAGACGATAACTGACAAGCTCAAAGCACGTGACGAGATCCTTGGCGTTATTATTGGAGGCTCTATAGCTCACGGATTTGCAAGTGAAGATTCCGATATTGACATAATGATTGTGCTGTCTGAAGAGGATTACAAGAGAGCATTAAAGGAAAATACCGTATTCTATTATGAAACGGAGTCCTGTAATTATGAGGGCGGTTATGTTGATGGAAAATGTACATGTATCGATTATATAAAAAAGGTTGCCGAATTCGGCAGCGAACCTGCCAGATTTGCCTTTCAGGGCGCTTTTGTTTCATATTCCAAAGTAAATGGGTTGGAGCAGCTTATTAAAGATGCGTCAAAGTACCCTAATGGAAAGAAGCAAGAGAATATCAATAAATTCTATGCTCAATTCGAAACCTGGAAGTGGTATTATTACGAAGGATTAAGAAAAAACAACAAATTGTTGATGGATTATTGCCTTTCCAACTATATCTTATTCGCAGGAAGGCTCGTATTGGCATACAATGAGACTTTATTTCCTTCATACAAATGGTTTCTGAAAGTTTTGGAGGGTGTCGAAAAAAAACCGGATAACCTTATGCTTTACATAAATAACGTTGTAGAACTAAAAGATAGTGCGTCCGTAGAGGCTTTGTACAACAGCATCATCAGCTTCAACAATTGGTATACTTCCGACAGGCACTGGTGTGAACAGTTTATGATCGATAGCCAGTTAAATTGGGTTGATGGGCCTGTGCCTGTTTTGGATATTTAGTATTAGCTTTTATATTGCATCAGAGAATGAGGACACTGCTGCTCCCCAAAAGAAAATCCAGCAGGTGCTATTGGCTGGATCATGTCAGATTTGTTATTAGTAATTCTTATCGCGGTTGTTGCTATGAAATTCAGCGGTGAAAAAAACAATAGTCCAACTGTGCCTTCTATTACGAAAATTACAATTTTTGATGAAGATAAAGAAGAAGTTCACGAAGAAGCTTTATGGTATGAGGCATCTGATATTGAAGGTATTATGATCCAGTGGCAGGGAGGATACCCTGATACAATAAAATGTTTGCTACTCCCAGCGGATCAAATACAATTGATGAGACAAAATTATTATTGACCAAAGAAGTTAAGGATAATGATTTCGTTGAACTTCTGGACGCTGATGCTTTCAAAGAGTATTTTATGATCCATGTATATTTTCAACCCGATTTTGCCGGTAAGATGGTTAGATCACCGGATTACAATGTTATTTTTGATGGATATGTTACTGAAGAAGATACTGTCTTTGATTGATTTGGAAATGGTGAGAACACTGTTTTTCAAGAAGATATGAGTATCATTAATAACTATATTTTGTCCGCAAACAGACAAGATATTGATTTGTATCTTTCGCTTTTCACTGATGAAATTTGAAATGAGATGTAAGGTTACATCGATGCAAATGGAAAAGAAGACTTCTTTAAGCGAAGAGTCGGAGATTTGATTTCAGTAAGAGGATTCAATGACATATTTCTAACAGATTATGCATTAAGTTTTCTATATGAAACAAAAAACTATGATAATCTTACTTGTTACTTGGTAACTACGCTTAATCCCGAAGCCGATGTTGCAGAAACAAATATGTACATTATTGCTTCAGAGGCTGGAGAAAGACATCTGGAAAGGGTTTCGATGACATCCGAAGAACATGATAGTAAGTATTTTTAGTGACAGGTGAATGGATATATACTATGATTACCATATAATTGCATAATTTTTCAATATTATTTTTAAAACTATATTAGGATTCAGTATTTGAAGAAAACAAGGCATCTGCACCTTGCAGATCTGCGGTTGTGGAAGGGTCAAAGAGCTTGTCTCTCACCTTCTCTTAATGGTAATTATATTCTAATAAAGGAGGAGAAGGGCATTCGAAAATTGCTGACGATATCAATAATTACAGCATTTTATACACTAACCATTGATACCTCGCTGTCTCCATTGTAAGAATGACATCATTATTATATAACCAACTATATTTAGTTTTTACACTACCACCTAAGGCATGTAATTTATAGGAGCATTCCTGTAAAGAAAATAAATGAACTTTGAAAAAATAGATGCCAGGCTGTAAAATTTGAAATGTGAGTTGCCCGCAAAGTAACCACAAATCAAACAACACAGGAGGCATCATATATGAAGCG
>JAEYRV010000019.1 GCA_023435305.1 Bacillota bacterium
CAGCCCTTGAAAGCTTTAAAGCAGCGAGAGTAGAAACGGCAGCCGTCGCCCGGATTGATGGGGCTTGGAACATCACCCTTCAGTATGATGCGCTCTTTTTTGTGATTAACATCAGTAACCGGAATTGCCGAAAGGAGCGCCTGTGTATATGGATTCAGAGGATTTTTATACAGCTCGTGCTTTTCAGCGACCTCCATCAGCTTACCCAGATACATGACACCGACTCTGTCACTTATATGCTTGACCACATTAAGACCGTGGGCGATGAAAAGGTATGTGAGGCCGAATTCTTTCTTAAGATCGCTTAGAAGGTTAAGCACCTGTGCCTGTATTGAAACGTCCAGCGCCGACACCGGTTCGTCGCATACGATCAGCTTCGGCTGTACGGCAAGTGCGCGTGCTATGCCGACACGCTGGCGCTGCCCACCTGAGAATTCATGAGGGTAGCGGTTCCTGTGGTGATTTGCCAGACCTACGCAGTTCAACAGGTAATTGACCCTGTTCTCAACCTCGGAGGCCGGTAGCAGCTTGTTTACCCGTATCGGCTCCGCTATGATGTCCCCGACCGTCATTCTCGGATTCAGGGAAGCGTATGGGTCCTGGAAAATCAGCTGGATATCCTTGCAGTACTCACGCCGTTTCGAGTCCTTCATAGCGGTAAGGTCCTTGCCTTCAAAAAGTATGGTTCCGCCTGTAGGCTTATGCAGATTGGCGAGCATTTTCCCTATCGTCGTTTTCCCGCAGCCGGACTCTCCAACCAATCCGAATGCCTCTCCCCTATATATGTCAAAGGAAACATCGTCGACAGCCTTCAATATATCTGTCGGATGTCCAAAGAGATCCGTTTCTACAGTAAAATACTTTTTAAGGTTCCTTATCTGAACAAGCGGTTCACTCATCTCATTCCGCCTCCACTTCATCACTGTACAGGAAACATCTGACCTTGGCTCCATCCTTTTCAACAAGAGCGGGCATATGTTCTCTGCATTTACCCATGCATCTGTCGCAGCGCTCCGAGAATGCACAGCCCTTAGGCATATGAATGGGGTTCGGGACCATTCCGGGGATCATATAAAGGCGCTCGCGATCATCGTCCATTTTAGGTATGGACTCGAGCAAACCTACAGTATATGGATGTTTCGGGCTGTTGAACAGTGTCTTGACATCCGCCTCTTCCATGATCTTGCCGCAGTACATTACAATTACACGATCCGCTGCCTCAGCCACGACACCGAGGTCGTGCGTTATCAGAAGGATGGCCATTTGAAGCTTTTCCCGGAGGCTGTACAAAAGGTCCAGTATCTGAGCTTGTATAGTGACGTCAAGCGCCGTGGTCGGCTCGTCTGCGATTAAAAGCTCAGGGTGGCATGAAAGCGCCATGGCTATCATTACCCTTTGCCGCATACCTCCGCTCATCTGATGAGGATAGTCATCCGCTCTTTTATCAGGTGAAGGGATGCCCACCAGGTCGAGCATTTCGATAGAACGCTTAACGGCGTCTTCTTTAGAAAGCTTCATATGGATCATTATACTCTCGACCAACTGATCCTTTATACGCATGACCGGATTGAGCGACGTCATCGGTTCCTGAAATATCATTGATATCTGATCGCCGCGTATTTTCTGCAGTTCATTTACCGGCTGTTTTGTAAGATCGACTCCCTTGAAAAGGATCTCGCCTCCCGCTATCCTGCCCGGGTCAGAGATCAAGCCCATGATCGAAAGAGAAGTCACGCTCTTTCCCGAGCCCGATTCGCCTACGATTGCAAGAATCTCACCCTTATCGACGGAAAAGCTGACATCGTTGACTGCATTGATTATACCATTTTTTAATTTAAACTCTGTTTTCAGGTTTTTTACTTCAAGTAGCATACTGTTGAACCACCTTTACACTTTCCTCGCTTTGGGATCAAGCGCATCACGCAGCCCATCTCCAAGCAGGTTGAATGCCAATACCGTGATCGTTATGGCTATGCCCGGAAAGATGAGAGTATATGGCGCTGAAAATATGAAGCCCCTTGCCCGTCCTAGCATATCGCCCCATTCAGCGAAGGGGGGCTGTACACCAAGTCCGAGAAAGCCCAGAGCCGAGGTGTCCAAAACAGCAGTCGATATTCCGAGTGTAGCCCTTACGACGATGGAAGATATGATATTCGGCATTATATGTTTGAATACTATGCGTGTATCCTTGTTGCCCACGACCTTTGCAGCCTGTACATAATCATTTTCCTTTACCGACAGTACACAGCCCCTGACGATCCTGGCATATTCGGGTATGGAAACAAGGCCAATGGCGATTACCGCTTTGTCTATTCCTTTGCCAAGCGCAGCCATGAATGCAATAGCCAGAAGTATCGAGGGGATAGACAGCATCATATCCATGAAACGCATGATCAGCGTGTCCGCTTTACCGCCGCGATAGCCGGCGATCGCGCCCAGGATGGTACCGATCGTCAACGAGATCGCAACTGCCGAGATACCGACTGTAAGTGATATATGCGTGCCGTCTATGATCCTGGAAAAGATATCGCGTCCCAGTTGATCCGTACCGAACCAATGTACTGCACTGGGTTTCAGGAAGCTTTTGGTCATATCCGAATAATTGGGGTCGTAAGGCATAAGGAGCTTGCCGAAAATAGCCACAAACGCAAGTATCAATATAATGATCAAACCGACGACGGAACCCTTGTTGGAAATCAGTGACTCCCACATCAGCTTCAATTGTGATTCCGGCTTTTCCAAAACTTCCGCAGCCTTATCGGATGGTGCGATATTTATGTTGCTCTCCATTAGCTACGCCTCCCGTGGATGTTTTAGAGGAAATTCGCGCCATTGGCGCTAAACATCCTCCCGTGGATGTTTTAGAGGAAATTCGCGCTATTGGCGCTAAACATCCTCCTTTTTGGAATACTTGATGCGTGGATCGATAAATGCGTAAATTACATCAACCGCAAGATTGATTAAGACGAAGGTGATCGCTACCAGCATAACTACGCCCTGTACTACAGGAAAGTCCGACTTCAGTATGCAATTGACAGTATATGAGCCGATACCCGGCCATGAGAAAACAGTTTCAGTAAGCACCGCTCCGCCCAGAAGTGAACCGAGCTGCAGGCCTATGACCGTAATTATGGGGATCAGAGCATTCCTCAGCGCGTGCTTTCTGATCGTCTTGCCCTCTGTAAGCCCTTTTGCACGCGCAGTCCTGATATAGTCCTGCCCAAGAGTCTCAAGCATACTCGAGCGTGTCATTCTCGCAATGATAGCCATCGAATACATTCCCAGTGTAAAAGACGGCAGCATCAGGTGATATAACGTATCCCCGAAGGCTGAAAAATTGCCGGTGATCAGGCTGTCGATCAGATAAAAGCCTGTTACGGTGGGCGGCTGCAAAAGCGGGTTTATCCTCCCGCTCGACGGCAGGATATGCAATGTGCCTGAGAAAATTATGATCAAAATTATACCGAGCCAGAATATAGGCATAGAGACGCCAATCAAAGCAGTAACCATTCCTGCGGTGTCAAAAAGTGAATTCTTTTTGACTGCGGAAATGGTGCCGATCAGTACTCCGAAAAAAGAAGCAAAAATAATCGCCATAACGGCCAATTCTATCGTTGCCGGAAAACGGGCGAGGATCTCTTTCAGTACAGGCGTCTTTGTATAGTATGAAGTGCCAAGATCACCTGTAAAAACACCCTTTACAAATCTTAAATACTGGATATAAACCGGGTCGTTCAAACCGTTTGCATCACGCCACACATTTATTGTTTCCTGAGTCGCGTGCTGACCCAGCACTATAGGCGCAGGGTCAGGGGAGAACACCCTCATTATCACAAAAACGATTATGGATACCCCGATAAGTACCGGGATCAGAAACAGCAGTCTTTTAATAATATATTTAAGCACTGTCAACAACCTTTCATAAGGGTCCGGAAGCGCATTTATGCCTGAGTACATACAGCATAACTGTCAGCCGGGAGCCGGGAATACTATGTTCACCGGTCCCAGGCCTTCAGCTTTGATTATACCTTATTTCGTCTTTGTCATTTCGGAGAAGAAAACATTACCGGTTACGTGGTAATAATAACCCTGTATCTTCGGGCTGTAAGCCGAAAGCAGCTTGGAGTGAGAAATAAGCAGCCAGGGATTCTGATCTACCTGCATCTTCTCGAGCTGTGCATAAACAGCGTCACGATCCGGGCCTTCCGGAGTAGCTTTACCCTTTGCGATAAGATCCTTATATTCGCTGTTGTCAAAGAGTGAAACATTCATGGAAGGATCCTTGTCGGAAAGCAATGCCATGAAGTTATCAGGATCGCCGTTGTCGCCTGTCCAGCCATAGAAGCAGATATCATAATCTCCTGCCTTTACCTTTTCCTTATAGGTCGTCCAGTCAAATACCTCTATGTTAGCAGTGACACCCACTTTGGAAAGATAACCCTGTATAGCTTCTGCCAGAGCCTGTCCGTTTGCTGTGTTATAGGGCCTCGGATTCGAATAGGTGATCATGTGGACACTGGTGATTCCTGCATTTGAAATAACTGATTTTGCTGCTTCAGGATCATAGGCAACCTGCTTGATATCCTTGGAAAAACCGGGTACAAAGCTGGGCAGTATAGAGTCCGCAGGCGATGCGTATCCCTGATAAAGACTTGTAACAAGCTCGGGTACGTTAATTGCCTGTGAAAATGCCTTCCTGATTTCAGGTTTGCTAAAAGTCGGAGTAGTGGTATTGTAAGCCATATAGTTAATATTCATACCATCAGGCTGATCGAGCTTGTTACCTGCGCTCTCGATCTGATTTACAACCGTCGCATCGATACCGTCGATCATGTCTACTTCGCCATTATTAAGTGCTACGACTCTTGCGGAGTTATCCTTGATGATTTTGAAAATGACGTTCTTTGTTTTTGCTTTTTCGCCCCAGTAATCATCATTCCTTACCAGAACTATATCCTGTTCCTTATCCCACCTTACGAATTTGTAGGGGCCGGTGCCTACAGGATGCTCATTTACGTTATTGCTGTTATCCTTCAGCGCCTTGGGGCTCACTATCGGCGCCGCAATGCTCATCGCCAGATTATACAGGAAAGCCGTGTTCTTTTCTTTTAATGTGATAATAACAGTAGATTCATCGGGAGCCTCGACCTTGCTTACAGTACCGAATACAAAGCCGGCATAGCTCATGTCCGCTGTCGCATTACCTTCCATCTGACGTTCGACATTGACTTTAACTGCTTCTGCGTTAAAATCAGTCCCATCCTGGAACTTGACGCCCTTACGCAGCTTGAATGTATATGTAAGTCCATCATCGCTTACATTCCAGGTCTCAGCCAGGCATGGTTCCAGCTTGGTCGAATCTTTGGCATACTTTAAAAGACCTTCGTAAATATTTACAATTACCTTGGAAGACTCACCGTCGTCTACCATTGCCGGGTCAAGTCCTCTGGGATCCGCTCCCTGTGCAAAGATCAGTGTATCGGTCGGGTCATTCGAGCTTTGACCGCATGCTGTCAGTATCACACTCAGCATAGCAACGGCCAGGATTGTACACACAAGCTTTTTTACTGTTTTCATTTTTCTTCCTCACCTTTACTTTATTTTAAAAAAAATACTCGCCACATTAGGCAAGCATCATCGCTATATTGGACTTATAATATCATAGATTTTTTTCAATAACAATAATATTTTAAGTTTAATTTATGTTAACCGATAAATTCCGAATATTTTTAACCGTTTTATTCTTTTGGCTTTCATTTTTAATTCTTAATACGGATTTGAAATTAATATGCCGATTTATGAGATATTAAAATCGACCTGAAAAATAGTCTTGGGATCATGGAAGAGTCAGGCTGTGGAGTAATACAGGACCAGATAAGCAGCTGTATTATATGTAAAGCTCCGGAGTCTCATTTCCGGAGCTTTTTATTGAATTAGAGGAGATTTAAGAGTAAAAAAACCTTACAGAATTGATCTGTAAGGTTTCTGGCTCCTCAAGTAGGACTCGAACCTACGACCCTGCGGTTAACAGCCGCATGCTCTACCGACTGAGCTATTGAGGAACGAAACAAATAATATTATACTTTCGAACATTAAACAGGTCAAGAGCTTTTTTAATGAAATTTTTCATCTAGTGCAAAGCAGCACTGCATATCTTTTTATTTCTTGCTGTTTTATCATCAGTGTTGATTTTTCGCCTCATATCAGTCCAGATAATCCTTCAGCTTCTTGCTTCTGCTGGGGTGTCTGAGCTTTCTCAGGGCTTTGGCCTCTATCTGTCTTATCCTCTCTCTGGTTACATTGAACTCCTTGCCGACTTCTTCAAGGGTCCTGGCCCTGCCGTCATCGAGTCCGAATCTCAGCTTAAGGACCTTTTCCTCTCTTGGTGTCAGAGTGTCCAGCACTCCAAGCAGCTGCTCCTTGAGCAGTGTGAAGGCTGCAGCTTCGGCGGGCGCCGGAACATCATCGTCCGGAATGAAATCACCCAGATGACTGTCCTCTTCTTCTCCGATAGGAGTTTCCAGTGACACAGGCTCCTGGGAAATCTTCATTATCTCCCTCACCTTTTCCACCGACATGTTCATTTCCTTTGCTATTTCCTCCGGGTGAGGATCCCTTCCCAATTCCTGCAGCAGCTGCCTTGATACTCTTATCAGCTTATTGATGGTTTCAACCATATGAACAGGTATCCTGATGGTCCTTGCCTGGTCAGCTATGGCTCTGGTTATGGCCTGTCTTATCCACCAGGTAGCATAGGTACTGAATTTAAAGCCTTTTCTATAATCAAATTTTTCAACGGCCTTGATGAGTCCGAGATTGCCCTCCTGTATCAGATCCAAAAACAGCATTCCTCTGCCTACATAGCGTTTTGCAATACTTACGACCAGTCTCAGGTTTGCCTCGGCAAGCCTCCTCTTGGCTTCATTGTCACCCTTTTCCATCCTGATTGCCAGATTTATCTCTTCATCTGCCGACAGCAGCGGTACCTTTCCTATTTCCTTCAGGTACATCCTCACAGGATCGTCTATGCTGATGCCTTCGGGAAGGGTAAGATCAAGCTCTTCCTCTGTATTCTGAAGTTCCTGTATCTCTGCGTCTATGTCTCCGACAACATCGATACCCATGTTTTCTACGGTCTCATATATTTTTTCTATCTGTTCGGGCTCCAGCTCGACCTCTTCAAAAGCATCCATTATTTCCTTATAGGTAAGCATGCCCTTGGATTTGCCCTTCTCTACCAATTCCTTCAGAATCGATTTTCTATTGCTGGTAACGGATTCATTATCATGCATCTTCATCATTTGCCCCTCCCTTCCTTCATATAATTCTTGTCATTGATCGTGTTTATTTCCTGCATCAGATTTGTCAACTCCAGTTTCAGTTTAGCTTCCTCGCCTTCAGGAAGACTGCTTTTATTTTTCAGCAACTCTATAACCTTATCCCGCCTTGATTCCAGCTTTAGCTTCCCGATATCTCTAATTTTGCCCAAAATCGCCTTTTGATTATCATCACAGTGACATTCTTCATTTAATATTCTGGCAAATTCACCTGAATCTTCAGGAGGAACTATGCTCATAAGCTCAGCGGGCGTTATTCCCTTACGTTCTTCGATTCTTTCATAGAGGATCTGCGCCGTCTCTCTATTCTTTCCTTCCGTATACTGATCTATTTTAAAATGCTCTTTTAAAGTGTTATATATACTGTTGTCAACACATAATAACGACATTATGAATCGTTCATTATGTTCGATCCTGGCCTGTGTATTTTCTCCGGGCGAGGATGTCTTTTTTGCCGCCTCAACAGCCTTTGCAAGCTTAAAGCTCTGCTTGCCTGAAGGCCTCGTTTTTCTTATGACCTCTGAGAGCATTGCCTCTTCTGATATTTCATATTCCCGGGAAAGCTTTTTAATGTACATTTCCCGCTCTACGACATTGTCCACCTTGGCCATGACCCCGGCTGCCTTATTCAGGAATGCTATCCTACCATCGGTCTTATCGAGATCATGCTCGTTTTTTAGTACCTTTATCTTGTATTCGACCAGAGGCAGGGCATTCTCGGCAAGCTTTCTGAACTTATCCGGGCCATTCCTCTTTATATACTCATCCGGATCCTTGCCGTCCGGAACCGAAAGCACCTTCACCTTACAGCCAATATCGTTCAGCAGATCCAATCCTCGCTGTGTTGCCGCCTGTCCGGCCGTATCCGCATCATATGAAATGATGATTTCATCGGCGTACTTCTTAAGTATCCTTCCCTGGCTTTCTGTCAGTGCTGTCCCCAGCGAGGCTACAACATTGGTTATACCACTCTGATGCAGTGATATAACATCCATATAACCTTCAACTATTATTAGTCCCGAGCTTTCAGAATTTTTTGCAAAATTCAGCGCGTACAGATGCTTTCCCTTGTTATATGCAGGAGTTTCAGGAGAGTTCATGTATTTGGGGAGGGAATCATCCATTACCCTTCCTCCAAAGCCTATAACATTCCCTCTTACATCAAAGATAGGAAACATGAGTCTGCCTTTGAACCTGTCATGCATTTGCCCTGAGCTGCTTTGCAGCACAAGACCGCTTTTTAGCATTTCATCTCCGCTGACACCTTGTGCCTTCAGATATTTGTACAAGCTGTCCCATTCATTATACGAGTATCCCAGTCCAAATCTTCTCGCAGTGTTTTCCGATATCTCTCTTTTTTTCAGATAGGCTGCAGCAGCCTCACCTTGTCTGGACTTCAGAGCTTCATTGAAATATCTTGCTGCCAAAAGATTTATATTCAGAACCAGCTGCTTTAGTTTTGCCCTTTCCTCCTCCCTGGGATCATCACTTTCGGGAAGCATGATTTTTGCTCTGTCCGCCAATAGTCTGACCGCTTCCACATAGTCCAGCTTTTCAGCCAGAGAAATAAACTGGAACACATTTCCGCCCTTGCCGCATCCGAAGCAATAGAATATCTGCTTTCCCGATTCAACGCTGAAAGAAGGCGTCTTTTCCCTGTGGAAAGGACAAAGTCCAAAATAGTTCTTTCCCCGCTTTTCCAATCTGACATATTCAGAAACAACATCTACAATATCGTTATTGATCCTGATTTCTTCTATGATTTCATCCGAATATCTTATTTGGCCATCATCCTTTTTTATGCCATTGCGGCCGCATGTTTCCTGTCATTGTTATTATGGGCTGTAACGCATCTGTTTTAATAATATACGATAACACCCACCAAAATACTCTAATAATCTTCGACACAATTGTTTATATTCCTTCTTTTTGTTTAACTTTTTATTGATACTGCAAATAATAAAACCTCATTCCAAGTACACTCAGATGAGGTTTCATTCATCGAATTTTATATATTCTACAGACAATTCTCATAATCCTTCATATTAATAATATTTTTTGAAATCATCGCCCTGGCAATCTTAAAGAATATCTTCCAGTATATCCTGCAACGCTACCGGAGTTACTGTATTTTCCGCCAGTATATCTATGATGCTGACAATCCTTCCCCTGTCGGTATGAACATTTTCAAATCTCTTTGCTTCGAATGACTTGCCGTCGACCTTTTTAACTATTTCTATGCCATAGGTCGTGATCATGGCATCATTTTCGCAGTCGTCCGTCTCACTTGTCAAAAGGTAGTATTCGAGTTTGAATTTATTTCCCTGCGTTTCGTCTTTTATTTCTCTCTCTGCTTCCCGGCATTTGTCTAATAGCCTGCATGACATAGATAATACCCCCTCAAAAAAAATAAAGCTTTTGCATTGGATATTATATCTTATTTGGCTGACTTGTCCCACAAGAAAGTTTCGAGGGCATATTGTAATAAATATCACTATTCGACATTTTAGCTATAAAACAGATGCGCATTAATAAACATGCTGTCATTTTTAGATAGCTTTTAGCAGAAATTTTTTCAGACCATCTCTACTATCTTCAACTTTTTTTGTGACGAAAGATCGATAAAACTGCCTCCGGACTTGATAATGGGTCTTGATATACTGAATGGGTTTATGTATACGATTTCGCCTGTTATTCCATTGTTGAGCCTAACTGATTCTCCAAGATAATAGGATACTATATTTTTAAGAAATACGCCTGTTATCCTGTTGTCCAGAGTGTTGAAATTGTCCACCGAAATGATCTCGATCACATCAAACGGACACTGCTTATCCTTGTATACCCTGGTTGAAGTCATAGCATCATACATATCGGCAACTGCTATGATTTTACCAAATTCATTTATTTTTTCGCTTTTCATGCCAAAAGGATAACCCGACCCGTCTTCTCTCTCATGATGCAGCAATATGCCCTTTAGTATGTTATCATTCAGGCCATCTATGCCTTCTGCTATTTTGTATCCATAAACGGTGTGCTTCTTGATCTCATCAAACTCGTCATCTGTAAGAGGACCCGGCTTGTTCAATATTTCAGCCGGTATTCTGCTTTTGCCCAGATCATGCAGGAAGCCTGCAGATATAAGTGATTTAAGCTTTATATAGTCAAATTTCAGCCATTTTCCGATAAGCATGCATAAAAGTGCAACGTTGACACTATGGCTGTAGAGATATTCGCCGGTTGTCCTCATTTCATTGATACATGCTACTATTTCGCTGTTTTCGTTGATTCTTGACAATATGGAGCTGGTGGTTTGATCTACTTGCTGTGAATCGATTCGTTTACCTGTCGATATATCATGCAGTATACTTTTTACTGCATTCAGGCTTTCCTTATATTGTGCCCTGAAAAGGTCGGTCCCGCTGACCTGTATCATCTCACCGGTTTCATCGTATACTCTTACCCTTACAAGACCAAGCTTTTTGATTCTTTCAATGACATAGCCCTCAAGGACCGACCCATCGGGTACTATTATTGCTCCGTAATCATTATAGATATCCTCTGCAATTCTTAAACCAGGTATGCAATCATCCACGCTCACAAAAACCCTTTTCATAAGTTGCTCCCTTGTTAAATATGCTGTACTCCAAACGGATCCTATTTGTCATTTTCTTTTATTTTATCACTATTTCTTTAATTTGTATATTCATGTCACTGGTAAACATTAAAACTTGATACCGATAGGACATTATGTTAACATACAATGGTTGTTGAATGGGAAGTAATCAGCTTCGGAAAGGGGTGTGGGACATGCAGTTAAACCAGTCGGACCGCACAAAGAGAATAGAGAAGATAATATCTGCCTTCAGTAAAATGCAAAAGCTCCCTAAGGCCCTTATGAGATACGGGATATACGTTTTTACCGGAATTTTTGTAACAGGCATGATATTAGTTATACTTAACAATACAGTATTACAGTTTGATCCATATCTGGATATGGTTTCAAAGGAGATCGTCAAAACAAGCTTTATTGTAGCAGCAGAAGCAGTTATAGGCGGACTGATAATGGATTACGTGTTCAAAAAATGAACAGCAACCGGCACATATACAGACATGAGGCAGGTTTTTCATGTAAAGCCTATGTTTCGATCCCTGCGTGTACTCCGAGGAGGACTGTACTTGAAATTCGGTCCATGCGCGTACTCCGGGGAGGACTTTACTTGAAATTCGGTCCATGCGCGAGTACTGGCTGGTCCATTTTTCAAGTAAAGTCTATGTTTTCGAGTGAATAGCCTGCCTTTTCATGAAATAATGGCACAACACTCCCCTTTATGTTAACAAAGTAGGACTGTACTTGAATTTCGGTCCATGCGAGTACTTCGAGTAGGACTAAACTTGAATTTCGGTCCATGCACACGCCTAAAGTAGGACTATACTTGAATTTCGGTCCATGCACACATAAGAAACAGGACTATACCTGTATTTCGGTCTACGCGCATCTCCATACAATGTCGACATACTCTTACTCAACTAGTATTCGCGGTTGGATGGAATTAGGCCGGGTTCTCCCCGACCAGGCCGACACGCAGCTTTTGCTTTGAGCGGTCTGCCTAAAAGTCTGTCTTAATCTGCTCGGAGGAAAGAATTCTGGTGTATAGCATTCTTGCATCATTTTCACTGTATTTATCTCTAATAGCATCTATTCTTTTTATTACTTCGCTGACCTCTCCCTCTGATTTTACTACTATGTATTTAATATCACCCGGTCCGAAATCAAGCTTTGCTGTATGTTCAAGGTCAGTATCTGCTTTTTTTCGTATAACAGGATCATTGAACTCAGCTTCGGTCAGGGTCTGTATTTCATAATTGCCGGTCGGAAAGGGCACCCATCTCCACTCCCTTTCATCATAGAATTTCTTGTGGATCCTTCTGCCATCAATATTTACATCGCCTTCATATAGCTTTATATGCCTTAAAATATTCATCAAATGGAGATATGTCTTCTTATCATATTCATGGCTGTCCTTTGACTCCGTTAGCATAGTACTGATGCACTCAGACAAGTCAGAGCTCTGGTGCATATATAGGACCGGGTTGATTTTTTGGTGTATGCCCCATTCCTTTTTCATACCGATACCGTAGCCGCCATAAAAATCAAGATGCTCATGCAGCTGTGACAGTGGCAGGTCGCAAAAGCATGTCATAGGAAATGCAGCTTTAAACTCCCTGCTGGAAACATGGAAAAGATTTGAGTAGTTCTCCAGACAATACCTTGGAGTAAAACCGTTTTCAAGTATACCTGTCAGGTCATCCAGCTCCCTGGTAAAGTGGAAAAGGGTGTTCGAGCTTATAACTATGTGGCCTCATCTCCCTGCGAATCAATATGCAGCAATATTTTGCCCAATGTTGAGCCGCAGAAACAGCTCACAATTTACAACTTAAGGAAGACCTTTGCAATAACATGATCCATGGGTATGCAGCCTATATATCTGCTGTCATAGCTATCGTTCCTGTTATCTCCCATAACGAACAGGCAATCCTCTGGAACAGTCACTTTCCCTGGAAAGTACTCCATCTGTTCCTTGATATATTGTTCATTCAAGTGCTTATTGTTTCTGTACAGCTTGCCATCCCTGTATTCCAATACATCTCCGGGCATTCCTATGACTCTTTTTACCCAATAATGCTCCTGCTGGATATTAAAGAGTTTATATGTGATAAGATTGTATTTTATTGTTTCAAATATATCATCCTTCAGGGTTCTCGTCCTGTCTACACGACTGTCTATTATAACGACATCTCCGTATGTATATCCGGTCCTGAAGGTATGGGGCAGCTTGTTTATGAGTATTTGATCCGCATTATGATATGTCGGTTCCATTGAAGTACCATTAACATGTGTAGGCTGAGCGATAAAAATCACGATTACCAATGCCGTAATGACAGCTATGGCTATGTGCAGTACCCAATCGAGTATCTCCTTTAGTTTATTCATAAAAAGCCTCCTAACTGTTTGTCTGTTTGTCTGTTTGTCTGATTGTCTGTTTCCATGTCACCCATATCACACCATACTACGCATTAACATACCGCATATAAATGCTGCGCTCCTTGAAACCAAGCGACTGCCAGAACCTGTAGCCTCTTTCGTTCCAATACATTACCTCTATATCGATCTTGTCTGTCTCAAGCATATCCAGGAGTTTATGGAATGCAGCTATACCATAGCCCTCTCTCCTGCATTCCCTGCATATAAAGAAATGCCTAAGATAAAGTGGCATGCTCTTATGATTCACAAGTGCATAGCCCTTCACTTCACCACTGTCTTCAAAAACATATGCCTTATAGTCGGACTCGATAAATTCCAGCATTCTGGCCCTAAGCTGCTTAGGAGAAAACCTTATATCAAAGTTCTCATCCTCAATAAGCTGCTCGTTCATGTCAGCCAGCAGGTCAACGTCATCTTTTGTGCAGATCCTTATACATACAGGCTTATATCTGTTTTTGTACTCCATCCTTGCAAGAGCTGTGATCTTGTTTATAAACTCGGATTTTGCCTCTGTATATCCATCCCTGTTAAACTCAAATCCTTCTTTTAGGGACAGCTTGAGCCGGCCATACTCTTCAGCCGCTTCCGGATACTTTTTGAGATAATCCCTGAAATAAAGTTCATTCCAATCTCCGCTGTATCTTACATGTACATGGAATGCCTGCCCTTTGAATCCCTCGGGTGTATAACCTTTCATAAACATCATATGCGGCGGCGGATTATCAGCCTGCCTGCTGTAAAGATAGCCTGCAGCTTTTATATTTGCTATAAGCTTTTCCAGATCAGCAGTCTCTTTTATCTCAATCAGTATGTCTATTGTCGGCTTTGCCACCAGGCCGGCAACAGATGTGCTTCCGATATGGCTAATCCTTTCAATATTGCATATGCCTATATAATCGATCAACTGCTTTTTTTCCTCAATATACCTTGTCTTCCACTCCGGGTCATGTTCCTTTAAAAGAATCGGAAAAAGCCTCCAGCGTTCCTCATTTGTCATGTCTGCCAGTGATTTTGCCATATAGACCTCTCACTCCTTCACCAAGGTTCACCATTTCTCGTAATGTACCTTGCTTTCATCAAACCTGTCCTGTACAGTCCTTTCTTCCCCTTTCAGGCCTAAAGATATCAGACCTACAGGAATTACCGATGACGGCAGTGAAAGCAGCTTTTTCATTTCCTTTGTCAGGTGAGTCACCGGATACAGGCCGCACCATACGCTTCCAAGACCAAGCCCGTGAGCAGCCAGCAGCATGTTTTGGATCGCCGCTGAACAGTCCTCTATCAAAAACCCTGTTTCCGGCTGTCTTTGTTTATCGCCGCAAACTACTATGCAAATATCCGCTCCCGGGAGCATCTTTCCATAAGTGTGGACTCCGGCAATGGCCTGAAGCTTTTCCTTATCCTTTATCACTACAAAGTGCCATGGCTGACGGTTGTGCGCAGATGGTGCAAAGCATCCTGCTTTGATTATTGTCATCAGCTGATCCTGGGTTATATTTCCTTCTGAGTATTTTCTGATACTTCTGCGGGTAAAGATAGCCTCTAATACGTCCATCGTAATTCTCCTTTGTTCTGTATATTAGCCAGTTCTTCAAACATAGATCGATCCATATACCGATCGTCATTCCTCTTTTCTGCGTCCTGTGATTTCTGCAGGCCAATGATCACTGACATTCTTTTCTCCATCAAAATAGTCCGTCTGGTCAGCTTTTTTATATATCTCTCGGTACGGCAATATATTAGTCTTCCCGGAATCGGGATAGTCGCAGATATCTATGCCGTTCTCCGTGCCAAGATCCAGATATATGCATGGCTGCTCCGTATGATTGTATAATTGATGAGCTCCCTCGGGCCCCATTTCGAAGAAGACAATATCTCCCTTCTCCAGCTCCCGGAATCCATCGGGCGTTCTGAGCATTGCCTTTCCGGACAGAATAACGAACAATTCCTCGGCATTTCTGTGAGTATGATAGGGGTAGGAATATTTGCCGGGGTCTAGTGACCTTACATCAAAATTCATATATTTCGATCCGGCCATCCCGGAAAGATCCGGGCTCGTATTCCATGAAAACTCCGGAACAGGTGACTGTTTCAATTGAAATTGGATCTCATCCATTTTGAATACCTTTGCCATAAACACCATCCTTTTCTGAACTTTATATGCCATCAATATGGGAATAGTTGTTATAACATTGAATGCTGAAGGATCTATTAAAATGGTCATATTTGAGTATGCTCATGCTGCAGTTTTTAAGCGGAGAACCAAATAAGAATCTTTTCTGCTGTTCCAGGCCTAATATGCCGGCTAAAATAACTTTTATGACACCGCCGTGGGTAACAATAGCGACTCTTTCATGATCTGTTGTCACAAGACGCTCAAGGAAGCTCCATACCCTCTCCCACACATCTCTGCCGCATTCACCATCAGGCGGGTAACACATATCAGATTCATGTTTGTTGAACTCCCTCATATACTCCGGATATTTTTTCTCCAAGCTGTCCCAGCCTTCAGTCTCACATATGCCCATATTGATTTCACGCAATTCAGGCACCACTTCTATCTCAGTATTTATATATCTGTTTATTACCTCTGAAGTCTGTATGGCTCTGACCATATTGCTGCAATATATTTTACCGATACCATGGCTCCCAAGCATCATCCCTGTCAGTTCAGCCTGTCTGAAGCCTTTCTCGGTAAGCCTCAAAGACTCATTGTTGCATGAATTTTCTTTTTCACCATGTCTTATCAGATAAATGTCCATAGCTTCCCCCTTTTACAGATTAAGTGCCATTTCAGTATCGACCTTGGTGAAACCGAATTTCTCATATATCGGCCGTCCCATTTCAGTGGCATGCAGGCTGATTTTTTTATACCCCAGTTCCTTTGCTTCGCTGAGCACCTTGGCGAAAAGCACTTTGGCAACTCCCCTGCCTCTGTATTCAGGCAATGTATACATGTTTTGTATATAGGCTACCCCGCCGCTCATGTTTTTGAATGAGGGGGCCAGTGAATAAAAGCACAAACCGCTTGTACCTATGATCCTTCCATCCACTTCGGCGATCCAGGAAATAAATCGGTTCACCGGTATAGTCGCATTGAAGAATTTTCTCGTTTCCTCAGCCAGTGCCTCGTCTTTGTCACTGTCCTCCATATGCTGTACATCCTTTATGAATTGGATCCTCATTCGTACAAGTTCTTCGATATCCTTTACTTCTGCTCTTCTATATCCGATCAGATTGTCATCCACTTTTACAACCCCCTTGCATCAAGTACTGCAGTTTGCTATTAATACTTATCCATTAAAAACATCTTCAACCTTCTTGTTCACCAAATTACGTTTTTCAAGTGTAACTCTGAACATATCGTCAAAAACTGCCGGCAGCTGTGATTCGAATACCTTCACACCCTCTTCTGTGATACCGCCCTTGGTAGCCACTCTGCTGACGACCTCCTCAAAGCTCATTTTCCTGTCCCGCAGCAGCTTCGAAGTGCCATAAAGAGTTTCCCTTATCATTTCATCGATATCTGAGTCATTCAATGAATTATTATGGCGCCTTGCAGAATCAGACATTTCCTTGAATATTGATGCGATAAGTCCGGGCATACAGCTTGTCAATTCTGTTGAAAGCGCCATATCGTCCTCGCTGATCCTTTTTACAATGCTGATCTTATTAAATAATGAATCAATATAATCCGCCTCATCGGCCCCGACCCCACTACCATGGCATACCAGAGTCATGCCTGCGGCGATTTCCGATGTAAGGCTTGGTATGATCTTGGTAACTTTTTTAAATGCAGCCGCCTCAACGCTTTTGATTCTGACAGATCCCGCTATATAAATGATATTGGAGTTCTGCGTCAGATCATCTCTGATCTCTGCCAATATATTTCTGACCTCCAGCGGTTTAACACAGATAAATATGTACTTTGCCTTTTTAACGATCTCCACATTGCTGTCAGCTATGTGTATACCATTCCAGCTGGTTTTCAACTCATCCAGCTTGCTCCTCGTCCTCGTAGAAACAATGATATCCTCAGGCTTCAGCGCACCATATTCTATAAACTTGTTCACGAGCATGCTGCCCATGCTTCCATATCCTATGAAACCTGCTTTCATGATGCATTACCCTCTCTCTCCAGACACAGTTTCCATCTATAACAATTGCAGCCACTGAGGTATACTCACCTCGATGTCAGTTTATTCTCATTGTATATAACACCGCTGGTCTCAAATCTACAAAGAGATCCTTCTCCTGCAAATGTCTTATGGTAGTCTCCTTTGATCGATCCATCCAAAATCCCTTCCACTCCGCGGATCAGTTCGGAAATCACTGTTTTAGGTATAGGCGCTCTGCAATGAGCGGGCAGGAGCATATCGAATCTGCCGGAAAGTGAATCCAGCTTTTTAAGGCTTGACAGGTATACCTCCAGAGGTTCAGACTCCTCCAGATACATCCAGATATCGCCCTCGATGATGGAATCTCCGGTAAACAACACTCTGTCCTTGCTGTCAAACAGCGCAATGCAGCCTGGAGAATGGCCTGGTACAGGAATCACCTCAATTTTTTTATTTCCGAGATCGAATATCTGGTCCTCCTGTAAATGTATTATACCGCCCGCTTTTGCACGTGCCCATTCTTCCTCAGAAAAGCCTTCGGGATATGGCCCTCTGGCAACATATTTGATTGCCCACCTGCGATCATCCTCATTGAAGCATCCTTTTAGCAGGTGATCATCTTCCTTTGCAATATATACACTATCGAACTGATAGTTGCCTCCGACGTGGTCAGGATGCCCATGTGTATTAACAACAGTTACAGGCGTATCAGTAAACTCTCTGACGACTCCAGGCAGATCTCCGATGCCCCATCCGGTATCTATCAAAAGTGACCTTTCAGTGCCCTTTACGAGATAAATACTGCTTTGGCCCTTGTCATCCAGCAATATGATATCATCTGTTATTCTTTCTTTCCTGAACCATTCCCTGCCTGTCATATTCACATCAGCTCCTTTATGTCTTTTTCAATCTAATGCACATCGATCAGAATCCGTTATATAATAATCGAGTCGGAAGTAAAAATGTCCATGGAATAGTTATTACGGCAATGGTCAGAGCGGTTTTGAAGCGAAGCCTTTTATCTTCGATATGTCGTGCAAAAGTAAAACAGTAGTTAAAAATAAAAATGAACAGGCCCGAAATGAGCATCGCTGCTATTACAACTGCCAACGCTGCAGTGTTACTGAATGGATCATAATTGACCGCAGACATGATTTCATAAGGTAATCCCAGCTGATCGCCAATCAATGTCATACCAAAGAGAACAGCCGCTCCGATCAGATCTGCAGCAAACCCAAAGAGCCATACTTTGATGATACTTTTTTTATAGAATGATTTGAGCTCCATTTGATGGATCGACATTTTCAAAATAAAGAATGTGGCAATAATCACTAAAGAATCTATCAGAAAATTGCCAAACAGCGTAATGAATATCACAGGCGGAAAGAAAAGCAGGAACCAGATAGGAAATATTACATTGTAGAACTTGATTTCTTTCATTTTATTGCTCCTTCATGATCGAAATGGCAATTCACTAAAAATTATACTAGCATAGTCTGTTACATTTTACTACCTGAAAATCGATAGAGTCTGGTTTATTTTCAAAATATATACAAAGAACTGTCCCAGGTTTAATTGAGACAGCTCTTTTGATTCATACACTTTTACTTCACAGTAAGCAGCTTATGCCTTTGCAGGCTTGCGAGCGGCTGCTTTTTTGTTGATGTTTCTTTCCTGCCAGATCATATAAAGCGGGCTGGCTATAAATATCGTAGAGTAAACACCACTGATGATACCGACCACCAGAGGCAATGTGAACTCCCTGATCGACTCGATATTATATATAACTGAGAATATATACAGCGTCAATATTGCTATCAATGTAGTGATAGAAGTATTTATAGACCTTGATACAGTTTGAATGACGCTTTTGTTAACCAACTCTCTGATTGGCATTTTGCGAAGTATTTTCGTATTCTCCCTGACTCTGTCATAAATTATGACAGTATCATTTATCGAGTAACCTATGATAGTCAGCATAGCCGCCACAAATGAATCGTTGAGCGGTATCTTGAACAACACATATACCGTAAACATTACAAATATGTCATGAAGCAGCGCAACTACTGCAAATACACCTGCCGATAAACCATGCATGGTCCTGAATCTCAGCCATACGTAAAGTATGATCAGTATGGATGAAACAAGGATAGCATAAATGGAATTTGTCCTTATCTCTTTCCCTATGAATGGCTCAACACTATTTACAGTAACATTGGCATTTTCGGCTATCTTGAACTCAGCCCTCAATGCGTCCATTACACTTTGTCTTTCTACGTCCTTCAGTGTTTCGTTGCTTGCGATATTCAAAACCATCAGATTGATATTGTCCGCTTCGTTTTCGGCATTGTATGTCGAGGATTTCATTACGTTTGCCTTTTTGCCGATAGTTTCAAAAACAATATCTTCCGCCCTGTCAGTGCTGAATGAATCATCAGGCATTTCTATCTGCATGATGGTTCCGCCCTGAAACTGAATGTCCATCTGAATACCATTGACAAATATCCCTACGATACCGACTATGAAGATGAGTATGGACAATGCAAAGAAATACTTGCTTTTTCCCATCAAGTCTACCATTACTGCACCTCCTTAACGCCATACAGCCAAAGTTTCCTTGTAAAGCTAAAATCACCGACAGCAACGAGCATGGTCTTCGTCAGCGTTAATGCAGTAAAGAAGCTGATCAATACTCCGAAGAACAGTGTATATGCAAATGAAATCATTGCACCGGTTCCAAAGATGTAAAGTATCACAGCTACTATTATTGTTGTTACGTTTCCGTCGATGATAGCTGCCAATGCTCTTTTAAAGCCAAGATCCACAGCGGCTTTCAGAGTCTTGCCGGAACGCAGCTCTTCCTTTATCCTCTCAAATATTATTACGTTCGCATCGACACCCATACCAACTGACAGGACTATACCTGCCAAGCCCGGCAGTGTCAATGTGATACCCAGCCATGAGATAATATTGAGTGACATCACTGCAAGAGAAAACAGTGCTATCGATGCTATAAGGCCCGGCAATCTGTAATAGATTATCATAAAGATACATATCAACAGGAATGCAACTATGAATGCTCTGACCGTAATATCCAATGCACCTTTTCCAAGAAGAGGGCTGATGGCATTTACCTGCTTTGCCTCAAGCTTGAAAGGCAGTGCGCCGGATCTGATCGTATCGGCAAGTTCCTTTGCCTCTGCTATCATTGCATCCTTATCTTCTTTTGCACCAAGCGTTATGACTGCATTGCCGTTTGGTATATGGGACTGAACTACTGGGGCAGATATGAACTGGTCGTCCATAAATATGGCGATAGGTTGTCCTATAAGCCTTTTTGTGGCCTCGGAAAAGGCATTGACACCATTATCATTCAAGTCAAGATCCACCATTATATTGCCCTGCTGATCAATAATAGGTACAGCATTTACTACATCGGTACCCTGCAGTACTATCCTGCCGGTCGGCAGCGGATCATTGTTTGAATCCACCTTGTCCGCATCGACCTCCTGGAATGTCAAAAGCGCAGTCTCACCGATCTTTGCCAGTGTCTTGTCAGGGTTGAAATCGGTCTCTCCTGCAGCCCAGGGTATCTGGATAATGACCCTGCCCGAATTGACATCGGTGCTGAGATTTCTATCAAGTATACCAGCCTTGTCAAGCCTTTTTCCAATGATAATCTTAGCTGTATCAAGATCGTCCTGGGTCGGCTTCTTTCCGTCCTCAGTGACGGCATAAAGCATTGCGTCGATTCCTCCGTTGATATCGATACCCGGGGTGATGTCATTGACACCAGGTATCTTAATCAGGCCGAAAAGACTGCCGGCGAAGCAAATAAAAGCCATCACGGCAATCAAGGCGAAAACGAGGAAAAGTTTCAGCCCGTTTCTTCCTTTCATCTGTAAAAATCCCCCTTTTTTTCGTAACCACATGAAGTTATTATATTACTATCAAACTAGTGAGTCAATACCAAATCCGCCCGTCAAATGAGCCTGGAATCGTTGATCATCAGCTGGAACTGAAGCCCTAAAAAAGCCGCCGCACGCCTGTTCATAGTCATTCGGACAAGGAATATCTCAAAGTAATCCATGACCGGGCAGATAGATGTATCGATCCTTAACACAAGCTCTGCGATCTTTTTGTCCCTGTCGATGGTGATCGTCGATTTTTCAACAGCATAGTTCACTCTGTCATGTATATCGAATGTGGCAATGTCGTTATTCCTGACCCTGCTCCTGTGCACATCCGACTTGTCCGCCAGTATCAGTGCTGCCGATATGTTGCTCACAGATGTGCCCGTATGCTCGTCATGGTTTCCTATTGCCATCATTATCTCGGCAGCCTCGCGAATGTCCATACCCATCCTTATGAGCATATTATAAGCCATCATAGCTCCCGTGTGAGCATGGTCGTTCCTGTTCACCGCATTACCAATATCATGCAGGTAGCCGGCGATCCTGGCCATTTCGATCTCCCTCTCAGGATATCCGAGCTGTTGGAGTATGTTTCCGGCTGTCTTAGACACAAGGGTGACATGTCTGAAGGAGTGTTCCGTATAGCCGAGCACCCTCATCTGTGTCTCTGCAATGGAAAGGAAGGTTTTAACCTCCTCACTGTTCCTAATATCCCCAATCGTGACCATACAATACACCTCTCAACATTATTCGTCTGCTTCGACCGTCTTGGCCCACAGAGCGCATTCCACCCTTTTCCTTTCAAGCTCACAGCCGATTTCATACGGCTTGTCCAGGCAGTTGTTGAACTGCCATGCATTTGCCGCACAGCCTCCGCTGCAGAAAAATCTTGCCCAGCACCGCTTGCAGTCAGGCTTTGTGTATATATTCTGCTTTTCGAACATCTCACGGATCGCCAAATTTACATCTGTTCCATTATTAACATTGCCCATTTTAAATTCTTCCATACCAACGAACTGATGGCAGGGATAAAGATCGCCTTCCGGCGTCACGGCCAGGTATTCATGTCCCGAACCGCAGCCCCTCATTTTTTTGATCAGACACGGCCCCTGCTCCAGATCCAGCATGAAATGAAAGAAGTTGAAGCCGTTGGACTCCTTGTGTCTTTTCACATATTCCAATACAAGATCCTCGTATTCCCTGAACAGGGCAGGCAGATCCTCCTCTCTGAGATCAAAGCCTGTGTCCTTGGCCGCCACGACAGGTTCCACCGATACCTGCTTAAAGCCCAGATCCGCAAGATGCAGCACATCCTTTGAAAAATCCAGATTCTCCCGGGTAAAGGTCCCCCTCACGTAATATTTATCCTGTCCTCTGGAATCCGCCATGTCCATTATCTTCGGAAGGATGTCCCCATAGGTTCCCCTTCCGTCGGCACGAAAACGCATACCGTCATTGACCTCGGGCCTTCCGTCAATACTCAGTACGATATTTCCCATATACTCATTTATGAATTTCTTGTGATCCTCATTAAGCAGCAAAGCATTGGTGGTTATTGTGAACCTGAAGTTCTTGCCTGTGTCCTTCTGCCTCTCCAGAGCATACAGCACTATCTCCTTAACTGCTTCGAAATTCAACAGCGGCTCTCCTCCAAAGAAATCCACCTCCAGATTGCGCCTGGTTCCCGACTTTTCAATCAGAAAATCTATCGCCTTCTTTCCGGTCTCTGCCGGCATAAGGGTCCTCTGTGTCCCGAAATCCCCTGTCGATGCAAAGCAATACCTGCATCTGAGATTGCAGTCATGGGCAATATGAAGGCACAATGCTTTAACTACTGAATGTGAGTTGTTGAAGGCATCATATCCGGATAGGTATTCCTCAAGGAAATCTTCAGAAAACAGCTGGCCTTCAGCCTTCAATTCCTTCAGCTCAGCAAGAGCTTCGATGACTTCACTGCTGCTGTACTTCCCTGACAATTCGCCGATGATCTCATCGTCCGGCTTGTCCATATGATCGAGTATATCATAGGCTATATCATCCACCATGTGTACTGCACCGCTGTTTACATCCAATACTATATTGCTTCCATGCATCCTGAACTTATGAATCATTTACTCATGCTCCTCACTAATCAATAAACCTCTTTACACATAAACAGCGAGAGGCGCAAAGCCTCCCGCTGTCATGGTTTCAGCTCACGTTTTATCTCTGTTCACATTTCTGGTTTGCCACTGTACAGCTGGTCTTGCATGCTGACTGGCAGGAAGTCTGGCATTCACCGCAGCCTGCGGTCTTAAGATCCTTCTTTGCAGGTGCATTGATGGTCTTTATATGTTTCATATGTAATCCCCCCGATTGCTCATATTTTTCTGTAAATCTATGGTTTGCGTCAATAATTATAGCATATATACTCGGCTTTGAAAAGGTCAGCTGTTAATATATTTGTATTTTGAATTTCTGGGCGTATTGATGCTCATTATGCCTCCTATAGCGCCGGCAAGAACTCCTATTACAGTCATGGTTATCACATATCTGTCAATTGTGAAGTTTTTACACAGAATACTGCTGAACAAATAAAGTACAAGCATATATACGAAGCCTGCTATGCTGCCGTTGAGCCAGCCTCTGCTCCTGATTCCCTTTGTTGATACGGCCCCGGCAGTAAGCACGCTTATCACAGTAATCACAACAACCGCGGGTGTAAGCAGCTTCTGCGGGAAATCAAGGTTTGCAAGTATCAGGGCAAAAAGCATGAATGCCGGTATCGTTATAATATAGGATGCAAGAAGCCCTTTAAGCAGCGATATGAGCTTCAATCCGTCATTGCCCTCAGGCTTTGCGTTTTGACTCGGTGTTTTGGACATGCACATCACTCCTGTACAATATTTCATATAATATAATATTACACAGAAGCCTGTTATAGAACTCAGCAACATAGTGCCCGACCGCAGCAAAAAATCCCGCCTGACATCGCATGCGGGATCTTTGGATCCATTTAATTATGCTTAAGATTCAACAGGCTTTACGACTTCCTTTATCGCCCATTTCTTAAAGTTGATCTTGGCTCTCTCAACACCTGTCTCCACTGTGACTTCATCGTCCTTGATATTGACTACCTTGCCCGATATGCCGCCTATGGTGACTACCTCATTGCCCACCTGCATCGAGTCGAGCATAGCCTTTGCTTTCTTGTCCCTCTTCTTCTGAGGAAGAAAAATTAGAAAATACATTATTACTGCAAAAAACACAATGTATCCCACTGTGAGCCATATTCCTCCGCCTTGTGCCTCCGGCATGTAAAATCCCTCCATTCGTTTTGATTTTATAGGCTAAATCGTGACCATATAACTTTATTTACAGCTTATATCCATAAGAGCCGAAAAACTCATTTCTAAAATCACCCAGCCTATCATCCATTATAGCCTGTCTTACCTTTTTCATCAAGTCCAAAAGAAATTTAAGATTATGCCATGTAGTCAGCCTTATACCGAGGACTTCATTGGCTTTGAGCAGATGCCTGATGTACGCTCTTGTGAAGTTCCTGCATGCATAGCAGTCACATTCCGGATCCAAAGGTGAAAAATCCCTGGCATACTTGGCATCTCGGGCAATAATCCTTCCCCTGCTGGTCATTACCGTACCATTTCTTCCAATGCGCGTAGGAAGCACGCAGTCAAACATGTCTATCCCTCGGATGGAGCCTTCGATCAGATAATCCGGACTGCCTACGCCCATCAGGTATCTCGGTTTATCCTCAGGAAGCAGCGGCACAGTGCATTCGAGCATCCTGTACATATCCTCCGCAGGCTCACCCACACTCAGACCTCCGATGGAATAGCCCGGGAAATCAAGCGCTGTCAGTTCTTTGGCGCTCTGCTCCCTCAGATCCGCATACACGCCTCCCTGAACAATGCCGAACAATGCCTGCTTATCTGTATTGGTATGTGCCTTCTTGCACCTTTCGGCCCACCTGGTGGTCCTCTCCAATGATTTTTTGGCATAATCATGGTCTGCCGGATACGGGATGCACTCGTCAAAGGACATGATAATATCCGAACCCAGATCATTTTGTATCTTCATTGCAAGCTCCGGAGTAAATACATGCCTTGATCCGTCAATATGAGATTTGAAGGTCACTCCCTCTTCCCTGATATCTCTCAGATCGCTCAGGCTGAAAACCTGAAAGCCGCCGCTGTCAGTCAGTATAGGCCTGTCCCAGTTCATGAACTTATGAAGGCCTCCCGCCTCCCTGATCAGCTCATTTCCCGGTCTCATATACAGATGATATGTATTGCTCAGAATGATCTCAGCGCCTACTTCCTTCATCTCATCAGGTGTCATGCCTTTAACGGTAGCCTGCGTCCCCACCGGCATAAAGGCAGGCGTCTCAAAGGAACCGTGGGGCGTATGTACGATACCCAGCCTGGCGCCTGTCTGTTTGCACTTCTTAATAAATTCATACCTTATTGCAGCCATTACTTCCACCTTTATTATTTATTTTATGAACATTGCATCTCCAAAGCTGAAGAATCTGTATCTTTCCCTTACGGCCGTGTGATAGGCCTCCATTATATGTTCCTTGCCGGCAAAGGCGCTGACAAGCATGATCAGTGTTGATTCAGGCAGATGTAAATTTGTTATCAGCGCATCAACTATCTTAAACGAATAGCCGGGATAAATAAAAATACTGGTCCATCCGGAGAATGCCTTTACATGTCCTTCGGGAGAACTTACGGTTTCCAGCACACGGCAGCTTGTCGTGCCGACTGCTATGATCCTGCCTCCCTCTTCTTTTGCCTTATTTATCGTGCTTGCGGCAGCTTCATTTAACTCGAAAAATTCCGAATGCATCACATGCTCCTCGACATTCTCGACCTTGACAGGCCTGAAAGTGCCAAGTCCCACATGCAGCGTAAGATATGCCTGCTTTACGCCAATCTGTTCAAGCTCTTCCAGCAGCTCCCTGGTAAAATGCAGTCCTGCTGTCGGCGCTGCAGCCGACCCTCTGTATCGGGAATAAACCGTCTGATATCGCTCTGAATCGTCAAGCTTTTTAGTTATGTAAGGAGGCAGCGGTACTATCCCTACCCTGTCCAGCACCTCCTGGAAAATACCTTCGTATTCAAAACGGACCAGTCTGTTGCCGCCTTCGCACACTTCAATTATTTCTGCACGGAGCTCACCATCTCCGAATACGAACCTGGCACCGGGCCTGGCTCTTTTTCCCGGCTTCAGTATGACTTCCCAAACATCGTTTTCAAGGTTTTTCAGCAGCACGAACTCTATCCTGCCGCCGGTGCCTTCCTTTTCACCAAGAAGCCTTGCGGGTATTACTCTTGTATCATTCAATACAAGGCAGTCACCCTTTTTCAGATATCCCTTAATATCTTCAAACACCCTGTGTTCAATACTGCCGCTTTCTCTGCCGAGAACCAGGAGTCTCGATTTGCTTCTTTCTGCAATCGGCTCCTGTGCTATCAGCTCCTGCGGAAGTTCATAAAAAAAATCGCTCGATTTCATTTTTCTCCTACAACTGATCATTTCAGCTTATATATTAATTATTTGCACATTTACTGCTGTTATTATTCATTTCATACATAAAGCTGCTTTACGCAGCTTTACTCAAACATCACAATGGAAATCATACTATATGATACCGCATTTTACAATATGTTAACCAATCATTGTCTATCCGACCCTTGTCCCCTGGAAGTAGTGCATAAGTATATCCTGATATGATATGCCGGCTTTGCCCATGCCTATGGCTCCTTCCTGGCTCATGCCCACAGCATGCCCCCAGCCCTTTCCGCTAAACACATATGTCTCCGGAACAACTGTTGCCTTGTTCACAACACCGTCAGCTCCAAGAACCACTATTTTGTTGCTGGATCCCTTCATGGTCTGTATACCGTCTGCGGTTATGACCTTTTTGCCTCCAAGCTGTGTTCTTACCGGTTCGGATACTTCCGGGATCATCGGAGCAGGCGCCTTTGGCTTCACAGGCGGTGCAGCAGTCTCTGCCGGATCTTCCGGCGTTGTTGCAGGAGGATTTTCAGTTCCCACAGAAGCGTCGGCAGAATTTGCCGAATTATCTGCCGGAGCAGTATCAGACGCCTGTGCTGTTGTATCCGCCTCCGATTGTGTTTTTGCTTCAGCCCCTGCCGTATTTTCTGCCGGCTGTTCAATAGCGGCAGTTGTCCTTGGTTTATCGGAAAGACCGGAAATAAATACGTCAGCATCAGATGTAATAGTATAAAGCTGACTCTCAAGTCCGAACAATGTTCGGCATTTTTCATTTGAATAATACTCAGGCTCACCTCTGCTGGCACCTGTAACGGCCAGTTGGGTGACCCTTCCCGTAGGCGCTGTCCTGGTAATAGTTATTCCCAGTATGCTGCCAAGCTGAGGAAGCTTTGCCTTAACATCGGATGCGCGTAGGGTTTTAGTCCAGGAATATATCTTCTCATATTTGTCTTCAACGCTGACGAGATACGGATATGATGATCCCCATACATTTCTGACATCCTCAGTGCTTCCTCCGCCGGAAGCGAAGTAGTATACATGCTTTATCGGATCTCCATTATAAGTGATGGTCTTGTCATAAACTTCATCAATGGCACTGTTACAGCCGGCTATTTCAACGCTGAAGCCCTTATAGACCTGACAATGGGTGGTATCGCATATATCGAATCCGGTACTTCCGTGCTTGCCCTTGTTGTTGATCGCATACATTTTGGATGCGACAGCCTGTGCCTTCAGGGCTTCGGCCGGGGACCTCCCGCCAATTTCCGGAGGCACATTGCCATAAAGATAATCCCTTATGGCTACAACATTTATAACCGTCATGTCACTTGTTGAAAGTCTCTTTACTTCTATGGCGCCTCTGTATTGCTTTCCCTTGATTTTGAGCACCGGAGGATTGTTTTCAGGAGCCGGGCGGATCTGAAAATCAGCAGTTTTGCTGCCGAATATGCACAAGGTCCTGTACTGGCCGTTGATTACAGCTATCCTTCCTGTGGATGGCTGAATGATCTCATAGCCTGTCTCGCCTAAAACCGGTATCAAAGTGCCAATCAGTTCACTTACTCCCTTCTCATCCGCGCAGAGCCCGGTCCATACCTGCCAGGCATCGTTATAGGCAATAAAAGCATCTATTCCCATCTGCCTGTAAAAGGACGCCTGATCTCCGGCAGATATGGCATCGGGAAAATCACCGCCTATTTTAATATGGTACGGGCCATATTTAGGCCCGGTGACACCGGCTCCTGAAGGGTCGTATTCCTTCAGTCCGCTGCCGGTATCATAATAGTAGGAATCCTTCCTTATATATAATGCGGACGGGCTGGCTTCCCTGTATATTTCGACAAAGTTTCCGCCCTGAGAAAATCCGATCTGCATACCTGCCTGAGCCGATATGTCAAATAATGACTGAGCTGTATTGACAGAGCTTCCCTTATAATACAAACCTACCTTAACTGTTTGTACTGTCTGATCAGCTCCGGAAGAAACAGTCGGCAATGATACTAATATGACTGCAGCAGCTAATATTCCCGCCGCCTTTTTAATGATTTTTGTGATCATACTATCTCCTTCTCATTGGTAAGGGTAAACTGCATAAATTATCCACTCTGTATATTTATTTCGACATTAAATGCTTTACTTCCTTCTATTTCGGCATATTAGCTGACTTTTAACCAATTTTTAATACTATTGTAACAAAAGCTGGCGATACAAAACATTTGACAATATGTAATTACGATGTTATTATAGTTTAAAGCTTTAGGTATAAAGCAATTGAATAACAGAAACGATAGAGGTGCGCTTCTCATCAGTAATTCCGCGTAAGGCTTCAGGGGCCGTTGATGCAGGATGAAAGGGCGAAGCGCCGAAGGATGCAATCCCCTGCAGGAACGTGTCCTGGTTGTAATCGCGAACAGCATTGCAACTGTCATCAAACATTTGATGGAGCGCTATCAGTTCATTCGGATCCTTTTACGGGAATACGCATTCAGAACTGTTGGCACACGCCAACAGTTTAATTTTTATCAGGAGGTTTTACATTATGGATCAAAAGCTAAAGGTTGGTATACTCGGCGGAACAGGCATGGTCGGACAGCGTTTTGTCACACTGCTCGATAACCATCCATGGTTTGAAGTAAAGGCTATCGGTGCAAGCGAAAGATCTGCAGGCCAGACATTTGAGAAGGCAGTCGAGGGAAGATGGAAACTGGACATACCAATGCCTGAGAGTGTCAAGAATATTATGGTGAAGAATGTCAATGAGATCGATAAAATGGCAGATGAGGTCGACATGGTTTTCTGTGCAGTCGATATGAAAAAGGATGAGATACGCGAGCTCGAAGAGAAGTATGCCAGAGCTGAGATACCTGTCATATCAAACAACTCGGCACACAGATCCACAGAGGATGTCCCGATGATAATCCCGGAAATCAATCCGGAGCATGCAGCTGTAATAGAGAGCCAGAGAAAACGTCTCGGCACCAGAAGAGGATTCATCGCAGTCAAGTCAAATTGCTCGCTGCAAAGCTACGTCCCCCCTGTTCATGCACTGATGCAGTACGGTCCTGAAAAAGTACTCGCCTCGACATATCAGGCTATATCAGGCGCAGGAAAGATCTTCAGCGACTGGCCGGATATACTCGATAACGTGATACCATATATCGGCGGCGAAGAGGAAAAGAGTGAAAAAGAGCCTCTTAAGATCTGGGGAACTGTTGAAGGAGGAAAAATCATTCCCTCTAAAGGACCTGCCATATCTGCACAATGTTACAGAGTTCCGGTTTTGGACGGACATATGGCTGCGGTTTATATCTCATTCAGGAATAAGCCTTCAATGGAAGAGATCATCGGATGCTGGAAGGAATTCAAAGGCAGAGCGCAGGAACTGAAGCTTCCAAGCGCACCTGCACAGTTCCTGACTTATTTTGAGCAGCCTGACAGGCCGCAGTCAAGACTGGACAGGAATCTGGAAAATGGCATGGGGATCGCCGTCGGCAGGCTGCGTGAGGATAACATATTTGACTACAAGTTCACCTGCCTGTCCCACAACACGATCAGAGGCGCTGCCGGAGGCGGTGTATTGATGGCAGAGCTGCTAAAGGCTGAAGGATGGCTGTAAGACATAAGGAATAAATATTAATGGAGGTTGCCGAAAACATGAAAAAATGTATTTTCACAGGTTCCGGTGTTGCCATTGTAACACCCTTCACGAATGACGGTATTGATTATGACAAGCTTGGAGAGCTTATTGAATTCCAGATAAGAGAAAAAACCGACGCGATAGTCATCTGCGGCACGACAGGTGAAGCTTCTACAATGCCGGACGAAGAGCATATTGCCGCTATTGCCTATACAGTAAAAAAGGTGAACGGCAGAGTGCCTGTCATAGCCGGTACCGGCAGCAATGATACCAGACACGCTATCAACCTCAGCAAAAAAGCCGAGGAAGCCGGTGCAGACGCAATACTGAGTGTAAGCCCTTATTATAACAAAACAACTCAGCGCGGCCTCTATGAGCACTTCAAGGCAATTGCAGAAAATGTGAACATACCGATGGTGCTTTATAATGTTCCATCAAGAACCAATCTGAACATTAACCCCGATACAGTAAAGAAATTGTCAGAAATAGACAACATAGTTGCTATCAAGGAATGTAACCTCAACCAGGTCGGTGAGATCATCAATCTCTGCGGCAGTGACTTTACTGTTTATTCAGGAGAAGATGGACTGGTAGTTCCTCTGATGTCACTCGGAGGAAAGGGCGTCATTTCCGTAATGGCAAATATCATCCCCGGTGATACTCATGACATGGCTGCCAAGTACCTGGCAGGCGATATCGAGGAAGCCAGGAAGCTGCAGCTGAAGACTGTCGAGCTGATAAAGGCGCTTTTCATCGAGGTGAGCCCTATCCCGGTAAAGGAAGCAATGAACCTGATGGGCATGAATGTAGGAAAATGCCGTATGCCGCTGGTCGACATGGCCGATACTAATAAGCAGGTACTGGTCAGCGCTCTGCAAAACTATGGACTGATATAAACAAACGAGGTGTACATTTTGATAAATATATTATTAAGCGGATGCAACGGAAAAATGGGACAGGTCATAACAAGAATGGCAGAGCAGTACGGCGATCTGAAAATTGCTGCGGGCTATGACATTGCAGACAGCGGCAAGAACGCATACCCTGTCTGTACAGACCTGAAAAAATGCGATTTTCATCCGGATGTCATCATTGATTTCTCAAATCCTGCTGCATTGGAAGGATTGCTCGATTACTCGGTGAAAAATAAAATCCCTGCAGTCATTTCTACTACCGGGCTGTCCCAGGCTCAGATCAAGCTGTTGGAAAAAGCATCACACAGCATACCGGTCTTTTTTTCAGCCAACATGTCACTTGGGATAAATCTTCTGATCGATCTGGTAAAAAAGGCTGCCAGGCTGCTCGAACAAAACTATGACATCGAAATAATCGAGAAGCACCACAATCAGAAGCTGGATGCCCCAAGCGGAACAGCCCTTGCCATCGCAGATTCCATCAATTCCGTACTGGCTCAGAAGCAGGAGTATGTTTACGACAGGCATTCCCGCAGAAAAAAGAGAAGCAAAACAGAAATCGGCATACATGCCATACGCGGCGGAACGATAGTCGGCGAACACTCGGTGATCTTCGCAGGCACTGACGAAATAATCGAAATAAATCATACTGCCATGTCCAAGGAAATATTCGGCACCGGCGCTCTCAGGGCAGCAAGATTTTTATACGGCAAAGCTCCGGGGATGTATGATATGAATGATCTGATCAGTAACGAATAAATCGTCGTGTCCGGTATTATAATTGAATCGGAGGTGTTTTCAATGACAAACAAGCCTGTCTCAAACATCAATGTTACTTACAATGTAGCTCTTGTGACCATCGGCAAGCTTCCCAACGACACCAGGCTGATATCTGATATTTTCAATGCAATAGCGGAAAGGAACATCAATATCGATATGATCAGCCAGGCTCCTCCTTTCAGAGGCAGCGTGAATATTTCATTCAGTATCCCGTCCGCCGAGCTGGTAAATGCGTTAAGTGCGTTGAATGAATTCAAGAAAAAAGCGAAGGACCTAAGGGTTGAAGTGGATGCTGACAATACAAAGCTCCAGGTATACGGAGAAGGTATGCGCAACATACCCGGCGTAGCAGCGCGGCTTTTTACCGTCCTGGCCAATGAAGGCATCGAGATAAAACTTGTAACCACCTCTGAAATCGATATATCCTATCTGATATATGAAAAGGATGTTGACAGGGCCATCAGTGCTGTCAAAAAGGAATACAGCCTTCAGGAAACCTGATGATACTTGATGATATTTAAGCAGATAAAAAAGCTGTCGACATTGCCGGCAGCTTTTTTGCTTTTTCTTCAACAGAACAGGAAATATCTCAGAAGTACCTCTTTATGCCGTCATCACCGCTCTCATTTTCTCCGTCTGTCAGTTCAGCAGTATCCTCTTCTTCCTCATCTTCTTTGTCTTCTTTGTCGTCTTTGTCGTCGCCGTTGTCTTCCTCGTCGTCTTCTTCCTCTTCCTCTTCCTCATCTTCCTCTATCCGGGACAGCATGAATTTTTTCAGCTTGGGATATGCATAGAAGTTTGTAATGAAGCCTGTCAGGCTCAGAGTCAGGAAGATATACGGGATAAACCCCAATACCTGACCGAATGGAATGATCAGTCCGAAGGTCAGAAAAATAAGCAATGCATTCAGAAGTAAAATACCGATATTGGGAATGAATTTTATCACGGCAAATATCAATGCATTCTTGTACAACTGCTTCAGATTAAGATCGAATGTGACCATCATCGGATAAATGTATATATTCATACATGCAAACACTATGAGCACCATCACCATGATGCCTAATCCAATCGTTCCTGGCAGATTTGCAAGGTAGCCGACATCGATCAGCATACTGTACATTCTGATGGTAAACAGAACAATAAATGTTGCCGCAAAGTTGATCGTACTTACAATCAGGCTCTGTTTGAAGTTCTTGAGCGCATTTTCTTTAAAATCACTCCAAATGAAAGCATGCTCTTCACGTGCATAATTTCTCAATATATAGGTGAAGCCTGCCTGAGCAGGGCCTGTCGTCACCATTGGGACGCACATCATCACTGTGAGCAGTATGAATTTGATTATAATATCGTTTATCAGACTGTCGGCACTCTCAAATGCATTTGGCAGTATATTGGGAAAGAACGCCAGCAATATGAACATGCCAAGGATCAGAGCAGGTATATTAAACAGAAGAAACATCAGATTCACTTTTATAAGGTTCCAGAACTTTCTCTGAAGGATCTCAAAGAACACCACGATGGGCGGCTTTGGAGGTGCATCCTCCGGTACGCCCGGTCCCGGTTTGTTATAGTCAAAAAATCCAAAAATGCCCGCCATATGATTGTCCCCATTTCATATATATTAGTGGATCAGCAGAACACAGCCCTGATATGATCACCTTTTATTCTATCAATAGCAGGATAATAATTCAATACATCAATAATAGATTAATTTGCCTGACTATTTTTTGCTCAAAAGGTATTGACACTGAATGTTTATGTTAGTATAATTAGTTTTGCTGACCGGCGCCGGACATATCAGAGGGCGCAGAGCAGGTGATATGCGGTCGTGGCGGAACTGGCAGACGCGTACGTTTGAGGGGCGTATGGGAGACCGTATGGGTTCAAGTCCCATCGACCGCACCAAAAAAAGAGAGGTGGATCACCTCTCTTTTTTATATGCTTTTAAGGAAGTCCAGCTTTGTAAAATCACGCTCCAGGCGTTCACGCAGGTATCTCCTTGTTATGCGGCCCAACTCCTCCAGCACCTCCGGAGACAGGCCAAAGCCAAACAACTCCTCCATTGGAGCGTAAGCTATATGCTGGATAGCTCTCGAAGCTCCGGGAGATAAAAGGATCGAAAGTCTGTCCTCGCCGGAGCATTTCTCCCTGTCACATAAAAATCCACATTTAGAGAAGCTGAAGGAATAGTTGTTTTCGGGAGCTTCCCCGCAATTCATGCAGCTATTGACATGAGGTGTATATCCTGCAATGGTTATGGCTCTTAATTCAAATATACATGAGATCAGTTCAGGCGGCTTCTGTGTCTTGGCAAGCATGTGAAGCGTATTCAGAAGAAGCTTCAGCAGTCTGGCAGAGGGCTGGTTTTCCTGGATCAGCTCCAGTATTATGTCCATAAAATGTGCGGCATAAGTGAGTTTGACCATATCATTGCGTATTTCATAAAAAGGTTCGATCACATCACAGCTGTTTACGGAATACATATCCTTGCCGCTGAAAAGCACAAATTCACCATAGCTCAGTATCTGTGATCCTGCAGCCAACTTGGATTTAGGCCGTTTTCCGCCCTTTGAAAGAGCTGAAATACGGCCCTGATTCCTTGTAAATATGGTTATTATCTTGTCAGCTTCACCTGTACTGACCTCTTTGACTACTATCCCCCTTGTCTTCAGAAAACCCATGACAAATCAAGCGGCCGCCTCTCACAGCTCAGGCATTGCTCGCACTCGGAGCAGCCTCTTCTTCTGCAAGGCATCTCTGCTCGGCAGCCCTGTCCCTTTCCTCTATTTCTCTGTAAAATATATAGGATTCAAGAATTCCGTATTCAGTGAAAGTATCCCATGCAAAATCCTTCAGCATTACAAATCCCCCTCATCTTTTGTCAGGGACATAGATGTATCCCTCTTTATCTTACGCTTTTAAGGAGTTTGTATACTTGCAAAATTTGCACCGGCTATGCAGTATTATTTGTAGCCCAATGTTTTGAGCATGTTATCGCTGTTGCGCCAATCGGGCTTCACCTTTACCCAAAGCTTCAGGAATACCTTTACGCCAAGCAGGTTCTCTATCTCTGTTCTCGAAAGCGTGCCTATTTTTTTCAGCATGCTTCCATCTTTCCCGATCAGAATGCCTTTATGGGTCTCTCTCTCACAATAGATCGTCGCTTCTATATCTATCAGGTCTTTCCCCTGGCGCTCCTTGAACGACATTATCTCCACACCTGTACCATGGGGCACTTCTTCCTGGACAAGCTCCAGTATTTTTTCTCTGATGAGCTCTGCAGCAATCATCTTCTCAGGCTGATCCGTGATTATGTCATCCGGGAAAAATTTGGGTCCCTCAGGCAGAACCTTTGTTATCTCACTTAATACAATGGCAGTCCCTTCATCAGAAATGGCCGAGATCGGAATGACGGCTTCGAATTCCATAATTTCAGAAAATGTTTTTATCCTCCCAAGCAGCTGTTCCTTCCTGACCAGGTCTATCTTGTTCAATATGAGCATCACAGGGGTCTTCAGAGCCTTCAGCTGATCTGCTATGTATATGTCTCCCGCTCCGGGCTTTTCATCGGTCGCTTCCGTCATGAACAGAACAACGTCGACCTCATTCAAAGTGTTCTCAGCGAGATTGACCATATACTCTCCCAGCTTGTTCTTTGGCTTGTGTATGCCTGGTGTGTCCAGGATTATTATCTGGCTGCTGTCCGTATTGATTATGGTTCGTATGGTATTTCTTGTGGTCTGGGGCTTGCTGGACACTATCGATATCTTTTCACCAAGCAGCCTGTTGGTCAGCGTTGATTTGCCCACATTAGGGCGTCCGACTATGGAAACGAATCCGGATTTGAACAATTGTCATACCTCCCGTATTTTCTGGCTAGTTATGTTATGCCTGTTCCGGTTCATGAGAAGAACTGGAACAAAAGCAGTGTTACCAAGAATCCAATGACCGCGCCGGCAATCAGTTCTATTGCATTATGTATCTTTCCCTCTAATCTGCTTTGTACTACAAGCAGAGCAACGATAATAAACAATATGGTTATACTTGCATTATTCGAATAAAGCGCAACTGCAGTCGCAGCTGAAAAAGCGACGGCAGAATGTCCGCTGGGCATACCGCCGCTGAAGGGCGTACCCTTTTTGAATATGGCCTTGAGAATAAGCACGGCTGTCATTGTGAGCACAATAGCTATAATCGTGACGTGCATCTGGGTCTGCTTGATCCTGACAATACCTATTTCCAGGCTTGTGCTGACCCTGTCGAAGAAAATCACATATGCGACTATGACTGAAAGCAATGCCGATATGAACACCGCAGCCGCGGCAGTGTCCTTAACTACCTTTGCTTTTGGATGATAAATATCTATCAGCGTATCGATGATGACTTCAATAGCCGTATTGAAAAGCTCACATATCAACACTATAGCTATTGTTATACAAATGATTATAAACTCCAGTCTGGTAAGGTCGTAAAAAAGCGACATGACAAGAACCAGCACGGCAGCCGTCAGATGGATCTTCATATTCCGCTCGCTTTTTACTGTTGCAATTATTCCATGCAAAGCATTATTAAAGCTGTCGATAAGGGTCCTGTTTTTCATTCTCTCTTCAACCCCAGCTTTTCAAGCACCTTTTCCTGTTTTGCCATCATTACTGCTTCATCCTGGCTCTCCATATGGTCATAGCCAAGAAGGTGGAACATTCCATGGGCAGTGAGGAAGGCAAGCTCTCTTTCAAGTGAATGTCCATACTGTTCGGATTGCTTTATGGCGGTCTCAATTGATATTACAATGTCTCCGATTACAAGAAGGCCTTCATCTATATCAAAATCACCGCCTTCGTCTGTTATTTTACCGTTTTCGATATCTGCCATCGGAAACGACAGAACATCCGTCGGCCTGTCAATATCCCTGAACTGCTTGTTTATATCCCTTATAGCTGAATCATCAGTGAGCAGTATGTTGATTTCACAGCCCACCTCAATATTCTCTTCCGAAAGACAATACAAGGCTGTTCTTTCGAGCAGTTCGCCATATGCCTGAGTGATCTCTGCATTTGTCTGCTCATTTTCTATAAACACCTTGGTCTGATCCATACCCTTAAACTTGCTGTTTTTCATTTTGCTTACCTGCCTTTTCATTCAGTGCTTCATTCAGACGACTGTCCAATTCCGAGCTGTTCAGAGAATACTTTGTCTCAGGTTCGGTTTCTTCATTCACAGCTTCCTCAGACAGCGGGTCAATACTGCCGGACACCTCTGCAAGACTTTTTATCTTCATTTCGGGGTATTCCTGGCGTTCATGGAAATAGCCTCCGAAAACTCTCATAAATGCCTTGGCGATCATATCAAGATCTCTCAGAGTAAGGTCGCATAAATCCAGCTGACCGTCGTCGAGCTTGTCTTTAATAATTTTTCTGATAAGGCCTTCCATCTTGCCCTCGGTTTTCTCAACCATGGATCTTACAGCCGCCTCGACGGAATCTGCAAGCATTACGACTGCCGCCTCCTTCGTCGAAGGTCTGGGCCCCTGGTATCTGAAATCCTCCTGCTTTATATTGTCGCCCTTGTCACCCTTTTTAGCCTTGTAGTAGAAATATGCTGCAAGTGTAGTCCCGTGATGCTGGCTGATTATATTCCTCACCGCCAGAGGGACCTTGTATTTTTCTGCGATCTCGGCTCCGTCACTGGTGTGGGAGGTTATTACCAGGGTACTCAGATTGGGCGTCATCCTGTCATGAGGATTGTCTGAAAGCTGGTTCTCCTTGAAGAAGTTGGGGCGTTTGAGCTTCCCCACATCATGATAATACGCTCCAACTCGGGCAAGCAACGCGTTTCCGTTTATAGCCTCCGATGCCACCTCTGCAAGGTTCCCGACCATAAGGCTGTGATGGTATGTGCCCGGCGCTTCCATCAGGAGCTTCTTCATCAGAGGTTGGTTTGGATTAGCCAGCTCCAGCAGCTTTAAAGGCGTTATGATATTGAAGGTACTCTCAAAAAAGGGCAGTACACCAATTGTGAATATCGTTGAAAGCATTCCGTTGACTGCAACCAGTGCAGCATTGTTCAATATTGTTGTCAGACTGCTCTTGCTTATCAGTCCTACACATCCAATAACAGCCGCATTAATTGCTGCAATAGCAACACCGGATGCAGACAATCGGCTTCTCTGGTTTGCTCCTGTCACAATGAAGGCTGCAATAGTGCCGCCTATAATGGCTGTATACAAAAATTTCGGATCACCGTTTGTTATAAAAGAGATCGTTAATGAAAGAAGAATATTTACTATTATTCCAAGACGCAGATCCAATAATATGGTTATCAGCATCGGTGCCATAAAAATCGGTATGAGCAGGGATCTGTAAGGATTGAGCAGCCATGCCGATACCAGTGTGAGCAGTATTATCACACATAATAGTATCGTCTCCTTTGTTCCGGGAACGATCTTCGCGCAAAAATGGTGCAGATACAAAATAAGCAAAAAGCTAAGCATCAGCACTACCAGCAGTATTCCTCCGGCAAATGCGTAATCGAAGCTGTCGGTCTCCAGAAGATTCAGTTCACGTAAAACCTCCAGCTTGTCCTCAGTGACGATATCTCCAAAGCTGAGGATCCTGGAGCCCTCTGTTATTATCCGCTTGTTTTCCAGTGCAGTGTTGTATGCTTCGCTCCTGGCTTCGTTTGTCATAGCTTCATCAATAACACTGTTGGGCTTGAGCAATGCGCCTGCTACTATACTACCTATACTTTTGAATTCCTGGGGCAGGTTGCTGAGCTGAAAGGTACTCTGTACAAAACTCACCTGGGACGATAGATTGTTCTCTGTAACGTCCTGTTTCATAACTGTACTGATGAGTTCCACTGTCAATGACTGAAATCTGTCCAGGTCTTCGTCCGCTACCACACCTACCAGATACTCGACCTGTTCTTGTGACAAAATTATGCCGTGCCCCTTGAGCCTGAGGCCGAGAACGTCTGCGGCCTCTGTTCTCTCCTGCTTTAACAGGTCCTGATGGCTCTCGTCGTCAGAGGTTATGCCCTGCTGTGCTAAACTGTTGAAAATGCTTTGTCTTGCAGACCTGATATCATTGAAAAAATCATTGGTGGTATTGATGATATCAATAGATACGCTGTCAAGCCTCTCCATTACAGGAGTCACATTTTCAGCGGCCTCCTTTGCGAATTTCTCGGTGAGAAGTACGTTTTCGATGTCACGAGGCGCAGAAATATCGTATTTGGAGCTTTCTCCCAGCTCCAGCCTGTACTTTTTAGGAGCAGCGCCGTTTTCAACAATAACGACTGATACGGCTATGGTCACAATACCTATAAGCACGCGCTGAATCGTTCTGTTTCTGAAAAAGGATAAAAACTGTCTTCCTGTTTTCTTTTTATTGACCGCGTTCAAAGCTCAGCCCCCCATCAAAGAGAATACAGTTTCAACAATACCTGGTCTGAAAAGTATCCTCAGCCCTTATGTGAATCAAACCGTTCATATGCCTTTATGATCCTCTGTACAAGTTCGTGCCTCACAACGTCTTTCTCGGATAAATATATGAACTCCAGGCCTTCCACATCCTTCAGAATCTTTGTGACCTCCCTGAGTCCCGATTTCTTGTCGCCCGGAAGGTCGATCTGCGTGATGTCGCCGGTAACGACGGCCCTGGATCCGAAGCCGATACGCGTCAGAAACATTTTCATCTGCTCCGGAGTGGTGTTCTGCGCCTCATCAAGTATTATGAAGGAATCGTCCAGCGTACGGCCTCTCATATATGCGAGCGGAGCTATTTCTATAGAACCCTTCTCAAGGTATTTCTGATATGTCTCAGCTCCCATGATCTCGTACAAAGCGTCATACAGCGGTCTTAAATAAGGATCCACCTTGTTTTGCATATCGCCGGGCAAAAATCCCAGCTTTTCTCCCGCTTCCACTGCAGGCCTGGTCAGTATTATCCTGCTGACTTGCTTGTCCCTGAATGCAGTTACCGCCATTGCCACCGCCAGAAATGTTTTGCCGGTGCCGGCGGGTCCGATCCCGAAAACAACTGTGTTTTCCTTGATGGCATTGACATACCGTTTCTGGCCGTGAGTCTTTGACTTTATCTGTCTTCCCCTGGCCGTCAGGCAAACGTAATCGCCCGGGTATTCCTTTATCTTGTCTGTTTTTCCCTCTGCCGCCAGATCGACAAGATAGCTCACATTCTGCTTTGTTATGTCCTCTCCGGCTGCAATGATGGAAATCAGCTTTTCTATAACGGCGGATGCCTTTTCCACATCTTCCGTGCTTCCCGTGATCTTGATATCGGTATCCCTGGACACCAGCTTCACATTCAGTCCATCCTCAATTATCCTAGCATTTTCATCAAAATGTCCGAACAAGTGTATCAAATGCTCTATTTTCTCAAATTCGACTGTCCTTTCAATATTGTCCAATCAATTTCCTCCAATCCGTTTGGACGTACCTATATCCTCAATACATTCAAGAGTCACTCTTGCAGTGATATTTCCATCCTGCTCAATAAAGCTTTCTGTTTTTCCAACTACCCTTGCGTCATCAGGCACCTGTTCGAACGCTTTGCTGTAAGCCTGCCCTGCCGCTTCCTTTTTTGCGTCCTCCCTGCTGACGTATGCATGAACGACTTTTTCTTCTATATATATTTTTGTAATCCATTCTGCAGGAAATACAAAATCTTCGCCTAACGAAAGCTTTCTTTGAGTCCTGGAAACGGAATAGTCCAGGAACCTGTTCTTCCTGCGAAAAATATCTATCTCCCTTGAGAACAGCACCAATGAATTATCCGTCATCACTCTGCCGGTCCTGAGCCTCTCTGTTTTATCAAGTACAACCGGCGCCTCTGCTTCATACCATGTACGCGCCTCTGCCAATCCCATTGCATGCACCTGTTTGAATTGATTCTCAGCGCCTTTTAATGGTATGCTGCCCGATATGAGCACCTGTCCCCTTTTTACAGTATCCCCCTGTCCGACCGCTTCAATGCCTTCCTTGGCGATTATGCGCCTGATTATTCCGTCCTTCAACGCAATAATATCACACGGTATGTCTCGGTGAATGATTTCCGGAACGTCTATTCTTTCCCTTATATCCACCCTTACCTTGGTCCCGCGTATATCTATACTTATCCACGCAAGCTTTTCCAATCGCAGCATCATACCCGTGACAGCCCTGTCTGTGTCTATTCGGTATTTGAAAACACCAGTCCTGATGCCGTTTTCTGCCAGCGCTTCTTCAATCAGATCCTGGTCAAGCTCCCTGTTCCCTGTTATCTCGACACTCCAGACAAAGGATGCAAAGAAATTGATCAATATCAAAAACAGAACAGCTCCTGCAAAAAAGGCCTTCCGCCTGCGATATTTATTGAGAACAAACGGAAGCCCTGTTTTTTTCAACAGTCTGACCCTGCATCCCGCTTTTTTTGCAACTGGCCTTATGTGCCGGAAGCCTTTGACAGTCATCCTCATATTAGCCAGATACTGCTTTTGGATCCTGACGTCCCACAGGTGTATACGGCGCCTTGCGCATATATTTATAAACTTTTCTAAAAAATAGCCTTCAACAACAATAATAACATATCCCCGCAGATAATTCCACAATCTGAACAACAAGAGCTTCACCCCGCACTGACAAATTCCAGAGTATGAATCGTACCGGAAATAATTATATCCTCAGATGTTATCTCTCTGATAAGAAGTCCGGTCCCAATGATTCTGATAATGCCGGAGCCCGTGTTGATCCTCAGCCGGTCAGAGGCGTATTCGATGACTCCCTTGTAGTTTTCCACCATAATGTCACAGTTTCCGACCATAGTCAGTTTGGGTCGGTCCAGCACCAATTCCTTAGGGAGCTCCAGCATTTCTGCAAATAGCTCTTTTGCTCCCTTCTTAACGTTTTTTTCCCTGGCCATATCACTCATCTCCAGCCTTCACAGGCTTCAGCAGCTCCTGCGGGTCACCTATGGAATAGCCTCTTTCACGCGCTCCTTTAATGATGCCGTCCAGAGCCTGGGCATTATCTTTGGAAACTGCATGAAGCAGCAGGACCGCTCCGCTGTGTAAATTGCGCATTACAATATCATATGCGTATTGAGCCCCTCTGCTCTTATCGCGATACCAGTCATCATATGCAAAGCTCCAGAACATGTTGCAGTATCCCAGTTTTTGAGTCAATTCCAGCGTTCTTTCACTATATTCACCCTTCGGTGGCCGCAGGAACTGCATGCTTTCACCAAATTTCTCACTGAATGCCCTGTCAAGACCCAGAATTTCTTCTTCAAGCTGATGGTCATTTAATTCAGGCAGGCTTGGATGGTGTATCGTATGGTTTCCCACGATATGCCCTTCCTCCACCATCCGTCGTACCAGGTCCTGATGTTCCTTCAGATATGGTCCGGTTATGAAAAACACAGCTTTTACATCGTTTGCAGCCAGCGTATCCAATATCTGCGGCGTATAGCCGTTTTCATACCCCTCGTCAAATGTCAGATAAATGACTTTTTTTTCAGTATCACCAATCCAAATGCCTCCATATTTTCTAAGAAGCTCAGGAGCACCGGGATCTGCAGCCGGAGTATTGTTCTCCGTTCTTCTTGATATCCCCCATCTCAACAGCTTGTTACTTGGCTCTCCGCCGGCAGAAGCTGTATTTGCGGCAGTCCTTTCGCTGTCTTCGTCCTCCGGTCTCCAGCTCTCCCTGGATTTTACGTCATCTGATCCTTTATCCTCGGACAGCTTCCCGCTAATCTCCACTTCCAGGTCCAGATCGCTGAACCGGCTTGCGTATACCCCTCCAAGGTCGCTAAGAGAAGTATTGATGCTGCTTGTTGACGAACAACCGCTCATCATGTATGTCATACACAATACAGAAAAGAATAATGCCGCTCTTCTGATCGTTCGTTCAGTATGTATAAAAATGAACTTCATAGGGGCTTACCTCCGGACAAAAAAGTAAAAAAGCCCGGCTTGTATGCCAACCATCCGATGGTATTCAAGTCAAAGGGCTGTTTATTTGAAGCGTTTTATAGCTTCTATACTATTTGTATTGTGGAGGATGAAAAATATACCCGTTTTCTGAATGTCGTCACTCAACTGGAATCAGAAGATCCGTCTTTATAGATGTGCCGTCGTTAATAAATTTACCGATGATTATCTCATCATTTTTCTTGATGCTTACTTTCAGCTGTTCTTCCTCAAGAAGCTCCACTACTCCGCCCATCAATGTCAGCGAGCGCTCCAGGTCATCGGGATCCGCAATGGCTTTTATTACAAATGGCGCCTTGAACTGCTTTCCATTGATAATGACATACTGTCCGGCATCGCGTATCTCTGTCATAGCTACTACTCTCTCATCATTCACTGAAATCGCCTGAGCTCCGCTTGCCCTTAATTCGTTTACCACATTGAGTATGTCATAATCCATTACATGTATGAACTCATTATTGTCAAGTGTCACAACGATACCTGCGCCCTTTACTGTCTCGAGGCCTGCAAATATCCTTGCCTTGTTAAGGTTGTTCTGTATCTGCTGTACCGCTTCACTGTCACCGGCCTTGACCTTGGCATAGGTCTGGTTCTCCTCTTCAAGCTTCACCAGCCTGTCCTGAAGCTCATTTTTCTGATTCTGCAGCTTGATAAGATCCTCTTTCAATTCCTCGACCCTCTTATTGTCGAGGCTCGCCATGCTCTGGTTGTAATTTACGCTTTTATACTGTAATGAAAGCATGATTCCAAGCAGAATACACACTACCATCATTGCTATATTACGAGCAACCTTCATTTCGTATATACCTCCAATCCCGATATATGCCTGTCAAGCTTATCTACACCGCTGAACCTGGCTATCTTGATCTCCTTGGATTTTTTGATCTCAACTCTTATGTTGAACTCGATCAATTCAGCTACCTTACTGCTTGTACTTATACTTTCGAATAAAATGTCCGGGTCCCCGATAGCCTCTATATAATACGGGACAGGATGTCTGTTGCCGTTTATAAGTATCGTAGGTCCGGCACAAATCTGCTCGCTCATGGGTACCAGTCTTTCGCCGTTAACGGCAATTGCTTGTGCTCCGGCAATTTTCAGGTCATTCAGTATGGTCTTGACATCATAGTCATGGATTATCAGCCATTTGAGCGGCGTATCCGGCCTGCGTACAGAAGCATCATCAAGCTTTATTGTTATGCCCGGTCCTTTGACATCGACAAGGCCGGTGTTCAGCTTGATCATTTCCCATTCCTCCGCGAGGAAGTCGTCATTTTGCATTGAAATATACTCTCTGACTATATCATTCTGCATGACAACATTCTCATCAATAGCAGCCATTAGCTGCTCCGTCTCCTCAGTCAGCTCTGCGATCTGAGCCTTCAGCACATCCACACTGAGCTTGTCGGAGGCGGTTACCTTTTTGGTATTCAATGAGCTTTTGATCTGTATGGAAATAATGATCCCAAATATTATGAATATTATCAATATAATAAAGCGGCTGCCCTGCTTATTCATATCTGCTCCAATTTCGCCAATGAACTCTCGCACACAACTCAATTCTACCTATATAATTCAATTATATCAAGTAGAATGAATATAGTAAACCGTACAGGCATCCGTTTATTTGATGTTTGTTCAGCTGCGGCTTATTTCCCGCACCTTTCTGGCATAGATATTGGTAAGCTCCTCGGCAAACTCTTCGCTGGCGCCCTCTCCGATCACGCTGCACATGGGTCTTTCTGCATCCGGCAGCACAAGTACCCATCCCTTCTCGTCATAGACCTTGACACCCTCCAATGTGTCCATTCTGCTGCCGCTGTGTTCCTGTATAAGCTTTCTGATCACCTTTCCCTTTTTGTCCCAGCTGCATTCCACCTCCTGCCTTCGCATATGGATCTCCGGCAGCATTTGAACCATCTCATGGAGACTTGAGCCATTGACATTCAAAAAGTCCAGCAGCTTTACAAGGCATGCGACTGCATCAAAATGCATGGAGAACTGTTCCAGAAGCTCTTCCTTTGCGTCCCTGCCAAGCAATCTGCCCATTATATCACTCGTTGAGGTTTTTGTCCTGATCACATTTCCATGATACATATCTGCCATAGTATCTATTGCCTGGCTTGCAGAAACCGGAACTACCACGGTACCCCCGCTGAGCTTCCGGAAAAGGACCATCGAGATCAGCGCAATGAATACGTCTTCAGTCAGGAGCTTCCCTGCAGAATCGACAAGCAGCATTTTCTCGCATGAATCCTCTATTGAAACGCCAAGATCAAAACCGTTGTTTTTGACATATCTGCAGAAATGGCCCATATCGGGAAGTCCTTCCTGTGAATCGTCTCCTATCGTTATGCATTTGACACTGCAGCCCAATTCCGTCAGCAGATCCCTGACGATTCTTGTTCCAAGTAATGAACCTTCATTCAGCAGTATATTGAAATCAAGTCTGTCTGATTTCATTTCATTTATTACATTCTTTATATAAAAATCCTGGAATCCCTTTATTTCCGCGGCTTCCTTAAGACAATCCCCTTCGCATCTGGCAAAGTCATCACGAACAAACACATTTTCGATCTTTTTTTCGACAGCTCTGTTTATACTGCTGCCTGTTTTATCGATAAAGTCAAGGGTAAGCCTTTGGCTCCCTCCATTGCAGGTGCCTGCATAGATCCCGCCGTCCAGCCTGTAGAATCTGACTGCTGCTCTCATGGAGGGAAGCAGTAAAACATTATAATCATTAACATGCACACCTGCGGACATCAGCCCTGAAACAAGTGCATTCCTGATCATCGTCGATGATGCAGTGCCGTCACAGCCCACGCCGATGATCCCCCTGTTTTTGATGACTGCTCCGAATGAAGCTCCAAGCTTGGCTGCAAATTCGGGAGTCATATCTATATTCACCGTGCCTGATACTCCCCTGTTTCCAAAAAGCTGTCTTGCCGCCCTTGAACCCCATACAATATTCGATTCGACCTCCATGCCCGGGCCTACCGATTTTCCCGGCCATATTTTTATACCCGGCCTTATCATTGTCCGCTCTCCAATAGTTGAGCTTTCTCCTACAACGGAGCTTTCGAAGGCTGACACCCCGGGCTCCAAATGTGCCCGGCTGCATATAATGCTGCCTCTGAGCTGTGCATTACTGCCTATATTTGAATTTTTCCATATCACGCTTCTCTTGATGCTGCTTCTGTCAGCTATCAAAGTATTATCGCCTATTATCGAATACCCGGCGATTATCGATCCGTCTCTTATATGACATCCGGAACCAATTACACACGGAGCCTCCAGTCTTACATTTTTATCTATCGATGTATCCTGTCCTATCCATATGCCCTTTTTGATTTCCTTTCCCGGTATTTCCGCCCTGACCCTTCTGTCAAGCACGTCGAAGTTTGCCTTGATGTACGCATTGATGTCTCCAATATCGCACCAGTAATCCTCGGCGACATAGCCAAACAATCTTTTGTTTTCTCCAAGGAGTATCGGAAACAGATCCCTGCTGAAGTCAAAGACCTTGTTTGCTCCGAAATAGCTGAATATTTCCGGTGAAAGTATATATATTCCGGTATTCACGGTATCACTAATAACCTCTCCCCAGCCAGGTTTTTCAAGAAATCGTATTATCCTGCCTTCACCGTCCGTGACCACCACGCCGTACTCCAAAGGTATGTCCACCCTTTTGAGGACAAGTGTTGCCATTGCATCCCTCTCCTTATGGAATTGGATGGCCTTGGTGATGTCTATGTCTGTGAGTGCATCGCCGCTTATCACCAGAAAGGTATCGTCAAGAAAGCTTTCTGCATTCCTGACACTTCCTGCTGTCCCCAGAGGCTTGTTCTCGATGTAATACCTCATTCTGACGCCAAACTGTCCTCCATCGCCAAAATGCCCGCTTATAATGTCGGGCAGATAATGCAATGTCACAGCGATGTCATGTATACCATGGTTTACAAGCAATGCTGCTATATGCTCCATAACAGGCCTACCAGCCACAGGCACCATCGGTTTGGGCCTGTTACAGGTGAGGGGCCTGAGTCTCGTGCCTTCTCCTCCTGCCATAATCACTGCCTTCATATCCGTATGTCTCCTCATCATTGATCATTGAATGAAATGTTCATTTATATTTTAGGCAGTAACTAAAAAAAAATTCTGTAAAATTTGGGAGGGATTTTTTATTTTTTTAAGTATGAATATGCTTTAGGATGATAAAAATATTTCACATGATTGTCTGGAGGATCTATCAATGCAGAAAAAATCACTGAAAAATCTCGATTATCTTGACAGGGGTGTTGCAATAAGTCCTGCAACTCCCGCAGTAGGTGACAAGGTCACCATACTATACGATGGAAAATTATCGAAAAATGGAGCGTCTGAGATATCACTGCATCTTGGTTACGGCAGCAGCTGGGAAAATGAACAGGATGTCCCCATGGTCAGGACAGATACCTGTTATGAAGCAACTGTACCTGCTTTGAAGGATGATTATCTGAAGCTGAGCTTCAGCGATCCTTTCAATAATATTGATGATAACAATGGCAGCGGCTACAGCTTTGATATCATTAAATGAAAGAACGGGGACCCTTGGTAAAAGGCTCCCCGTTATCAGCACTATGCAGTTTGTTTCAGATTTCCGCTTTCCAGGCTTTTCCCAACATATCTCCACACCAGTGGTATAATGATTATTTGGATAAGCGAGGTTATTCCGTTTTGAATTATCCTCGAGGGCAGTAATGCCAAAAAGCCTTTGCCTGTAAGGATCGTAAGCCAGTAGGTATTGAGTCCCAGATTAATGAATACTGATACGCACAATACCGCCAGTATTATCCTTGGCAGGGTCTTTGGTTTTCTGTATAAAAAAAACCCGTAGATCATGCCGGAAAGAAAGGCATTTAGTGTGAAACCTGGAAAATAAGGTCCCTTGGGAGCAACCACCATGCCCATGAGATCACTGACAGCTCCGCCGATCCCCCCGATCAATGGCCCGAAAAGCATTGAGCCGAGAGACAGAGGTATGAATCCAAAGCTGACCCTGAGAATATCGGTTTGAATAACAGGAATGATATGAGTCAGCAGGACATTCAATGCAACCAGCAGGCTCATGAATACAAGGATCCTTGTCTTTTTCATAAAAGCACCTCCTTTCCTTCATAGGCGCCGCATGCCGAAAGACTCTCCGGCGACAGGCGCCCCTTCTCAACGACATGCGTCACAGAAGGAAGGAAATGCCCTCTTGTGACAGCGGAATGCGACTATTGCACCGCAAATCCTACAGGATTCTTCGTCCAGCGGCAACTTCCCGTCCGACTGGCACTTGACGCGCAATAACCTACTCTGTCATTTTTGAAAGTAATGTCAGAGGGCATTTTTAGTTTGCCCTCTGGATAGTATTATAGTGTATACATCGATTGGAATCAATGAAAATTTTGGCTAACTTACTCGGGTTTGGTAATTTCTTCAAGGCTGCATAAATATTCCATTGCCTCATCTGCCGATTTTCCGCACATTTCGACGGCTGGGTGAAGACTTCTGCATACATGAGGCCTCTCCGGCCTGCCGAAGAGCATACACCTGTTGTCATCCGTCAACTGTATGCATCTTGTGCCCGCCGGTTTCCCCTCAGGCATTCCAGGTATCGGTGATGATATTGACGGTGCAATGCAGCATGCACCACACCCAGGTCTGCATTCCATTTTTACCCCCTGACACATCATAAATATCTGTCAAGTTTCTGCCAGATTGCTTCTTTTACCTCCAGCACACCCTGGCGGAGCTCCTGTCTGCGCATTTCCATCCTTTTACTGCTCCTACGCAGCTTCTGGCCTACATCATCATAAAATGTATTAATGCGCCCAAGCGCCTCCATCAGTTCACCGTTTGTCTTGAAAAAGTTGTCCAGCGGCTGAGTATTACGCGAATACTTTCCGGAGCGATAACGGTCTATGACGGTCTGATAGCGGTCGTATGCATTAGCCACTGCACTTTCCCAGGAAATATACAATTCCCTGCCTGCATTCATACCGACCTTTATCATCAGTTCCCGGTTGCTGTACAGCCTTGTAAGACATGCAGCAAGCGAATCGGCTGTTTTTTCAATGAGGAATCCATTTTGTCCATCAGTGACACCCTCTGCCGCACAGCTTTCCGCCACAAGTACCGAGGCCAGATCACATGCCGCAGCTTCCCGCACTACAAGACCGTTTGTATCAAAAGTCGAAGGGAAGAGGAACAGATCTGCCCGGGAGTACCATGCACGAAGGGTCTCCCGTTCCAGGACAGCTCCTGTGAAGAAGCATACACCTTCAAGGCCGAGCTCACTTGCGTAGTTTCGTACATCCTTCCCATCACCGCCGTCACCAATAAACACCATACGGAAATCAATGCCGTTTGCATGTATTTTAGCAAGTGCATCAAGTATTATACGCAGACCCTTATACCACATAAGCCGACCCACAAAAAGAAACACAGGTACGCCCTGCGGTAAATCATAACCATTGACCACAGCTTCGACCTGCTCACTTCCGGCTTTACCCCTGGGCATATCAACGCCGTTGTTCATTACGATATAGTCGCCCTCATAGCCAAGAGAACGCAGATTTTCACCTGCGCCATGGCTTACGACCCAAACCTCGTCGCAGGCACTGATATTCTGTACCAAAGCGCGGATACTGATTTCCTGCAGCAGCTTGCTGCGTATGATTTTTTCAATGTCTATGTCGAATTTCGTATGATATGTCAGTACAACAGGCACATCCAGAACGTCCCTCAATTCGCGGGCCAGCATTGCGGATACTATCGGACAATGGCTGTGCAGTAAATCGACCCGCTCTGTGGTCAGACTCCGTGTCACCTCAGGCGAGAATGGAAGACCTGCAACAAAGCCGACCCGTTCCCTTATATCGATGCTCGGATAACGCAATACCGGAAACTTGTATCTGCTGTCATCCGCACCTGGATATGACGGAGTTACAACTACGGAGTGGCCGTGATTCATTTCGATCTGTACGGCATAGTTGGACGCCGCATTCGCCACTCCATCTATTGCAGGAGGAAATGAATCGTTCAGCAGACAGATCGTATGCTTATCCATTACAGTCCCGACCTTCCATTGTTCTATTCCACACCTCTGCTAAGAAAGAAGTCTCTGTACATCATATCTTCCTTCAAAATATGGTTTATTATCCAATCTGATATAAATTCAGCCAATCCCAGTATCGTTTCCTTTTGCTTTTCATCGATGTCATTCTTCAGGAATTTCTCGATCTTCTTTATTACAAAGAAATGCTGGAATTTTTGATTTTCGAAGCGTTCGTATCCATAGCTCTCCATGAGTTTTTCCTCATAGCCGAAATGGTACTCGGTATAATTCTTCAGTTCTCCAAGGACCTCCATTATCTCATCATAACGGTCGTATCCATTATCCGTTTCTGCCAGATCAAAAATCCTGGCTCCTATCTCCAGCAGCTGCTTGTGCTGATTATCGATAGATCCGATACCCGTACTGTATTCATCCTTCCATTTGAAATACATTTGAGTCCTCCTTTGCAAATAGTAATGCTGATATGCATAAGATATACCCGCGATTTTTTCTGGCAAACACATAAGTAAAAGCGCCGGTTATATACCGACGCTTTTATTTGTGGTGCCGAAGGCCGGACTCGAACCGGCACGGTATCGCTACCGGTGGATTTTGAGTCCACTACGTCTGCCAATTCCATCACTTCGGCATA
>JAEYRV010000043.1 GCA_023435305.1 Bacillota bacterium
GTGGCGCTGGCTATGGACTGTATCTCACCCAGGGAGCTTTCGATCAGGCTGTTTATCTTTGAAATAACGTCAGTGAGCTGCCTGCTGTGGGAGGCGGAATTCACGGAAGCCGATTCTATCTCATCCACCTTCGATTTGAGGATATCCTGAAGCTGCTTCAGTTCATCGAACTTCTCCGCAGTCTGCATGACTCTCTGTATGGAAGTCTTGATCTTATTGGCGCCGTCATCGACCGATTCATATACCAGATTGGTCTTTCCCCTCAACTCTGCTATCAGCTTGTTTATATCGGCAGTCGCCTTTCCGGACTGTTCTGCGAGCTTCCTTATCTCATCCGCAACCACTGCGAAGCCTTTGCCTGCCTCGCCCGCCCTTGCGGATTCTATCGAAGCGTTGAGAGCCAGGAGGTTGGTCTGGTCCGATATCGATTTGATTATATCCAGAATGCTGCTAATCTCCTGGGTGGTCTCCATCAGAGAAGTCATAACGCTTCCGGTATCCGTCGTAGATTTCTCTATAACGCTCATATCCTGCGTCGTTACATCCATATATTCCTTGCATTGCTGTGCAGCCGAATAGCTGGATTTGAACACATCGGACATTTCAGTCGTCTTACCCGATACCGTTGTCAGGTCTTTTGATATGGTCGTTATGGAATCGGAAGACGTCCTGACATACTGAAGGTTATCTTTACAGCCGCTGACCGCCAAAAGCGCGTTCTCGGCAATTTCCGTATTGGCTTTCGTCGTCTGGTCGATCGCAGCTGAAAATTGATTCACTGAATCAAACAACACCTGTGAGGCTTCACTTGATTTTTCAGAAACCGAGGCCAGCGTATCCAGAATCCGCCTCTGCCGCTCCGAATCCGCCAGCGAGGCGAACATCCTGTGCAGACGGCGTATCAGCAGGTTGAACAGCAGGAACATCGCAAAGAACTCGACAATGTACCCCAGAAGATATGGCATATAGGAAGCCAGCATGTCGACCGACTGAAGTCTGAAATACTGGGAAATCGTCAGATTCAGCATTCCGAGAATAAATGCGGTAATGGTAAGCTTTTTATCGTAATACAGGCAGCTCAGGATGGAAGGAAAAAGATAAGTCATGTAAATACCTATATGATAGTTGGTTGCAAGCATTCCGACGATCAGAGTACTCAAAACGATATTCAGGTATTTTAAAAAAACCGGGTTTGCATTTTTTCTGGCCAGGATAAAATCGAGCGTCACCATAATGATACTAACAATTGCGAAAACCAGTAACTGGCCCATTTCTATTTTAAAAAATTTAATAACCGTCAGTATGTATAAAGCCGGAAAAACAACCACGCATATTACCAGCAACAATATGGAGACGAGCCTGTTGACATCTTTGTCATTCGACAGTATAAACGATTTCTTGTCCATGATATTCCCCTCTGTATACTTTTTTACCGCAATTACGAAATTGTAGTATTCTATGCAAATAATGCTATTAGAGATTATAGCACAGTATTGACTTTTTACAAAGATTTTGCGGGCATCATTTCACAGAAAAGGTTATGGGTAAGATGAGGTTCATGTCTGTATAGCTGGTTTTCCGACTAAACCAGGCAGGTTTTCATTACCTCTTCCAATGCTGCCGGTTCTCCCTTTGCGGCATTTATCTCAAGGCTCCAATCGAGTCGGCGGTACTTGCTGCAGCGCTCATCATTTTCAATAAAGCGCTGCATCCGCTCCAGCATCTCAATCGGCCAGACCGAGCTGTCGACCTGGGCTGTTGTATATACGCCCGTTTCGATCATTTCAAAGCCGAAAATATCTTTGGCGTGGGTCTTGTTTGCACTGTTTATCGATTCTGCAACTAAATGGCTGGGTATAAAGAGAACCCCGCTTGAGGTGCCGAATACTATGTCTCCGGGCAGGCATACGGCGCCGCCGATGCGGCAGGCAGCGTTAAAGCCCGTCATTACGCATTCTCGGATAGGCGTCGGATCCACACCCCTGTAATAAACCTGGGTGTTTTGTATCCTGCTCATTTGTTCAACGTCACGAACGCCGCCCCATATGACGGCGCCGCCTGTTTTTGTCCTTGCGGCTATGGCAGTCGTAAGATTTCCTCCGACAAAGGTTCCGTTGTATATCTTGTCATACATGTCCGAAACCACTACATCGCCCTGCACCAGGCTGTCAATTACCCACTGGTTGCCCGTTCCCTGCCACCCCTTTTTATCCGCGGTTCCTTTTACTACTTGAAAAAGGTCGGGGCGTGTCGGCGCAAAGGTACAGGTAACAGCCCGTCCAACCAGCTTTTTACCCTCGTGAAGGCTTTTAAAGCCCCCTTCAAACTGGAATCTGTAGCCCTTCACAAACAGAGGCAGCCAGATTTCCTCAAGGGTCATTGTTTCGAGCATTTTCAGGTATTTGTCCTCGACCTTCGGCCTGCCGTCGTCAAAGCGCTCACCATTCCAATGCTTTGTCAATTCCAATACATCTTCCCTGTAATTAAGCCTCATCGCTTATTTATTCCTTTCCGCTGTTTTCATTTATTGCCGCTATGGCTATTGTTATTTGTTGTATTCTACCGTACAGCTCGGGGCCGGAATATCTACAGAAGCTGTCGGAGAGCCGATGCTTCCGCTTTCGTGATCGACAGGGCAGACTACTATCCTGCCTGATCTCTGGTTTGATATAACCAGAAACCTGTCATCAGCCGTGAGCATTATATGCCTCGGAAACTCGCCGCCGCATGAGCTCTCACCCGCTTTTATTATCAGTCCCGAGGGTAGCACGTTAAAAGCTGCAATCGTATCCGCACCACGGTTGGAAACATAAAGCATCCTTCCGTCGGAGGTTGCGGTTATTCCGGCAGGGAAATTTTCCCCAGGAATTCCCGCGTCGCTTGCGGGTACATTTTGCAGCAAATCCAGTTCCCCAAGGGAAGGGTTGTATTTAAATGACGATACCGAACTGTCAAGCTCGTTTGCAACAAACAAGAGATCCGCGCGAGGATGGAACACAAGCTGTCTCGGCCCGCTTCCCTTTTTACAGTCAAATAAAAACGAAGGCACAGCGGAAGGCCTCCCGTCGGCTATCGCATAGGCTGTGACGGTATCCTGTCCCAGGTCGGCACATAGGATAAATCTACCGCTGCGGTCGGTGACTGCGCAATGCGCATGGGACCGTATGTCGTCGCGGTGCTCATGGAGTATATGGGACAGCACGCAGCCATCCGAGGCGCGGATACAATAGTAATCCCCGCCCAGATAGCTCGACAGCAAAATAAAGTCGTGTACCGGCGAATAAAAGGCATGACATATTCCCGCAGAGTCTAGTTCTGTCGTCCAGAGCTTGCCGCATTTCTGTTCTTCGATCCGATACCCGACTACTGTTCCGCCGTTTTCATATTCATTCACCGCATACAGCATATCGCCCTCCGTACACAGATATGAAGGGTTACGGGCTGTAACGGCGAGTTCCGCGCTTTTTACGCGGCCGGATGCGTCCAGGCGTATACGGTAAATACCTGCGCTCCCTGTATTGTCTGTGTATGTCCCGACAAAAAAATCATACCGGCATTGTTCCATGATATCATTCCTTGATGGAAACAATAATCTCGATTTCTACCGGTATATTGTTGTTCGGAAGATTGTGCGTCCCCATCACCGTACGCGCATGGTAGCCGCGCTCCTCCAGCACGTCCGCCATTGTATCCGAAAAGCCGTCCATCACCTGATCGATGTCTGTAAAGCCTTCCGCACAGTTGACAAGAGCAAAAGCCTTGACCATATACTTTATCCTGTCAAGGCTTCCAAGATAATCGCGAAGGGCGCCCAGCAGGATGATCGCACATTCGCGCGCTGCGGCATAGCCTTCCTCGGGAGTCAGATCCTTGCCGATCCTGCCCCTGTATAGCGGCTCACCTGTGAGTTCATGTTCGGGTCCGTGGCCCGATATAAAGACCAGGTCGTCGACCTGGCGAAGGAGGACGATGCCCCTTTTCTTTTTTAATACAGGCTCTATTTCTACATTATTTTCATTAAATACCTTGTTTATCGTGTTCATTAAAACACCTCCACTATCTATCCCTTTTCAGTGCATAACCGGAGAAAAGCCCCGTGACTTTTTCGTCATAAACCTCGATCTTTCCGTTGACCACTACGTATTTAATGCCTGACGGTGCGCGCCTGGGATTTTCATAGGTCGCGTTATCAGTCACGTTTTCGCCGTCGAAGATCACAAGATCGCCGAAGAAGCCCCTGACGATCTGCCCCCTGTCCTTTAGCTTGAAGGTTTCTGCCGGCTTGGCGGCGACTCTGTTGGCAAATGTCTCGTATGACATGCCGTGCTCCCGGGCAAGCCTTAAAAACTTTGGAAAAGTTCCGAAGCCTCTGGGATGCGGCTTGAACCCATAGGGTATCGAGTCGGTGCAAACCATATAATACGGCCTGGAAAGCAGCCACACCAGGTCTTTATCTATAAGCTTCCTTATTTTCGGATCGGTAGTCGGGTTGGAAAAGTAGCCAACGTCAAGGTTCTCCTCAAGCATCATGTCGACCAGCAGCTCGCCGACCGACTGCCCTCTTTCCTTCGCTACGTCGCCGAAGTCCCTGCCGATATACTGCTCGTTTTTTGTGAGATGCGTAAACGTTCCTACCGGCGCAAACGTATTAGATTCGATCCCTTCGGCAAGCGCCTTTTTGAGCTTCGGATCCGCCAGGCGTTTTAATACGGCCTCATACCCGCCATCCATTGCCCACAGCGGCAGGAATACAACGGCATATCCGCTTCCCGAATAGTAGGGATAGGTTTCAAGCGTGATCCTGACGCCCTCCGATATCGCCTTTTCAATGGGCTCCATCAATTGCTGAGCATGGCCCGCATTTTCAGGTCCCGTCCTGAAGTGTGAAAAATGCAGCTTGCAGCCGGCCCTTTTCGCGATTTCGATAGCCTCGGCAGTCGGGTCGATAGTCGCGCCTCGGAAAACGCTCCTTGTATGTGTTACGTAAGGAACATCATATTCCGCGCAGACCTTGCAAAGCTCTACCATCTCGTCAGTATCGGAGAACGAACATGGATAATAGCTAAGCCCGGTCGAAAATGCGACCGCACCCTCCTCCAGTCCCTGCCTTATCAGATTCTTAGCCTTCTCAAGCGCATAGCCTGTAAGCGGCTGGTCGTTAAAGCCCATGGCCTCCAGCCTTACCGTCCCGTGAGGCACCTGATATGCCACATTGACAGCGGTCTTTTTGTGAAATTTGCTTAAGTACTCGCTTACTGTATTAAAATCCAGCGGAACGTCTTCAAAATATCCATTCAGTCCGCTTAAAAATTTCGCATACATAACCAGATTGTCATGAGAAAGCGGGGCGTACGACAGGCCGTCCTGTCCCAGAAGCTCGGTCGTGATACCCTGACTTATTCCATTTGCATGCTGCCTGTCGTATAACAACGCCATATCGGAATGGAGGTGGGTGTCGATAAAACCGGGCATTACGCATAGTCCGGAGGCGTCTATTTCGTCCCTGGCATTATTTGAAGACAGGTCGCCTATCTCTGTTATCCTGTCGCCGACAATGCCTATATCAGCTTTATATGAAGGTTTATCACTGCCGTCGTATATCATTCCGTTTCTTACAATTAAATCAAACATTTTGCGCACCCTTCTTCTGTCAGCTTTATCAGCGTAGTTTTATAATTGCCTCTACTACCACAGGAACATTCATAGGCAGCGCAAATGCCCCCATTGCGGAGCGCGCATGCTGGCCGCGTTTTCCAAAAACTTCGACCATCAGATCTGAGAAGCCGTTTATCACCGCAGGCTGGCTTGAAAAATCCCCTCCGCTGTTTACCAGGCCCAAAACTTTGACAAAGTAATCAACCCTGTCCAATTCACCGACATAATCCTTAATGGTCGCGAGCATGTTCAGTCCGCACAGGCGCGCCGCTTTATAACCTTCTTCCTGCGTAAGGTCGCTGCCTACCTTTCCTGTGTAAACCGGTTTCCCTTCCGCATCTACCGGAAGGTGCGCCGAGATGAACAGCAAATCCCCATGGCGGACTGCGTCCACCGCTCCGCTGCCTCTACGATCCTTGTTCGGCAGCTCGATCCCGAGCATTTCAATTCTTTTTCCTGTCTCACTCATTTATATCACTCCTTTAATTTGATTAATATGGTTCAGCCCTTTACGGCTCCACTTGCAAGCCCGGATACAAAATGCTTCTGCACCAGCATAAAAATAATTATGACCGGAATCGTAATAATTGCGGAAGCGGCCATAGTATTCCCCCAATTGACTTTAAAGAAGGACGAGAATTCGTTAAGGGCGATCGGTACGGTACGGCTGCTCATCGAACGGGTAAGAACGTTGGCCAGCGCAAATTCATTCCACGAAGAAATGAACGCGTATATCCCGGTCGCTGCAAGCGCCGGCCTTATCAGCGGCAGTACCACCTTTACGAGCGACTGTACGGTGCTGCAGCCGTCTATTGTCGCGGCTTCCTCTATTTCCTTCGGAATACCGGCGAAATATCCTTTGCACATCCATGTGACCAGCGGCATTGAAATTACAAGATGCGCCATAGCCAGTCCCAGCTTTGTATCAATAAGCCCAATATTGTTTTCCATATAAAACAGCGGTATCATCAGCACGGTCAGCGGAAGCATCTGGCTTATCAGCATAAAAAGCGAAAAGAATCTGCTGCCCCTGAATTTGTATTTGGCAAACGCGTATCCGGCAGCGCCGCCGAGCAATAAAGCCATAAATGTGGAAAGCAGTCCGATCAGAAGGCTGTTTAAAAAAGCCTCCGGAATATGCGAGTTAAACAGTACGTCAGTATAGCTTGCTGCAGTCGGATTTTTCGGTATCCATCTCGGAGGCTTTGAAAAAATCTCGACCGAAGGCTTCAGAGACGTGCTGACAATCCAGCCGAGGGGAATAAACGTAATTATTACCGTCAGAGACAATATCGCATAAGATACTGATGACAGTATTGAATTCTTCACCTTATGTTTTTTCACTGTTTAGTCCCCCTTCAAGACAGATTTAACATAGATCCCTGCGAAAATCATACTTATGATCAACTGCATTACGGCGCTCGCCGACGCCGCATTAAGATTCAGCACCTTAAACTGATTATATACAAGAAGCGACAAAGTAGTCGTGGAACCCCCCGGCCCGCCGCTTGTCATTATCCAGATCAATGAGAACTCGTTGATGGCCCATATCAGTACAAGCAATACGGAGATAAAAGTTATATCCTTGAGCATTGGTAATATGATTTTGTAAATCTTTTGAAAGCCGTTAATTCCGTCGATACTGGCACTTTCAAAAATATCCCTGGGTATCTGTTGTAAACCGGCGGTCATCATAAGCATAACGTACGGAGAACATGCCCACACCTGCACAATTATCACTGAAAGCATGGAATACTTGGAGTTGATCAGCCACGGTACCGGAGAATTTATGATTCCCAGGGTCTGCAGTATCTGGTTGATCATGCCCCCGTCGTTTGTAAACAGCCATTTCCATGCCGTAGCCTTCACCACTCCCGGGACGATCCATGCAATAAATATCATTGATCTCCAGAACCCTTTAAAACGTACATTGCTGCCGTTGATTATAAGAGCGAGTATGAACCCTATCAGAAATGACAGCACAACTGTGGAAATCGTCCATTCAATTGTGTTAATCATGGTTTTCCCGAATTGCGGATTTGAAAATAGCTTGCTGTAATTTTTAAAGCCGACGAAGCCTGACTGGCCGATGCTGTTTTTACTAAAGCTCATTGAAAAAATGTAAAACAGCGGGTAAATAATCAATACGGCGCTTACAATGAAGCCGGGTAAAACAAACGGTGCGGCTTTTATCTCATCACGCGTTAAAATTGTGTTTTTTCTCATTTAACCAACCTTCCCCTTTCGCAGTTTTTTCAGATTGGTCCAGCCTATTGTGTATTCATCCGGATAAAATATCAAATCCGGAGGCTGCAGGCCCGATTGCGCCTGATGCAACCTCCGGCTTGTATTATTGCTGCTCAATAATATTGATATTATTGATTAAGAATAGCGTCTATATCCTTTGTCATGGCCGCTGAAGCTTCATCAACCGACATGGAGCCCGATACCGCCTGCTGGATATAGCTGTAGATTATCGGTTCCATTTCAAGCCATGCCTTATAAGTCGGTTCCGGCTTCGAGTTGTTCAACTGCTCGGCAAAAGCCGCAAGGTACTCGGTATTGAACTTGGGATCCTTGATCGCGCTCTGGCTGGCCGGGAACGAGTCGGTAAGCCTTATCTGGTTCTCAGGCTTGGTAATATAAGCGAGGAATTTTGCCGCCGCATCCTTATTGCTGCTCTTTTCAGCCATCATTATAGTCCAGCCGTTGGAGGTCGTGGTGCCCATCCCGTCAACGCCGGGGATGACTGCAGTTTTGAAGTTCAGGTTCGGATAGTCCTTTTTCAGCGTATCAACATCAAACGGACCGCTGAAGTTGACTGCGAGCTGACCTGCACCGAAAGCTTCCCTCATTTTCGTGTTGTCCCATTCCAGGCTGTTAGGTGAAGCATATCCTTCCTTAATCGAATTTACGATGTTGCCCAGAGCCTTTTTGGCAGCGTCGCTGTCAAGCAGGCACTTTGTTTCGTCTGCGTTCAGAATATCTCCGCCGTTGGAGTAAAGCTGCTGAATAAGGCGGGTAGCTGCGTTAGCCTGGTTTCCAAGAGGCCATGCGAAGCCGTAAACTCCGTCCTTTGTCAATTTTTTGTTCATTTCCACGAATTCATTCCAAGTCTTCGGGAATTCTTCGTAGCCTGCAGCCTTGAGAAGGTCGACATTGTAATACATGCCCGAGCCGTCGTGCCTGAAAGGCAGTCCGTATATTTTACCGTCTACGGTAGCTATATCAAGTGCCGGCTTGATGAAGTCGTCCAGATTGATACCTTCCTTTGCCGCGAGGTCATTCAGAGGTGCGACAAGCCCAAGTTTTGCAAACGGAGCCACGTCCGTTGTAAGCACCGTGCTAAGTTCAGGCGCCTTATCCGTAGATATTGCCGCCGTTATTTTGCTCTTGTAGGTGTCCCAGTCCGTTATTACAAGGTTAACCTTGATGCCGGGGTTGGCCTCCATAAATTCCGCCGCCATTTCATTACTTTCCTTCTCATCCCAGTTCGGCGTCCACCACTGTATTTCTACACTCTTTACTGTCTGATCCCCGGTTGTCGCTTGGGCCTGATTACTGCTTTGATTGTTGCTGCTGTCACTTGCCTGATTGCCGCATGCTGCGAAGATTGATATCATCATCAGCAAAGAAAGCACCAGCGCAAGCGTCGACAAAATTCTACCTTTTCTCATAGTTTTGACCTCCTTTTAATTTATAATTATCCGTTTCCGGAATAATTATTTTAGTCGCTAACCTCTTCAACAAATTTATCAAATAGAAGTACTAGCTGCATAACACATCTCGGTATGTGATAAAAGCCTTTCAATTCAAAGCCCTTGCGGTCGTCCAGCACGCTGCCGTCACGGCGGAGTATGCCGTACCACTCCCCGAATTCCGGGTCTGAGAAATAATCCTTGCAGTATTGATGCAATTTCATAAAATATTCAAAGTGGCGTTCATTTCCTGTCAGCAGTGCGGATAAGGCAAGCGTGTAGAGAGCCTCGGACTGCACCCACCATATTTTGTCCGACCAGGCGACGTCGATATCGACGTATCTGTTCTTTAGGAACTGTTTCTCCGGTACGATGTCAAAAACATCGACGTTTTGATAGAAGCCGCCGTATTCTTTGTCCCATGCCCTTTCAATCACCCAGTCCACTATGCTGCTGGCACGTTCGATTATATCCCGGTCATTCCTCTCGACACCTTCCTTCATGGAAAACCACAGTGATTCCATGGTATGCCCGGGGTCGACGACTCTCCCCTCATCCCGGTACAGTGGCTTACCTTCGGTCGAAACATACTCGAGCGGAGCCTTCTCGGCATCGTCAATGAAGGTATATAGCGAATCGTGGAGTCTGGTGTCGATGATTGGCTTCATTTCATCTCCGAACAGTCTTTTGCCCTCCATCGCCACTATCAGCGTCATAAAATTGATCGCATGCTTTCTGAACCTGGCGTCATGGCATTCCTTTGCCAGTACCGCCTGGTCGGATAAATTACGCGTCAGGTTATTGAACATAGACTTTGCAAGCGGAATATCCTCTTCGCGTCCTGAGGCTTCTATATATTCGAACAGCCCCTTTACCGCAAAATGATCTGTGAAAATGGAATTTTCGGCTTCGATAGCAAGGCCTTCCCTTGTCATATAATAATTGAGCCTTCCGCTTTTGTTCATTGCTTTTTCAGTAAGGAATCTGCGCCCCACATTCGCAGCCTCAAGCCACTCGGGTCGCTTCCCGATATTATTGTAAAGCGCCGAGAACATATACATATCCCGCCCGACGAACCAGCCGCACTTTATATCATTATAAAGCCGGCCTTTCCTGTCAAAGCAGTTGTAATAGCCGCCGTGCTCTTTGTCCACGGCTCTCTCCTCCCAGAAAGGAACAATGTCGTCGAGTAGATATTTGCGATAGTATTTGGCAAGTTCTTTGACCTGCGGCAAATATTTTTCTCCGAACTGCTTGCTGTATATCATAACAAGCTTCCTCCGTCCTCTATTTCATTCATAATCTTCTCTGCCGCCGCCGGGTCTGCCGCGGCGTTGATTTTTTCCAGAGCGCCTAGCACGGCGCCCAGTACCGGGGGCTTCCTCATAATATGGAGGCTGAAATCCGGTACGTATCTAGAAAGGCTTTCACTGTAGCTATTTATTATGAGAGCGCTCCCACAGTTCGCAAAAATTGAGCCTGCCAAAACCACAGGTACGTTCACTCCCCTCAATCCTGCCTTTTGCACCAGGCCGCCTGTCATCCTGCCAAGTTCGGCTCCCTCCCGCATTACTATCATGCGAGAAACCTCGTCCCCCTCGTCCGCCAGATCGAATACCAGCTTGGGTATGTTAAACTGGTATTGATACGCATAATTGCTCTGATATATCGATTCTGCCAGCTCATTCATGTCGCGGGCGCCGCAGAATCCGGGAAGCTCCCGCTCCAGCTTCGTATAATCTCCCGTCTTCTCGCTGCTCCTGAATGCATAATGCAGCGCGTGGTCTGTTATATATCTGCCGCCCCCGAAGTTCCCAAGCTCGTATCTGAGCGCTCTGATACCGAAAGTTTTGCCATCGGGAGTGAACACCGCCGTGTTGTGGCCGGTACCGCATATTGATATCGCGCCCCACCCGTTTGTCGTTTCAGCCGCAAAGGCAATCCAAATATCATTTACAATCTCAAAATCCATCCCTGACAACGCTTTTTCAAAATGCCTGTTTAAAAGCTCGAGGTCGCTGTCCGTGTCAGCCCCGGCCAGGCCTATCTTTACAAAGGAGATATCCTCCCGCGATATACCGGCTTTTTTAGCCGCTCCATCGATCAGGTCCGCAATAGTTTCGACAGCCGTATCGATGCCGCATATCTGATGGTTTGAGCACCCGGTCTGGGAAACAGCCAAAATCCTTGCCAGTTCGTCCGCCAGAACGCACACGGTCTTTGTTCCGCCGCCGTCGATCCCTATGATATATTTCAATCCGCTCTCCTCCAATATCTTTTATCGATTTGCAAGTTTCCCGACGCATTCGGTCAATACAGATATGACAATCTCGACTTCATGCTCCGTCAGGTTCAGCGGGCTCAGATAGACGGCATTTTCCCGGGAATCGACTCCTATATATATTCCTTGATTGCCGCCGCGCATCATTTTGGAAAGCTCCTCAGCCGTAAATCCGGCGGTAATCCTGCCAATAACGCGGGGATAGGTCTGGCCTACAGGCCCATAGTCAAGTAATTCGGTACTGAAAGCTCCCGTCTCATCCATGGCCTTTTTCAAACGATTCCTGATATTGCTCAACCTTTCATGCACCTCGTCCTGGTTAAGAGAAAGGTAATTCTCCAGTGCCACAAACAATCCGACCATTTCTTCCCTGCCGACCTTGCTGGATCGGCACAGTCCATGTATTGGGGCTCCGAATCTGCGGCAGGTCTCTATCATTTTAGACGTACCCAGGATTATACCGCTGGCCTGCGGCCCGCATAGAGTCTTGCCCCCGCTGAACAATACCATGTCTGCGCCCATTTTGGTAAACTTCCACAGGTTCTCAACCGGCGGAAGCTGTGCCGCGGCATCGACAACCACCGGTATTCCGCGGCGTTTTGCAATTGCTATTACATTTTCGAGAGGCATCGCAGCTCTGGCGTAAAGGCTGGATGCGAAGTAAAAAACGGCTGCAGTCTTCTCGTTGATCGACCCTTCCAGTTCAAATTCCAGCGTTTCATCGGCGTCGCCGATTTCCACCACTGCTGCGCCGGCAGCCCGGAGCGCCATATCATAAGCGTTGCGCTGACAGCGCATCACGATTATTTCATTTTTCATCGAGCTCGCATCGGGAAGGCGTGAGAACCTGTACATATCGCCCCCGGTCATGCACACTGCGGCTGCGAGCAGCAATCCGCCCGAGGCTCCGTTTGTTATATACGCCGCTTCATTGTTGGTCATCCCGGCAATTTTATCTCCGAGCACCCTCTGAAGCTCGCTCATATCTACAAAGCTTGCCGCCGCCTCCTGCATCGCCCTCAATGTATTCGGAGCCATTCGGCTGCCTCCATAGATGGTGTACGTATCATGTGCGTTGATATATTTTTTTACTCCGAGCCTCTCATAAATGTCCATATCTCAGTCATCTCCACCCGTCATTTCAAAATTTATAAACTCAGGAAATTCAGCCTGCATCTGTGTTATGATCTGTATCGCGTTGTTGTATCCATGTACCAGGGGATGATTTAAGAGCGCGTTTAAAGCCGCAGTTTTGTCATTTCCGACAGCAGCCTTCACAGTCAGTCTTTCGTACTGTTTGACAGCCTGTATCAGCCCTCTTGCCGTTTCCGGGAGCGCGCCGCGCTTCACAGGCTCTATTCCTTTATCCGACACGATGCAGTTGATTTCAACAACATCGGTATCCTCAAGGTCGGTGATTGCGCCTTTATTCATTACATTCAGCACCATTTCGACCGGTGCGCTGCCCGACAACGCCTCGATCGCGTTCAGCGCCGCGTAGGAATACAGGGAGCCTCCGCGTTGCGACAGCTCCTCGGGCTTTACATCGAGCTGCGCATCCTTATACTTTTCGAAAAGCGCCTTGTCTATTTCTTCCACTATCGATCCTCTTGTTTTTCCGTTTTGCTTGAATTCCTCCTGCTGCTTTTTCAGCATCTCACCCTCAAAGTAGTAATACTGCAGATAAGGCGACGGAACTATGCCAGTGGATTGTATAAGCGAGCCGACCCCTGCAACCTTTGGAATGTTTTTCATAAGCGTTTCATTGCTGCTGATCCTTTCCACGACAGTTGCAAGTACATCTTTCCCTTCAATTTCCACACTTGTAATATAGCTCAAATGATTCAGCCCGACAAAGGAGCAATGAATATCGCTATATTCCGCATTCAATACTTTTGCTGCATCCGTTTGCATATTTACAGGCACATTGCAGAGGCCGGCACACTTCACTTTCGTATGCTTCAGTATTGCTTCGGTAACGATCCCCGAAGGATTCGTAAAATTGATCAGCCATGCGTCGGGGCAAATCTCTTCGATATCTCTGGCTATACCAAGCGCTTCCGGAATCGTTCTCATGGCATTCATAAAGCCGCCGGCTCCTGTTGTCTCCTGCCCGAGTATACCGGTTTTCAATCCGATAGTCTCATCCTTTATCCGGGCATCCAACCCTCCGACCCTGATCTGGCTTATAATAAAATCGGCATCCTGCAGCGCATTGCGTCTGTCAGTCGTCAAATTCAGTTCGCACAGAACTCCTGCCCTTCTGAACATTCGTATGCCCAGTTCCAGATTGACGCGCGCTCTTTCAAAACCGTCCTCAATATCTACTATCGTTATGTTTGAAATGTTCAGAGCTTTGTTTCTGTCTATAATGCCGTCGAATATTTCCGGCGTGTAAGCGCTCCCACCACCTATAATAACCAACTTCTTAACTTGTTTCTGCATGAACAGTCCTCTCCTATCAGTGAGCTTTGATGCTGGCCCCGCCGTCAAGCATTATTGTCTGTCCTGTGATATAGGAAGACATTTCCGAGGCCAGAAAAAGTGCGGAATTTGCCACATCCTCGACTTTCCCGGGGCTTAGCGGCTGCATTCTGTTGAGAAGCGACATGAATGCGTCTCTCTCAGGCCCTACCGGATATCCTTCCACCTCGTCGTAAATTATGTCCGACATGATCAACCCGAGGCAAATATTGTTTACTCTGATGCCTTTATCAGCGTAGTCCAGAGCGGCGGCGCGCGCCGTCGCATTCATGGCGCCCTTAGTTCCGCCGTAAACCCCGAACCCGGGCATCGTCTGTACCGCATGTATTGATGATATGTTGATGATATTTCCGCAGCGGCGCTCTATCATACCGGGAACAAGTTTTTTCATGCACCTGAGGCCGCTTTTATAATTTGTCTCGATGAGCCTTTGAAGTACGTCTTCGTCATATTCATGGATATCGCACCTGCTGTTGTTGACGCCGACGACGTTTACGAGGATATCTATCCCATTGAAGTCATCCAGTATTTTATCACAGGTCCCCTCTACCTCGCTCCTGACGGACATATCGCAAGGATAGCTCTTTGAAGCAGGGGAAAACGCGCGCACTTCCTCTATCGACGCCGCCAGCTTCTCTTTATTCCTCGCTGCAAGAGCTATTATGGCGCCGTGCCTGGCAAAGGCCACCGCAATTGCTTTTCCGACGCCCTGTGAACCTGTAGTTATAAATGCACGCTTTCCTTCAAGTAATTTTGCATAATTCATGGTAAATCTCCTGCGACATATAAGATTGTGTTAAATTAATAAAAAGGTTATAGACTTTGTAAAGCTCATATCAGCGGCATGGCGGCGTTACCGATTCCTTGATTACTATGTCAGTTGCATATGTTTTTCGAATTTTTTTATCCTTCAGCTTGTTTTCAAGAATATCCGTAAGCAGCCGGATACTATCCACACCGATGCTGTATAACGGCTGTTCGACCGTTGTTATTGCCGGGCCGCGGTAGAAGTCCGGCAATATTTTCTGGTTGTCAAAACCCATTATTGAGATATCCTCAGGCACGTGGAGGTGGTTATCCTGTGCTGCCTTTACTGCGTAGCTGGCTATGGCGTCGTCGGAGCAAAATACCGCCGTTGGGCGCCTGTCCCCTAGAAAAATTAGCTTTTCCATTTTTTCATAGCCGCTGGAATAGTCAGTTGTCGTATATTGTAAATATTCATCCTGTATTTTCAGCATATTTTTGTGCATTGCATTTAAGTAGCCGTTAAGGCGGTCTATCGATACTTTCTTGTTTGGGTTACCGCTGATGTGGGCAATGGCTTTATGCCCGAGCGAAGCTAGATAATTCACTGCTTTTTCCGCCCCGCCAATATTATCTATCAACAGGCTGTTAGTATTATTCCCGCCGGCGTCGTTTTCTATCAGGACATAATTGAAACCGATTTCATCAAGATTCCTTATTATTTTTTCATCCGAAAGGTAGGAGCCGTAAAGAATGACTCCGTCGGTCACGCCGTTGGCCAAGTACTGCACGTAACGCTCCTTGCTTATGATGTCACCGCCGAATGCACTGCAGAATACAACACTGTAGCTCGTCTCTGCCGCGCCTGTTTCGAAGCCTTTGATCAGGTCGTGGAAAAATGGATCGTGCAGATTGTTGACTACTACGCCGATGGCATTAGTTTTTCTTTTGGCAAGCGACCTGGCCGCATTATTGGGGCTGTATCCCAAACTCTTAATCGTAGCAAGCACGGTTCTCTCAGCCTCCGGACTTACGTTGGAAGCGCCGTTCAGGACTCTTGAGACTGTCGATCTCGATACGTTTGCAGCTTCGGCGACCTCTCTTATCGTGACCATTATACATTTACCAGCCTTTACACATAATCAGCATGTTAGCGGATCACATTCAATTTTATTCGTGGGACCGCTCTCACAAGTTTTATTATAGCATTTATATTTTTATTGTCAATAAACTTCGTCGCATCAGTACCGCCCCATATACTCACTATTCGCTTAAGTGAAAATCAATTCACCGAAAAATTGAGGCAGGTGAAATGTGGCTTTGCCTGTCGGACACCAGGCCGAATATTCCGGCAGCCCGTCTTTCCCATGGTTTATCCGATAAAGATTGAATCTCCAGGTATCGCCGGGCTTCGGAGGATTATTACCGGTAGTTTTGAATTCTGAGAAGGGTATGGCAATTTCATACCGGGTCCGGTTTTCATCCACTATTCTTGCCACCTTGCTGACCACATTATTTTTAAGGCAGGCATACCCCTGGAACGAGCCTTTCAGATCGTTTGCAACCATATAGTGGAGGACCGCGTTCAGCGGATTTATTTCAAATTCAAGATATGTCTTGAGATCGTTGTTATCATCAATGAATATCTCCACCACATCTTCTTCATACAGAGGGTCGTTAAATCCGGTGTAAGAGGCCTTGATCTCCCGGTCCTCGCAATCGAAAGCGACGTAAAGGAATTCGCTGTCCCAGAGCAAATACACATTTGTTTCCTGTTCCGGCTTTCCTCCGGCTACTGCATCGACCAGGCCGACTCTCGGCGCGGTTTTCCAAGCCTTCTCGTCAAGCCTCCCATCGATCTGCACTTTATCCCTTATACGGTTGCACCTGTATGTTTTCAAAGCCTCATACCACCTTTGAATTTACGATTCGTTCGTAACCGTCGCTGCTGCCATCGCCAGGTATTCTGAGGGACGCTCTCGTATCCGCTACCTCTGTACCCGGCCTGTGCCGTCTCCTCCGGCAAGCTTGTTTACCTCATCCGCGCTGACAAGGTTGAAGTCACCCTCTATGGTATGCTTCAGACAACTGGCGGCAACGGCAAATTCAAGCGCCTGCTGCGGTTTGTTGCCGCTTATGAGGGAATATATCAAGCCTGCGCCGAAGCTGTCTCCTCCTCCGACACGGTCGACGATGTGTATTACGTAAGTTTTAGAGAAATTAAAATCCACTCCGTCGTAAAGCATTGCCGCCCAATTGTTATCGTTTGCCGAAATCGAGCTGCGCAGCGTTATCGCGACCTTACTGAAGCCGAACCGGTCAGCCAGCTTCTTTGCTACACTTTTGTAGCCTTCGTTCGAAAGCTTGCCGCCTGAAATATTACTGTTCTCGGCCCAGATGCCGAATACATCGCCCGCGTCTTCTTCATTTGCGATGCACACATCGACATATTTCATCAACTCAGACATGACCTGGCACGCTTTTTCCCTGCTCCACAGGTTTTTACGGTAATTCAGGTCGCAGCTTATGGTAATGCCGCGTTCTTTTGCAGCTTTGCAAGCGTCAAGGCAGATCGCCGCCACATTGTCGCCCAGAGCTGGGGTGATCCCTGTGAAGTGGAACCACTGCGCATTGTCAAATATGCCGTTCCAGTCAAAATCCGACTGCGACGCCTCTGCGACGGATGAGTGCGCCCTGTCGTATATGACCTTTGAAGGGCGCTGCGAAGCACCTTTTTCAATAAAATAGATACCGACCCGATCTCCTCCTCTTACTATGCTGCCTGTATCCACGCCGAACCTGCGAAGGGAATTGACTGCGGCCTGCCCTATTTCATGCTTTGGAAGCCTGGTTACGTATTCTACGTCCATGCCGTAATTGGCCAGCGATACGGCAACATTAGCCTCTCCGCCGCCATAGACGGCCTCGAACGAATCTGCCTGAACAAACCTGCCATAGCCGGCAGGCGCAAGTCTCAACATTATTTCACCGAATGTCACTATTTTTTTCATATAAATACTACCTCCCGCCTTTTTCATAAGCTGCTTAAAAACATTTTATACAGCAGAAATTACTTCCTGTCCTTCTGAAGCAAATGTACCGCGAAGCCCCCTATTTCTTGCTCAAGATAGACTGCCGTAATCTTCCCGCCGGAATCTCTTTTGGCCCCATCCATGTCGAACTTGATACCAAGCGCCTGCATATGCGCGACCGCCCTGTCGATATGGTTCGTGGCAATAGCGATGTGGCCGTTTTTGCCGCGCAAGGGCGCCTTTGTCACCTCTACGGCCTTACCGGCGAAAATAGAGCTATTGCCTGCCTTGTAATCAAAGCCGAAAAATGTGCTGAACAATCCGGCGATCTGAGCCGCCTGTTCTTCATTTTCACCGTTGATCCCCACATGGGCCAGCTCAAAGCCCAGCATGGTTTTTACGGCATTGCGGGCGAGAATGGTGATTTTATCAAAATCGCCCGACTTTAGCAGGTCTTCGCTTACCATCCAGCTCCCGCCGCAGGCCAGCACACTCGGTAGCGAAAGATACTCGTTAAGGTTGTTTTCGGAGATGCCTCCTGTCGGTATAAACCTGACTCCGCCATAAGGAGCCGATATTGCCTTGATGACCTTTACGCCGCCCATTGCTTCGGCGGGAAAAAACTTCACCGTATCGAGGCCGAGGCTGATCGCGGCCTCAATATCCGATGGGTTTGAACAACCCGGAGTAATGGGGATCTGCCTGCTCACACAGTACTTTACGACCTCGGGATTAAGCCCTGGGCTTACAATAAATTTTGCGCCGGCGTCAACCGCCTTGTCTACCTGCTCAATCGTCAGCACTGTTCCTGCTCCCACAAGCATATCGGGCAGCGCATCCGTGATACGCTTTATTGACTGCTCTGCATTCGCCGTTCTGAAGGTGATCTCGACACAGGGCAGTCCGCCCTCGTATAGAGCCTTTGCCAGTGAAACAGCCTTATCTGCGTCTTCAATTTTAACAACCGGTATAATTCCGATGTCAGAAAGCCTGTTAAGTATATTCATCATTCTTCTAACCCTCTTTTAGTATTTTTTGTTCCGTATTGTGAAACTATAGTTCATTATGCGGAACAACATAATTTTATTATCAATCGCAGCAATAGTCAATGGCTTGATTGCCAATTACAGCATTGATATAATTTCAATATCGGTATGTTTTCATTGCTATTATAAAAACTATTTGTTCGGGAGGGCATATGGATAATAATGGCGTCCAATCCGTTGAACGCACTTTTGCAATCATAGACGCATTGTCAATGGCGCCGAAAGGAGCCTTTCTGAGCGAACTGGCCGCTGTCGTGTCGCTGAATAAAAGCACAGTCCACCGCCTGCTCGCCTCTCTTATAATGCTGGGGTATGTTTCAAAGGACGATGGCACTGGGAAATACCTTCTGACGGTAAAAATGTTCGAAGTCGGATCACGCGTCGTTCACAAGCTGGATATGCTGACAGCCGCCAAACCGTATCTCGAAACGTTGAGCGGCATTACCGGGGAAGCTGTGCATCTGGTGGTCCGCAGCGGAAATGAGATCGTCTATATTTTCAAAGAGGATTCGGGCAGCAGTTCCGTACGCATGTCTTCCTTCATCGGAATGAGAAGCCCCATGTACTGCACCTCGGTAGGAAAGTCAATTCTGGCGGAGCTTACTGACGATGAGGCTGAAGATATATGGAACTCTAGCAGCGTCTCTAAACGCACCGATAATACCATAGTAACATTGACCGGACTAAAGGAACAGCTTTCCGGGATACGTTCAACAGGCTATGCAGTAGATAACGAAGAAAATGAGTCCGGCATCCGGTGCGTTGGCGCAAGTATACTCGACTTTACAGGAAAGGTCCTGGGTGCGTTCAGCGTATCCGCACCCATCGGACGGATGGACGATGTCAGGTTGACTGAAATCGCCGGCCTGGTTATAAAAACAAAATTGGAGATATGCGCCGTTCTGGGCACCAATGCCAGATATAGGTAGGTAGGCGCTGGTGTGCTTTTCCTCATCCACTTCGACGCCGAGTCCGGGTGCGTCCGGTATGCGCAATCGTGTGCCATCGGCAAGCCTGCGATGCGAATAAGCATAAAAATGGGCAGACACAACTTTTAAAAAGGGTCAGGCCGCACTTTCCCGGTCTTTCCGTGTCAGCGAGTAGGAGGCGGCTGTTGCCGCCATCCCTCCCAATTAAGTTTTTTATTATATGTATACCTGGCAGTTAATATTTGCCAAATTCTCTATCATTTAATATGATCTTTTTCCCTCTTAATTCCTTCGGCTCAACATCCTCGTATACCTCTTCTGCCGACTTTGTCGCAATCTTTCTCTTATTGGACAGGCCCTCGAGCATCTTCAAAACTTCCGGGCTTAACTCATCCATCCTGCTAAAACTCTGACTGGTTTTCTTCAGTTTGATCTTGCTTACCATTTCTTTTAACAGTTCAGCCTGGGTCGTCAGCTCTTCGCTTGCCGCCGCGCCTTCCTCAGAGGTCTCTGAATTGGTCTGCACAACCTCAGATACCTGCATGATCCCCTGGTTGATTTGACTGATGCCGGCTGCCTGTTCACTGGATGCAGAGGCGATATCGTTAACCAGACAGCGAGATATCTTAAATACTTTAGGTCTGCCCACAGAAGAAATTCTTAATTGGCTCGCATCTATTTCTGTATAGTATATTTTTGCGGGAGTTTAGGTTTCACCCATTGGAACATGCGCCCGCCGGGCGCACATAGTAGAAAACCTGGCTACGACATCGTAGCCAGGTTTTCTGAAACTGGTGCGCAATACAGGACTCGAACCTGTGACTTTCACCACGTCAAGATGACACTCTACCAGCTGAGTTAATTGCGCGTGTTTCAAAGAGTAATTATATTTTAAAGCCTCAAACGCGTATTGTCAAGAGTGACATACTGCCATTCGCCCTACTTTTTTCAAAGGCTTTTTTCAAAGCCCGTGCACGCCTTTCGATGCCTACAGCTGCTGCCGCGCAGACTGAAGCTTGCAGCGATAAACCTGCTGCAGACCGCTGCCGCCCGGCTTACCAAAGCTCCAGCCTTACCGTTTTGCACCTCGGGCAGCCGAACAGGTAGGCTTCGTCCAGGTTCCCTTCCTCATCCGTGCGGTGAAAGGTGTTGATCAGTTTGACAAACGGCTCTTTCCCGTCGCTGACAAGTTTACAGTCCTTCGAGTTGTCATCGGGCTCATTGTACCTGTAACCGCATACTGCGCATTTCATAAGATTCCCTCCCTTAGTTCGTCCAAACAATGGATTGCAGGTTAGAATAATTTTAACGCAATAAAATCCAAAATGCAACGCAGTAATTTATTCAGCAGCCCGTCAGGCATCCTTGAACTTTACGCCTGCGTAGTCTATAATCTTTTTGGAATGCTGCATGCAAATAACAGGCAACTGTCAAAAGAGGAGTATACTATGAGCGGTACAGAAAAAATCTATGATGTAGCCATCATTGGCTGCGGTACAGCAGGAATATTTGCGGGATATGAACTGATGGAGACAATGCCGTCGCTGGACGTTGTAATGATAGACCAGGGCGGCGACATCTACGGCAGGAAATGCCCTATCGTCGATAAAAAGGTCCCGAGCTGCATCAACTGTACAAGCTGCGGCATAATGAACGGTTTCGGAGGCGCAGGCGCATATTCCGACGGGAAGTTCAACTTTACAACGGAGTTCGGCGGCTGGCTCAGCGAATACATACCGGACGCATCATGCATGGAGCTGTTCGAATACGTCGACAGCGTAAACGTAAGGTTCGGGGCTACAACGGAGCGTTTCAGCACAAGAAGCGAAGAAGCCTCAAGAATTGAAAAACTGGCGCTTGAGAACGACCTGCACCTGCTGCACGCAGTTGTCAAGCATCTTGGTACGGAGAACAACCTGAAGATACTTATCAGGATCTACGAATACCTCAGGGAACGGCTGGAGATACGGTGCAAAACACAGGTAAAGAAAATAGTCCCCGAAAACGGTCTTTACACGCTGCAGCTCGCTTCGGGTGACATCATACGGTGCAGATACCTGATAAACGGACCGGGACGTTCAGGCGCGGAATGGTTCTCGCAGCAGTGCAGGGAGCTGAAGCTGAACCTGATAAACAACCAGGTGGACATAGGTGTGCGTGTCGAGCTGCCGGCGAGGGTGTTCGAGCATATTACGGACGCAGTGTACGAGTCGAAGCTCAAATACAGGACAAAGCAGTACGGAGATATAGTGCGTACATTCTGCATGAATCCGTACGGGCATGTCGTATCTGAAAATGTCGACGGTATCATTACGGTCAACGGGCACAGCTACACCGATCCCTCGCTGAGGAGCGAAAACACGAACTTTGCACTGCTCGTAAGCAACAGGTTCACTCAGCCGTTCAACGAGCCATACCAATACGGCAAGAGGATCGCGTCGCTTTCCAATATGCTTGGCGGAGGAGTACTCGTGCAGAGATTCGGCGATCTGGTCAAGGGCGTAAGGACCAACGACCACCGCCTTGCGCAGAGCTTTACCACTCCGACGCTGGATGCGACTCCCGGAGATCTCAGCCTCGTGCTTACGAAGAGACATCTGGACAATATAATTGAAATGATCTACGCACTCGATAAAATAGCACCCGGCACCGCAAACTACGATACACTGCTTTACGGTGTCGAAGTCAAATTCTACAGCTCGCGGCTGGAATTGAGCGGCGAACTTGAAACAAAGCTGCCGAACATGTTTGCCATAGGCGACGGAGCAGGAATAACACGCGGGCTTTCACAGGCAAGCGCAAGCGGAGTGCATGTAGCAAGGGTGATCATGAACAGGATCGAAAATGTGCGCTGACCCATTGAGATCGGTATTATAGTTTCGAACGCTGTACAAAAGTTAAGTCAGGCGGAAATATCCTCCTGACTCTTATTTATATATCCGGACAGGTTATACCTGTCCGGATTTGCACGTCTAAGCCTGAGCCTGTTCGGGATCGGGCAGTTTGACGAATTTCAGTATTACAAGTGCCATGACCAGCGTGATAACCAGCTCAGGAATCAGGAACGTACCGTTGTATAATATCGAGTATACGAGCGGCGCCTGCCCTTTGGGAGCATTACTTGCATAGAATACCACTCCCGAGATCGTGTGGCAAAGGAAACGTCCGATTACGCCGGTAAGTATGCCGCCGAAATATCCTGCGGTCGATTTTTTAAAGAAACCTGCCAGTCCGATCATTCCGAATGCAAGCGGATAATCCAGCAGTATAGAGACGGGATGCATGGAATAGAAGCCTCCCAGTATAAGGTCGAGTATTCCGTAGATCGCTCCCACAAGGATGCCTTTTTTGCCTCCCCACCTGAATGCGAAAATGAACAGCGGCACCATGCCTCCCAATGTAACGGAACCGCCCATGGGCATTTTGAAAAGCTTTATATATTCGCCCAGAATAATTGCCAAAGCTATCATCATACCGGCTTCTGCGAGCATGCGTGTATTTCTGTTTTTCATACTATTAAACCCTCCTGTTTACTGGGTCTTTTCGGGACAAGCCGCCCCATTTAGTTTCGCGTCCGAATCACACACCCGCCGTACTTCCATTATATAACGGGCATATAACGAGGCGAGCCTCGTTGAAACGCAGCAGATGTAAGAAAATTTTTCTACAACCGAAAAATTTCCTTATGAACCGATGCATTATAAAAACCCTCTGATCTGAAACAGATAAGAGGGTTGTAATTTACTTTACTGCTATACTCCCTCCGCCGGCATTATCCGTCTCAGGTTTGATGGGTCGGAACGATTCAGTCCCCTCTCAGCCGGATTTATCCAGCTCCCCAGATTTATTTTGTTATGAGTCATATGATAGTGTATTGACTAAGATCTGTCAAGAGTTGATTTGATTAAAATTTCGCCTGCAAGCTGGCATACAGCCCGGCCATAAGGGCCGGTACCTGCCAGGGTCGGCTTCATTTACCTCCAAACAGCCTTGTCTTCTGCTTTTCAAGCAACAGGAGCAGAGGATAGCCAAGCCCATAGCACGCGATCAGCTCTCCGAACGCAACGAACCCCATAGTGACAAACAGCGGCGCCTGTATCGAAATATTGAACATTAAGGCTACCACAACAGCGTTAATTATGACAGGTGGCAGCGGCGCCAGGTATTTACGGGGCATTTTATAGGTCAGCAAGGCTGCCGCAAGTGTGGCAAGGCTCCCGAACAGGATATCATACGGCCCCGCCCCTACGAATATATTTGCGATGATGCAGCCTGCAAACAGGCCGGGGATGGCTGCCGGAGTAAAAAACGCCAGTACTGTGAGAGCTTCCGAGACCCTGACCTGTATCTGCCCCGAACCACCCGGTATAAGTATGGTGAGCGCCGCGTACATCGCCCCGATAATGGCCGCTTCGGCCAAGAACCTCAGAGGTATCCTGCTTTTCCTGAATTCCTTAATGCCATTGTTGTTTTGATCCATCTCGATATCCTTTCATTGTTCTTAAACCGTAGAGTCCGCTCGACAAAAGCTGTCGCCGCCGGGCAAAAACCGTAATTATCGGGTAAAAGCCGGCAAGCATGGTCCGGGATCCCTGGACACACCCAACAAAAAAGGAGCTCAGCGCTCCTGTATGTCTACTTGTATAGATACGACCCTCCGATCTGCACAGCCGGCTTACGTATCGATACGTAAGCGGATGGTATCCGGCGGCCATAGCCCCGTAGTTTTGTTTACAGACAGGATGGTTTCGAACTGTCCTATTTATTTTCTCACATTATATCAGAATGAACCGCCGGTTGCAATATTTCCATGGTCAGCCGCAAAAATCGCTAATCCGCTAATCCGCCGAAACAGCTCAGTCGCCGAAATCCATTACCCTGATCGCCATAGTCGGGCATACGTTCGTACATTCTCCGCAGTTGGTGCATTTACTGTAATCTATCCCGGCAAGCGCCCCTTCCATGCTGATGGCCGAAACACTGCACGCCTTGACACATTTGGTGCAACCGATACAGCCGACTTCACAGTTGGCTTTGGTCACAGGCCCCTTATCCCTGGAGCGGCACATTACCGAATATTTTTTGTCCTTAGGTATTATTTCTATCAGCTTTTTGGGACAGGCTGCAACACACTTTCCGCAAGCCTTGCACCTGTCTTCTATGACCCTTGCGACGCCGCCCGTTATGTCTATGGCTTCAAACGGACAGGCTTTTGCACAATCGCCGTGCCCAAGACAGCCGTACGAACAGGCTTTATGCCCGCCGTAAAGCTGGGCTGCCGCGGAACAGCTGTCTATCCCGCGATACTCGTACTTCTCCTTGCTCACGCTACAGCGACCGTTGCACAATACTCTGGCGGCGGCTCTTTTGACTTCCTCAGCCTCGACGCCCATAATGGCTGCCACTTTTCCGGCCACTTCACTGCCGCCTACGGGACAACAGTTTGTTTCGGCGCCCTTCGTCACAACTGCGTCCGCATAGGAATCGCAGCCTGCAAAACCGCAGCCTCCGCAATTGGCTCCGGGAAGCGCCTCCCTGATCCTAATGACCCTTTCGTCGACCTTTACCGCAAATACCTTCGACGCATAGGACAGGCCAATGCCGAATATCAGGCCGAGGCCGCTTATCACCAGTACTGCAGCAATTATATCACCCATATTTCAACCCTCCGGACTAACATTTAGCGTACGATCTGACTAATACCTGCTGAATGCTAATCAACCGATCAACAGAACTACGCAGTTTGCGGCTCAAACAGCTTATTTCAGCAACCCCTGAAAGCCTAAAAAAGCAAGCGAAACCAATGACGCCGAAATCAGCGATATCGGAAAGCCTTGGAGGCATTTCGGCACGATCGCCGTTTCAAGGCGTTCCCTGATACCTGCAAAGAGTACTATTGCCAATGTGAAACCGACCCCCGAGAAACAACCGTTTAAAACTGAAATCAGAAAATTATTGCCGCTCTCCACATTAAGGAGCGTAACACCAAGTACGGCACAGTTGGTGGTTATCAGCGGAAGATATATTCCCAAAGCCTTGTAAAGGCCCTGACTGGTCTTCTGCAGCACCATTTCAACAAACTGCACAAGCGCGGCGATTACAAGGATAAAAGCGATCGTTTGCAGATACTCTATATCGAGCGGCTTCAGTATGAATTCCTGAACGATCCAGGTTGCTGCGGATGCCAGCGTCATAACAAATATTACAGCTACACCCATGCCTGCGGCAGTCTTTATTTTCTTTGAAACGCCAAGGAAAGGGCATATGCCTAAAAACTTTACGACAACAAAATTGTTTATGAATACGGCTGAAATAAAAGTGATCAGAATACTTTGAAGCATTATAATTCAGCCCCCTTTTCAGTTCCTGCCAGGCTGCAGTCTGCGCTGCAGCCTTCACAACCCGAAGAATGAACTCCGCAGCCGGACTTCAGAGTCTGCCTGTTCGTGATAAGGTTTACAAGACCTATTGCGAGTCCGAATATCAGGAAGCCACCAGGCGGGAGTATCATTGCGAGCGCCGGACTGGCATTTTCACCGAAAAGCTGCAGTCCGAATATGCTGCCATTGCCAAGTATCTCCCTGACACTTCCGATCATAGTTATTGCTATTGTAAATCCGATGCCCATGCCCAGGCCGTCGACAGCGGAGTCGAGCACAGGGTTCTTCGATGCGTATGATTCGGCTCTCGCCATTATGATGCAGTTAACGACGATGAGAGGGATATATATGCCAAGCGCCTTGTCAAGCGAAGGAACGTAAGCCTTCAGCAGCATTTGTACGATCGTGACGAAGCCCGCTATGACTGTAACGAACGCCGGCATCCTTACCTTCGCGGGGATGAATTTTCTTAGCAGTGATATCACTGCATTTGAACCAATCAAAACCGCTGTGGTCGACAGCCCCATGCCGATACCGTTTATTGCAGAGGTCGTTATGGCAAGTGTCGGACATGTTCCGAGCACAAGGCGGAATGTAGGATTTTCATTTATGATCCCGTTTTTGAATATATTGAACAGTTTCATTTCGTATCTCCCCCATCCTGCTCCTGCAGCAATATTTTCGCCATATCGGCGGAAGCCTGGACAGCGCTCGTCACAGCCCTCGAGCTGATCGTGGCGCCGCTCACGGCCTGAATCTCATCACCCGCTTTGGGCGGCACTTTGACTACCCTTATACTGTTATCGATGCTTTTATCTATATACTGGCCCGTGAACCTGTCTTCGGCAGTCTTGCTGCCAAGGCCCGGAGTCTCCTGATTTGCGCCAATTCTGACGCCCGTTATCCTGCCGTCGCTGCCAACTCCGACAGTTACAGCGATCTCCCCCCCATATCCCGATGGATAAGCACTGAAGACATAACCCACGAATTTGTCTCCGCTGTATGCTGCATAGGCTTCCCTTATCATGTTACTGTCTTCTGCGCCCTGCTGCGTCTCCAGTCTTTTAAAGCTGTCGGCAATGCTCAGCACCTGTCTTCTCTGCTCTTCGGCGTCCTTCTGCGTCCTCTGTGCGATGGTATCCTTCGTCGTATTGTTCACAAAAGCCAGGCAAAAGGCTGTAATCAGGCAAATGATAAAGAGCGAGACCGAAGGTTTTATCATATCACGCATTTTTCACAGCACCTCCAAAGCTCCTTGGGATCATATACCTGTCTATCAGCGGGACTGTCAGGTTCATCAGCAGTATCGCATATGAGACGCCTTCGGGATACCCGCCGAACAATCTTATTATGGATGTCATCAGCCCGCAGCCGAAACCAAAGAGTAACCGTCCCTTCGACGTGACCGGCGAAGTGGTGTAATCAGTTGCCATGAAGAATGCTCCCAATATGAGGCCGCCTGAAAGGATATTGTATACAAAATCACCCGTAAAAGGGCGCGTGCCCCCAAATATCCATGTCATCACTCCAACCGTACCGATAAAGGTGAGCGGTATTTCGAGCGAGATAACCCGTTTTACTGCAAGATACGCCGCACCGATCAACAGAGCCAGTGCGGAAGTCTCGCCAATAGTCCCTCCGACATTTCCGATAAAAAGATCCCAAAGACCCGGCAGCGTGCCTGTTGCCTCGCTTCCAGCCTTGATCAGCGCAAGAGGCGTGGCGGAACTGACTGCGTCCGCGCTTTGCTCCGGAGTTATCCAGGTCGTCATCTGCACGGGCCAGGACGCCATCAAAAAAGCTCTCGCGGCAAGCGCAGGGTTTACAAAGTTGTGACCCAGGCCGCCGAATAGCTGCTTGACAATGATTATTGCGAAAGCCCCGCCTATCACGGCTACCCAGACCGGCACGGCGGGCGAAAGGTTGTAGGCAAGAAGCATACCTGTAACCACAGCACTGTAGTCGGGAATGGGATCCGGCTTTTTAGCAATTCTGCAGTATATGTATTCTGAAATCACGCAGGAAAATACTGTTACGATTATCAGCAGCGCCGCCCTGAGCCCGAAGAAATAAACCGAAGCCGCGGCCGCGGGCATGAGTGCCAGTACCACGTCCAGCATCAGGTCACTGGTGCTTTCTCCGCTTTTTAAGTGGGGCGATGAACCCGCTAAAAGGCTATTTCCCATTTCGGGCTTCCCCTCCCTGCTTGTTGGTATCGGATTGCTTTTGGGCCCCGGCCTGTTCGGCTTCGGTCTGTTCTTGGGCCCCGGCCTTCTTTTGCGCCCCGGCCTGTTCGGCTTCGGCCTGCTTTTGGGCCCCGGCCTGTTCGGCTTCGGCCTGTCTTTGGGCCCCGGCCTGTTCGGCTTCGGCCTGTTCTTGGGCCCCGGCCTGCTTTCGGGCTTTGGCTTGTTTGGCTTCGGCCTGCTTTTGGGCCCCGGCCTTCTTTTGCGCGTCCAGTGTCCTGAGCTTGGCTTTGGCATAACGTATAGACTGGACGAGATGCCTCGAAGCAGGACACACATATGAACAACAGCCGCATTCTATACAGTCGTTTACACGGTATTTCTCAACTTCTCCGAAATTTCCGAGATTCACACTGGAATTTATATAGAGCGGCAGCAATGACATCGGACAGGCAGCCACACATTTCCCGCAGCGGATACAGACTGATTCCGGCGCCTCGGCCGCCTCTTCTTCCGTCAAGGCCAGCAGCGCATTGTTCTGTTTCAATACGGGGGTGTCCAACGAAAATTGGGCTACACCCATCATAGGTCCGCCCATTATGATCTTACGCGGCTCTTTTTTGAAGCCTCCGCAAAATTCGAAGACTTCACGAAGCGGAGTACCGACAAGCGCCTCGACATTCATCGGATTGGCCACTGCGCCGCCGTCAACGGTTATTTTCCTTTTTATGAGAGGCATTCCCGTTTTCAGGAATTCTGCTATAAATGCCGCAGTGCCGACATTCTGCACAAGCACGCCGACATCGGACGGCAGCTTCCCGGAAGGCACATGCCTGCCGGTCACGGCATAGATCAGCTGCTTTTCACCGCCCTGTGGGTAACGGGTACGAAGCGGAACCACATCGATACTGCCGGAGCCCGTCAGCAGGTCAGATATCCAGGATATAGCCTCCGGTTTGTTTGATTCTATACAAATGAATGCTTTCCGGGCTCCCGATATTTCCATGATCTTTTTCGTACCTTCGATTATGCCTTCGGGATTCTCCATCATTTCTCTGAAGTCCGAGGTTATATAAGGTTCGCACTCGGCTCCGTTTATCAGGAGGGTGTCAAGAGTTTTGCCGGGCGGAGGCGAAAGCTTTACAGAGGTGGGAAAACCCGCACCGCCAAGCCCTACGAGACCCGCCTCCCTGATACATTTGACCAGACTCTCCCTATCCGTGCACTGCGGCGGCCTGACACTCCCATGTACCTCCTGGAGCCCGTCGGGTTTTATCTCCACCGCCATAACTTCAAAACCGGCAGACAAAAGCACCGGCCTGATATCGCTGACAATTCCGGAAACGCTTGAATGGACAGGGGCTGATATCATTTTATCGGAATCGCCTATTTTCTGGCCTACCAAAACTCTATCGCCTTTTTTTACGGTTGGCACGCAGGGAGCTCCAACGTGCTGGAGCATAGGTATAATGACCCTGGACGGCAGAGGCATACTGACCGTGCCTATCCCTGACGTGCTTTTATGATGGCTGGGCCTGATACCGCCCCTGAACGCTCTTAACGCTTTTATCACTCAAAACACCTCACAAAAAGGTCAAATCAATTCAAATTTTACTCTATCCTATATTACCACTTTTCAATTTGGACTGCCATAGTACAATCTATACGAATACACTTATATCAGTACTCTTTTAATTAGTCATTGTGAGTACTGCATTATCCAGGGATGGCGCCACCCTGCCTAACAATACCGCTATCTGTGCGCGGCTGATCACTTCCATCGGGTGGAAACTGCCGTCATCGTAACCTTTGAACATACCGGCCGCCGCCGTGCGGTTAATGGCTTCATATGACCATGGTGAAGTCTCCGGAGTTACATCTGAAAACCCCGGCGCTATATCGGTACCGGGATTCATTATCCGGTCGAGCAATACGGCCATCTGCTCCCTGGTAATAGCCTGGTCGGGTGCGAACCTGCTTCCGCCGACGCCTTCAAAAAGCCCATACGCGTTTGCCGCCTGTATATCGTCGTAAGCCCAGTGGTCATTGATGTCCGAATACATAGGTCCGCGAGCTCCTATCGATGTTTTGTCTATGCCTAGCATCCGGACCAGCAGCGTCGCAGCCTGAGCCCTGGTGAACGGTCCGTCCGGCATGAATACAGTCGGGGACATTCCTTCCATCCAGCCGTTGTTTAGAGCCGTCAATATCTCCTGCTTAGCCCAGCTTCTCTCTATATCGCCGTAATACTTCCCATCCAGCCACATGGAATAATAATCCCATGTGCTTGAGCTTTCCTGTCCGAGGCTCCAGCTGCCCGTTCCTTTGAGGTTATATTTGCCTGCAAGCTCAAGTTTCTTTTTTATGGATGCTTCATTTTCGTACCATATGTCATATTTACCTGCGTCCAGAGTTTTCCCTGAAACCTCCGGCTTCGGATCTCCGGGTTTTATAGTTATTACGGCCTTTGGAGACTTTTCTGCATAGTCATAGGTTATCGTGCCATTATATTTATTAATAAGACTTTCCACGGTATTGTTGCTTATACCGTAACCTCCGTATGAAGCCCCCTGTTTCCAGAACCTTCCGTAAAACGGTATCCCGAGGACAAGCTTGTCCGCAGGCACTGTTTCGAGCGCAGCCTTAATGGAGCTCTCGACGAACGGGTAACCCGCGACAGGGCCCTCATCGCCTCCCTGGTAGGACTCGTCATACGCCATGAGCATAAGATAATCGCAATACCGCGCAAGTCCTGCATAATCGAAGGAACCGAACCAGAGGTTAGTCGCATGATACGGATTCGGGGCGACTGCGACAGAAACGCTCTTGCCCTCCGGCAGTTTTTCCCGGAGGAGTCTGACAAAGTTCGTATACAGGTCTTTTTCAGCCGACGTAACATTTTCAATATCCACATTCACTCCATCGAGGTCATATCGCGAAATAGCATCGGCTATCTGCGAAGATAACTGTTCCCCGTTCCTGAGGGCAGTGATCCCTCTGTCCTGATCCCAGTGATTGCTCAGAAACGGCGTTACTTTTATATTCCTTGCATGCATGTCGCTCACGAAGCTCGGGTCTATAGCCATTGTCAGCTTGAGAGTTCCGTCGTCATTGAGGTCGAAATAGCTCGGTGCCACGTCATCCAGCGAATTCCCGGTTTGATCGACCAGGCTGGTGTATGCGCCCGAACTTCCAAAGTAGACATAACTCATATTGAACCGTCCCGTATCCTCCTGCCGGCCGGTTTCCGCGGCAGCCATACCTGAAGACAGAATCAGAGATATAATAACAAATAGCAATAAAATGACCTTTATAACCTTAAACCTCACTATAAACCAGCCTCCCATATATCAGGTGAAATCATCCGGAACGGACCGACGTCTGCGCAGGCCTTATTAGCGTGCATGCGCTTCTTTTTAACATACAATACCGGATAATTCAAATCAATGAACAATTTATGTAAACTAAATTACAAAGGAATATAAGGCTGAACAGGAATAGAGCTTGGGAAGTCGAATAATATTGGATTTGAGCGAATATATCTGGAGTATGATAAGGATTATCACCTTTTATTATTCTAAAAGAAAAAAAGCGATCATAATGATCGCAATAATGATTCCTCTGATATTTCTGCTGCTTCTGATATATTATCATTACAGTTTTGACTGACTGCGTTTATTTACTTCAGCCCGAGAATATCCGCCACTTCGTCTCTCATGGTCTGCCTGCCGCAAACGCGCTTGTGCCGGACATCCTTATGTTCGAGATCCGCAAGCCCTTCAGGGATACTAATCCCGCACTGTTCCGAAAGATATCCGAGCAGTTCGAATTCGGATCTGCCTTCCGCAGCTTTATCGCCGAATATGGCCCTGACTACGCTCTCATTGAATTTGAACGGGCTCGCTGTGGAAGCGATTACGGTTTTTGTCAGATCGCCTGTCGAAATGACATATTTGTCGTAGGCGTCGATACCTACCGCAGTGTGTGTATCAACAACATATCCGTAATCTTCGTAAACGACTTTTATAGTATCCATGGTCTCCCTCTCCGTAGTGAAGGATGCCCAAAATAGTTCTGAAATCCTGCGTTTTATATCGCCGTTAACAGAGTATCTGCCTTCACGGGCCAGTCTCCCCATCCAGTCCTTTATTTGCTGCCCGTCATGGCCGCTAAGCTCATAGAGCAGTCTTTCAAGATTGCTTGAAATGAGGATGTCCATTGACGGCGAAATCGTCCTTCTGAACTCCCTTTCACGATTGTACAGGCCGGTATTTATGAATTCAGTCAATACGTTATTGTCGTTTGAAGCGCATATGAGTCTGTTCACCGGGAGGCCCATGCTCCTGGCGTACCAGGCGGCAAGTATGTTTCCGAAATTACCCGTAGGCACTGTAAAGTTGATCTTTTCGCCTGCCCTTATTTCTCCTGAATCCAGCAGATCCGCATATGCGGAGAAATAGTAAACGATCTGGGGCACCAGCCTTCCCCAGTTGATAGAATTTGCCGATGAGAATTTATAGCCGTTGCGGAGCATCGTTTCGCTCAGTTCGCTGTCAGAGAAGATCGCCTTTACACCATTCTGGGTATCGTCAAAATTTCCTTTAACGGCAACAGAGCAAACATTGGCGCCTTCCTGCGTGACCATCTGCATTTTCTGCACCTGGCTGACTCCGCCCTCCGGGAAAAATACAATTATCTTCGTCCCACCGACATCCCTGAAGCCCTCGAGCGCTGCTTTGCCGGTATCGCCCGAAGTTGCCACAAGTATTACAGTCTCGGTTTTTTCATCTGTTTTCAGGTTGGCTTTGACCAACAAACGCGGCAGTATCTGCAGCGCCACATCCTTGAAAGCGCATGTAGGCCCGTGCCAGAGTTCGAGCACATAAGCATTGTCGCTGAGCTTTTTAACGGGAGCGACCAGGTCATTTTCAAATCTGCCGCTTCCATAAGCGCCATTAACGCATTCGGCAAGTTCTTCGGCAGTATAATCGTCGAGAAAGCAGCCAAGTATGAAAATTGCCCTTTCTCTATAATTCATTGCAGCAAGCCCGTATATTTCATCCGGCGTAAGTTTCACGGCAGTCTGTGGCACAAACAGCCCTCCATCCGGAGCCAGACCCCTTTTTATGGCTTCCGCCGACGTAATATTTCGCAATCCGCCGCGAGTGCTTTCATAAAACATTTTTAATCCCCCTGGCACATCTGTTTTACTAATAATAATATAAAAAAATCTAAAAAGAAAGACCCGCCTCAGGGGCCTATTTTTTTAAGGATTTTTAGTAAGCTCGTCTATCCTGATTTTTGCATTTCTGACATAAGTGCTGTCGGGATAACCCTCTACAAGCTTCTGGAACATGGCCAGCGCGCCCCTGGAGTCCTGCAGGAACTGGCAGCTCCGGCCCATATAATAAAGGGCGGCATCCATCCTTCTGTACTGCGGGTCATACACCTGCACCTTTTCCAGGCTTTTCAAAGCGTCCTCATATTTTCTCCGGTTATAGAGCTTATAACCCTGATCGTACACCGATTTCGCCGCCAATGGCATCACTGTCGCATATAGCGAATCGAATTTCTGCTTTTCGGCGTCATTGAACTCGATAGTTTTCATTAGCAGCAACATATCGGCCGCACTTTCATATTTCCTGTCCTTTACCAGATCGTCCACTTCGTACAGCTTCAATGCAGCCTTATAGTAATCGGCCTGCTGCATCGCGGTCTCCTTGTCCTTCTCGAGCAGCTCGTTCTTTTTCCGGAGATCGCTTATCTGCGCCTCATACTGCTGTAAATTGCTGTCATCGGTAGTATCCGTCTGTGCAGTGTCAGGTGCGGGGGCCTTGTCCGGAGCTTTCGGCAAGGCAAGGTATACGACCGCACAAACCAGCAAACCGGCTATAAAACCGGCCCCTATCTTTATGATATCCGAAGCGCCGCTGCCTTTTAGATTTATTTTATTGGTTCGGGATTTTGTTTCCCTTACCCTCTTTAAATGTTGTTCCGGCTGTTCAGGGGACTTCTTCAGGGACTTCGGCTTTTGCGCCGGCGGCGCTGTCTGACTGATGTCTCCCATTCCCAGGCGCTGCATTATGTTCATAGCCAGAACGCTGTTGGATTCCGCCTTGATGACCCTGTTGAAGACCTCTGCGGCTTTTTCCCTTTCTCCCATGTAACTATAGCAGATCCCGAGCAGATTGAACGCTTCGTTAAAGCCCGGGTTCATCGATGTCGCTTTTTTGAGACCGATTACCGCAATATCCTCACTTCCCGATCTGAGGCTCTCAATGGCCTTGTTGTATAGGAAAATGGAATTTCGGATATTATCCGGTATTTTCTCTACTTCCGGAACGATTTCGTCCAGATTGATAGGCCTGAAGTTCTCGAGTTCAGCTTTGAGATCCATTGATTGCCTCACCCCCAATTTTATATGCTGGCATCGCCTCGTTATAATCCGAAATAATCTCTGACAGCGCCGATATAATACAATGACCCGAATGCACAGATGACTTCATCCGGCTCAGTTGATTCAAGGCTTGCCCTTATAGCATTTTCAATTGTATCACTAATCTGTATGTTATTACAATAGCTTCCGGCTGCCCTGGCCAGATCGGATGCCGGGAGCGCCCTGGGAGAGTTCGACGTCACGGCTATCAGCCGCCTGCAGACCGGCAGGACTGCTTCCATCATGGAAAGGTAATCCTTGTCGCTGAGCACGCCCATTATCAGAGTGATCGGCCTTCCGGGAAAATATTCATCCAGTGCCCTGCGAAGTACCGCTGCACCTTCCGGGTTGTGGGCTCCGTCTACCAGGAACACCGGATCTTTCCCCAGCACTTCAAGTCGTCCGGGCCATTTAGTATTTGCAAGGCCGCGTCTCAGAGCCTCATCGGTTATTTTGAAGCCTTTTCGTTTCAGAATTTCTGTGGATCTGACAGCTACGGCGGCATTATTTATCTGGTGCGCGCCCAAAAGGCCTATCTTTAGCCTATCGTAGCCTCCTATGCTGAATACCTGTCCGTCAATTCCGAATTCATGGCTTTCGACGTCTGAAAAATTTGTCATGTACAGCCTTGCGCCCCTTTCAGCGCAGGCTTTTTCAAAAACCTGTTCGACTTCCCTGCTCTGACCGTATATAACAACATCTCCGCCGGGTTTTATTATCCCCGCCTTTTCAAATGCTATCTCAGGGAGCGTCTTTCCAAGGCGGTCCGTATGGTCGTAGCTGATTGTTGTAATGACGGCAAGTTCGGGCGTATCTATGATGTTCGTGGAATCGAACCTGCCGCCCAATCCCACTTCAAGTACTACGATATCGCATTCCTTGCGGTAATAATACTCGAAAGCCACCGCAGTAACTATTTCGAATTCGGTAGGATGGTTCTCTCCCATCGCCAGCATCCTATCGACGTTAGATTTGACAAAAGCTGTGATCTCCGCGAGTTCGTCCCTTGTGATCTCGTCGTTTCCAATGCGGATCCTCTCGGTAAAACGCTGTATGAAGGGCGACGTATATATACCTGTCCGCAAGCCGGCCTCCATCAGGATATTGGCGATGAATGCCGCTGTTGAACCCTTCCCGTTCGTACCTGCAATATGCACGAAACGGAGCTTCTTCTGGGGGTTCCCCATTAGCCCGAGCAGTGTGCCGATATTGTGCAGACCTAACTTGCTTCCGAATTTCATGGTGCCGTGTATATATTCGATTGCTTCGTCGTAAGTCATGTCCATTCCTTCTTACATAATTATGTTTACTCCGGTTGTGTCGGTACAAGTCGGTCGTACCGACCGTACCGGTTGTATCGGTCGTGTCGGTTGCTTTCTATTGCGGAGTTTTGTTCAAAGAGCATATAGCTTCAGCTTAGCGGCAAATCTAACTCGCTCGCAAAGCTCGCTCAAACAGAGATTTGCCCTTGCCAATGCTTCAACAATATGCTCTAATTCGCAAAACTCATGCAATATCAAACAAACGACACAACCGGCCTGCTAAAATTCATTCAACTGAGTGCGCCTTTTATTCTGCATCTCCGAGGCCGGCGCCGCAGCACTTCTTGTACTTTTTGCCGCTGCCGCATGGGCACGGATCGTTTCTGCCCACTTTCGCGTTGCTGCGTTGAACGGGCTTTTTAGGCTGCTCCTCTTCTCCTCCGTGGCTGGCTGTAGTCGGCTCCGCTACCTTTTCACGCTTCGGAGCGCCCTGCTCGCGGTTTATGCGCACGTGGAGCAGCATTTTGACCGAATCCTCCTGGATGTTCTTTACCATTTCCTCAAACATCGAAAAGCCTTCGAATTTATATTCAACGGCAGGATCGCGCTGGCCGTATGCCCTCATGCTGACGCCGGAGCGAAGCTGATCCATCGCATCGATATGGTCCATCCACTTTTCATCGACTACCCTTAGAAGGACTATTCTTTCAAGCTCCCTCATCAGCTCGGTTCCATACTCCGCCTCTTTGGCCTCATAGTTCTTTGTCGCTGTTTCAAGCAGTGTATCGTGGAGGTCTTCCTTTGTATAGCCCTCCATTTCTTCCCTCGACAGCTTAATCATATCCTTCTGCATGAACATGCTTTCCGCCTGCGCATTGATACTATCCCAATCCCAGAGATCCGGATGCGGGCTGTCGGAACAATAAACCGACACAAGGTTGTCGACGTCTCCCTCCAGCATTTTTACAAAGGAGTCTCTCAGGTTTTCGCCGTTCAACACCTGCTTTCGCTGGCCGTATATGATCTCTCTCTGTTTGTTCATTACATCGTCATACTGCAGAACTTGTTTTCTGATTCCGAAGTTCTTGCCTTCCACCCTGCGCTGTGCATTCTCTATCGCATTGGAAAGCATCCTGTGTTCGATTGGCTGGTCATCCTCGAGGCCAAGCGTGTTAACGACCGCAGTGAGCCTATCAGAACCGAACAGACGCATCAAATCATCTTCCAGCGATATATAGAAGCGTGAAGATCCCGGGTCGCCCTGTCGGCCTGAACGTCCGCGCAGCTGGTTGTCTATACGCCTGGACTCATGCCGCTCTGTACCGATGATGTGAAGGCCGCCGGCGGTAACGACCTTGTCCCTCTCCGAGCCTATATGCTCCTTGAATTGGTTATAAAACTGCTTGTAAGTGGCTCTGGCATTCAGGATCTCTTCGTTGTCAGTGTCGTTGAAGCTCGTCGATTCATTTATCAGTTCCTCAGGGAAGCCCTGCTTCCTGAGCTCCTGCTTCGCCATAAACTCGGCATTGCCGCCGAGCACTATATCGGTACCACGGCCCGCCATGTTGGTCGCGATTGTAACGGCGCCCAATTTGCCTGCCTGTGCGATTATCTCGGCTTCCTTCTCATGGAATTTGGCATTCAGCACCTGATGGGTTATGCCCCTCTTTTTCAGCATACTGCTGAGCAGTTCCGACTTCTCGATCGAAATCGTACCTATAAGTACTGGCTGGCCCGTCTTATGACGTTCCACTACTTCATCTATAACCGCATTGAACTTGCCAGTTTCATTCTTGTAAACGCAATCGGGATGATCGGCCCTGATCATGGGCATGTTCGTAGGGATCTCGATAACGTCGAGTTTGTATATGGTCTGGAATTCCTGTTCCTCCGTCAGCGCGGTACCGGTCATGCCCGCCAGCTTTTCGTACATCCTGAAATAATTCTGGAACGTAATGGTGGCAAGCGTTTTGCTCTCCCTCTCCACCTTGACATTCTCCTTGGCTTCAATAGCCTGGTGCAGGCCTTCGCTGTACCTTCTGCCGTACATCAGACGGCCGGTGAATTCATCGACTATTATGATCTCGCCGTCTTTGATGACATATTCCCTGTCCTTCTTCATCAGGCCATGTGCCTTCAGCGCCTGGTTTATATGGTGTGAAAGCGTCATGTTGTCCGGATCCGAAAGATTTTCCACTCCGAAGAACTGTTCGGCCTTCGTTACGCCTCTGGCTGTTAGCGCCGCAGAATGTGCCTTTTCGTCCACAATATAGTCTGCGTCCACATCCTCGTCGCCCTGTTTATCGTCGGTTTCGGCGTATACCTTTACCTTGAGGCGTTTAGCAAACGCGTCGGCTTTTTTATACATGTCGGTCGATTTATCCCCGGCTCCGGAAATGATCAGCGGCGTCCTGGCTTCATCTATAAGGATGCTGTCAACCTCGTCGACTATGGCGTAATGCAGGTCGCGCTGCACCATGTCGCTCTTGTAGATGACCATGTTGTCCCTGAGGTAGTCGAAACCCAATTCATTGTTGGTACCATAGGTGATATCACAATTATAGGCCTTTCTTCTCTCTTCATTGTCCAGATCGTGGACTACGAGTCCTACCGTAAGACCGAGGAAGTTGTATATCTTGCCCATCCATTCGCTGTCGCGGCGTGCCAGGTAATCATTCACAGTTACTATGTGCACGCCCTTGCCTTCGAGTGCGTTAAGATAGACCGGAAGTGTCGCAACGAGGGTTTTCCCTTCGCCGGTCTTCATTTCGGATATGCGCCCCTGATGAAGTACGATGCCGCCTATCAGCTGTACGCGGAAATGCCTCATTCCAAGCACCCTTACGGATGCTTCCCTTACGACTGCAAAGGCTTCGGGCAGTATATCGTCGATCGTTTCCCCTTCTTCAAGCCTCTTTCTGAATTCAGGTGTTTTGCCTTTCAGCTGTTCATCGGTCAAGGCCTTCATCTCAGGCTCAAGGCTCTCTATTTCATCCACGATGGGTATGATTCTCTTAAGTTCCCTGTCGCTGTAGGAACCAATAATTTTTTCAATAACAGTTTTAAACATGATTACCTCCATTTGGACGTTTTAAATGAAATTCACACCATTGGTGCTAAACGTCCTCCATAAATTGTTAATAACCCGGAGTAAAGACCCCCGGCAGAATAATAAAGCCTAGAGTAAAGTATTTCCGGCATATGGAGGCGACAGACCCGAAACGTGTGAAAACGCTCCGCTTCGGCAGTATAAAATCTGACCGGGATGGATTTTCAAAGAAACTGTCCGGAAGGTAGAACTATCTATTGGATCATACCATAAAAAAGTGCTGTTTTTAGGCGAAATTGTTCGAAAAGGAAGTACGGCCCTTCCGTTTGAAAGTGCATAGGCAACTAAAGCCCGGTCAGCCTGGGCAGTTGAAAGCTCCGCATTCCTGGCCGTCTGGGCCGATACGCTGTTGAAGAGCTCCAGCAGCATGTCTGCCGATATACTTAAATTGGCGTTTACTATCTGAGCCTCGGCGCCCTTGGAAGTCAGCGCCGATAAAATCAGAAAGCCTATCAAAAGACTCCTGAACAAACCTATCTTCCTTTCTTTTCAAGCCTTTCAAGTACAATCTTGTAACCGTCCTCACCGTAATTCAGGCAGCGGTTTACTCTGCTGATGGTGGCCGTGCTGGCGCCGGTTTTTTCGCTTATATCCATATAAGTATACCCCGCTTTCAGCATTTTTGCCACCTCAAGTCTCTGGGCCATCGCCTTTATTTCGGAAACAGTGCAGATATCTTCGAAAAAATTATAACACTCTTCCGAATTTTCTAAAAGCAATATTGCCTCGAACAAACCGTCAGTCGATTGATCCTGTATTTTTGAATTCATACGATCCCACTCTCCGGTGCACTTTGGAAATATCCTGTCAAGCATTTCCCATGATCAGGACATTCACACTTTAATACTGTAAAATATTAAAATACACTAAATCTACATTATCAGCTTTTTCAACCGCAGTCAATATACTATGATTTCGAAGAAAAGATGGTATATTTGCGCACCGACGTTTTGCCATCCAATATATTTAAGGGCAAATTATTGGCGGCGCATAAATTCCGCCGGAGGCGTATAATAGCCTCAAGATCTTGAGGCTATTATACCTTAATTGCGGACAAAAAGTCTTGATGATATAATGTGAGGGGAATAGTGGGAAAACGGTGCGTCCGTATTGCTTTAGCGTCAAAATGGGACATTCCTTGCGCAGCACTTTGAAGGTGTTTCCCTTTCATTATATTACTAGGAGGATAACAGATGAAGCCCGACATAAAACCCGTTGTATCCAAAGCAGAAATGAAGCAGTTCCTGAAACTCCCCTGGAAAATATACAAAAATGATAAAAACTGGGTACCGCCCCTGTTAAACGAAATCAGGGCTTCACTTGATCCAGTGAAGAATCCGGCGCTCCAGAAAATCATACATCAGCTTTTCCTGGCCTGTGTGGACGGCGAGCCCGTTGGAAGGATCTATGCGGGCATCGATACCAACCTCAACGAGAAAAAGAAAATGAATATGGCCTTCTTCTCCATGTTTGAAACCATAAACGACAGCGAAACAGCCTGTGCGCTCCTTGATGCAGCCATCGGCTGGGCAAAGCGCAACGGCGCGGATTTCATATGCGGACCCTGCGCAGTCAATGGAACTGACGGTGACGAAAACAAGGGGATGCTGATGGACTGCTTCGACAGACCTCCTGTGCTTATGAACTCCTACAACCCTTCCTACTATGTCGATCTTGTAGAGCGTTACGGATTTGTCAAGGATTACGACGTATTTGCCTACTTTATAGACAGGGAAACGACTTTCCAGAAGGATCCCGGGAAGGTTATAGAATATGCCCAGAAGCGCTATGATTTCAGGGTGGATACCTTGAGCCTGACGGACCTGGAAGGCGAGGTCAGGGCGCTGAAGCAGGTAATGGACAAGGCGATGCCGGATGAATGGCCCGATCTTGTGCCCCCGTCTCTCGAGGAAGTCCGGGATATGGCTAAAAGGCTCGTGCCCCTTGCGGAACCTGATATAATACCTATAGCGCGTCACGGCGATGAGGCCATAGGATTCGGCATAGCGCTCCCGGATTACAATCAGGTGCTCATCCATTTGAACGGAAGGATAACACCTCTCGGAGCTTTGAAATACCTGTGGTACAAGCGGAGGATCTCGTCGGCGCGTATGTTCGTCATGTTCGTCGTACCGGAATTCAGAAACAAGGGCGTTTCCTACGCGCTTTATTACACCGCCTTCAACAACGCTCTCAAAAAAGGGTATAAAACCGGTGAAGCCTCCACCATCGGCGAAACGAACCATAGGATGAGGGCTGATATCGAAGGAACCGGCGCTCAGCGTTACAAAACCTACAGAATATACAGAAAGGAACTCTGATGGCTCAGAGTTCCTTTTTCCCGCCGTATTGTATTGTTACGTATTGCCCCGATTTACCGGCTGTCGGCTTTACCGATCCGGCTATTGCCTTAGCTTATACATTTACTTCTTCTTTAAAATTTTCATCTTCATACTCGACTTCCTCTATATATCCACCCTTCTTGACCTCGTATCTGATGCCTCTCCAGGTTACATACGGGTTGCTTATGGAGAATAACAGGTAGAAGGTTGCGAACAGGTCAAAGAACAGCGGTGTTACAAAATCGGTAATTACAATGCCATTACCGGTTATAACTCTCATAAGGATGCCGTGTATGATCCTTATTCCCATGAACATCAGCGACAGACATATCACAAACGGATTCCTGAATGCCAGGCCCAGAAGCAGTATCAGCCAGTACCAGAAAAACATCGCTATGAACATCGGTAGTTCCGTTGCTATATGAGCCTTAATGCCGATCCCGATACGACGTGCGTAATTGAAGGATTTCTCCTTTGCAAGCTTGTTCACGTGGCATTCCAGGAAAGGCCCGAGTATCAGCTTATATCCCATCTTGTAAAGCGTATTGCCGAGGTGCAGATCTTCAAGGAGCGAGCCGCCGAAGGCTTCCAGTCCTCCTAACTCCTGCAGCAGGCTCTTTCTCATCGCAAAAGCCGCGCCTGTAGCGCCCACATCGACGCCGAGCTTCGTAAGAAATGCCCAGGTAAAATCGGTTTCGGTATTTTGTGTAAATGTGAAGAACCGGGTCCAGAAATCCCTACCGCCGATATTGATCTGTCCGCAGGTAATGATCCCGACTTTTTCGTTCTTTAGAGGGCGAACCATCTTTACTATGAAATCCTGCTTGATTCTAATATCGCTGTCGCCGAACATAACAATATCGTATTTTGCAAGCTTCATACCGTTAACCATATTGGAGCTCTTTCCGTTAAGCCCGGGTATAACGGGGTTTATCGTAATTTCACAGTCCAGGTTCGGATGATCTTCAATGATCTTCTGCACTATCGGTATCGCGAGGTCGCCCGCGGACTGAAAGCTGAATATATGCTGTATCGGGCCGTTGTATTGCTGTCTGAACCAGGATTCGAGATTCCTTTCGAGTTCGAAATCGACATCTTTGATCGGGTGTATAATACTGACGCCTACTTTGGCATCCTCATTGTCGGATTGTATAATATGATTCGTCCATCTTAAGTGAAGATTCAGAAAGAGAAGCTGTGCACACCAGAAAAGGATGAACAGGGCTCCCACTGAAAGTGATATATACAACAGCAACATGAGCTATTCCCCCAAAAATAAATAGTTATAAACCACTGGTCGTATATTTATGACCTAGTATTAAGTTACTTCTTTACTATTATATAACTTATCCATGGTTTATACAACTTAATTAAGCCAATGTGGCTCAGATCACTTCGGATTCACTTAAGTGAGCCGGATATGATACTTTGGAGGATCAAACGCTTGAATCTTTTAAGTATCTTGTCGTTGAAAAGGTCGTACATCAGTTGTGTCAACCTGATACCTTTTTCGTCCACAAATTTGTTCATGATAAATGCGACGGCCAGAATCAGGACGAGAGACGAGACAAAAGTGACCGCAAATGCAGCGATGTCGCCCATGCTCCTGTGTAGCATTATGAACATGAAACCCGAAAACGTCCCCATGATCGGCAGGTGAACCAGGTATATGGAGAATGACATCCTGCCCAGCAAAAGCAGCGGCTTCGCGGAGAAGAAACGCTGCAGCCTTTCCGAATTGATCAGCACGAGGAAAAAGCATACCGAGCCGAGGATATGGTAGAACAACGGCATATTGTAGATAATAGGCACATCATACACCGCGGAGAAATCAAAAATCTTGTAAATCGTATTACTGACGTCCATACCTGCAGGATACGAGCCGAAGATCAAACCTATCAGCACCCACTTAAACGCCTTTTTGCCGAAGGTTTCGATAAATCCGTTTATACTGAGGTCGCATATGATCAGTCCCGCAATGAACGCAAGGAAATATGTCTGGAAAAATACGCAGCAAAGTATGAAATAAACGAAGTTCCTATGTTTATACCTTCCGAACAGAGCCAATATGGCGAAAACGAGGTAGGATCCGAGCAATTCGTACGTCATGGTCCACTGGGCCGGGTTGTAGTTATCCGCCTGCAGGAAGAAAACTCCAATGAACGATTCCTTAAGCAGGTTTGAGACGGTCGGACTGAAAGCCCACTGCTGGTTCAGCCACCATGTGGATCCTATACTATACCCGACTTGCTTGTTAAAAAACAGCCCTTCCCTCATCAGGACGAAAGTAATGATATTTATAGCCAGCACCGGGATCAACAGTCTGAAATACCTTCTGAAAGCCCCGGAAATCACATATTCGTAGTCATTTGTTTTGAAATATTTATAACTGAGCACATAGCCGCTCAGCAAAAAGAAAATACACACGGCGAAATTGCCGTTATAAATCAGGTTTAATGGCGTTCCGGCGATAACGATATCAAGCTTTGAGACAAAACGGGCTTCACTGGCATCCCCCGTATACAATGAGGGATAAAAGAACACTGCGAAGTGGGACAATACTACTATTATTGAGGCCAGTCCGCGGAGCCCTTCTATGTATTTTACCTTTTCCATAGATGTCATCACTTATCCAATCAGACAAGCCTCATCGACTCATTTATATGTACGAGGATATGCCGAGTTGCAGGCATCAGAAGCAGTCCGGCATACGTTTTCTTTTTCCAGTAATCATAGATACCCTGGGCTCCGGGCGCCAGAGAGCCGTCTTCCATAAGGCTGTCAAGCCTTGCAGTGTCGACTTTCCGCTTCAGGTCCTGTGGCTGCAGAGACCGGATAATCGTCCTTGTACGTCTCGCAACTTCATTTCGGTAAGACTTTAAAGACTCCATGCTGACCGAACCGCTCATTTCGGCTATTTCATCCTCATTCATGGCATTGCCTGTATCCCGGGCTTTTACGTTAAGCTTCCCATACCAGCCGTTTTCGTCAATGACCTGACTTCCCCCGGCGATCAGCACATTCATGGTCATATCCTCTATCCTGCCGGTATGCCAAAGCTTCCATGCGATTGACTGGTCACCGTGATGTAATTTTCTGAAAGCTTCCTCACTCATAACAGCCCACAGCTCATCTTCGAACGAAAAAGGCACCGCCTGCTCCGGAGTCCCGGAATGTACCATGCCGTGCAGCTGCAGGCAGATGTCTATACAATCGTTGAAATTGTCTGATTTGGGCCACGTATCCTGAAGTATCTTGAATTGCCTGTTCCAATATTTACGATTCTGATCTGCCATAGTTGCCCCTCTTTACCAATTATTTAAATTTTGTTAACAATTTGTTCAAATTTGATTGATACTATGTATTTGTAAAATGTGTCATATATAGAAAATGATACACTGATACGTTATGCAAATCAAGCGTTTTGAAAACAAATGAGATATATGAAAAAGGAGTGGAAAGATGAGTTTTGTTAAGTCAGTCTTGTTCAAAAGACTTCCGCGCATCAGCATCCGGAAATATTCGCGCTCCATACTGACGATCTCAATGATATTACCGCTGCTTCTGCTTCCCGCAGGCTGCGCGTCCGGCTCGGGAGGCGAAAAGGAAAAGGAAGAGGACGAATCTTTCATGCAGAAGTATGAAGCCCCCGCCGAAAAACTTGAACACACATCGCTGAAATTCTATTTTCCCGGAACAGAGCCGAAAAGTTGGCCCGACGTGAAGGCCGAGCTTGAGAAACGTTCAGCAGATACAGTAAACGCTTCCCTTGATTTCAAATGGATTGAATTCAATCAGTACATAAACCAGATGAAAACCCTCGAAGCCTCGGGAGACGTCTTTGACGCCTTTTGCCTCGGTAAGCCGGATTCCTTTTATCCGGATTTCACGGCGCTTGCCAGGGAATCGAAGCTTGCGGACATTACCACGCTCTTCCCCAAAAACGCACAGTCGCTGTATTCGAAATACTCACAGGAAGAACTCGGCTATGCCAAGGTCAACGGCAAGCTCTACGCCGTTCCATCCCTATACCCGGCCGCTTACTGTACCTATCTGATGGTCGACGACGCGCTCTATAAAAAGTACAATATCCCTGAGATAACGAATCTCGACCAGTATGAAGCATATCTCAAAGCTGTGAAGGATAACAATCCGGATCTATTCCCCGGGATCATAGCCAATGGAGTCGATTCCATGAAGCTCTTTGCCAGGGCCTTTGGCTATGTCATTCTCGATGAATTCCAGAACCTCGTTTACAAGTGGGACGACCCGAAAATGACAATAAAGGCATGGGAGCAGACGCCGGGGTTTCTGGAAGCCTCAAACAAGATAGCCGACTGGTATAGCAAGGGCTATCTGCAGGACGCATCGAACCTCGATCAGTCAAAGGTAACGTCGTTTGTTTACTACGGTGAACTGAGTCCGCCGTCAGAAGAGCCTCAGAAGATGACCTTCAGCACAGCATCTGGTGAAGTAAAAGAATCCAATCCTTTAAAGGTCTTCTACCTCTATCCTGAGAAAAAGGTGCAGCGCGATAATTCGATGGGTACCTTCTTTATGAACGGATCTTTCGCGTTCCCGGCCTCATCGACAAATACTGCAAGAGCGCTGCGTTTCCTCGATTGGGTGCAGCAGACCCGCGACAACTATTATCTTATGCTGTACGGGATCGAAAATAAGGATTATGTGCTGAATAACGGTTATCCCACCATACCGGACGGCCAGGATTTCAACAACCGCTCATATATGTACTGGGATGGCAACTGGGCATTAAGGAATGCCGAATATAACCCCACGCTACCCAAAGACGCCTATGGCGCCGGAATAAACACGCTTACGGATTTTCTCGGCAAATACAGCGAATATGCGCCGCACGGAGCGTTCTACCCCGATTACGGGAAGCTGAAGGATATGGCGGCACAGAGAAGCCAGGCCGTCCAGCAGTTCGAATTCAATCTGTCGCAGGGCAAGATCAAGGATCCGGCCGAAGTAACCAAGTTTATAGGCGATATGAAACAGCTCGGTATCGATAATTTGGTAGCCGAAATACAGATGCAGCTGGACAAAAAGTAGGCTCCGGTTTTTATAAACGCCCTCCCGCCGGAGGGCGTTATTTGTCCCGCAACAGCCGTCATTCCAGCTTCTGCAAAACTTTTAAAATGCTATTTTACGGCATTGACAAACGGGCATACCGACTGTATAATATGTAAGTCGGTAATCACAATACCTGTGCGGGTGTAGTTCAATGGTAGAACATCAGCCTTCCAAGCTGATTGCGTGGGTCCGATTCCCATCACCCGCTCCAACTAATGCAAAAGGTCCCTATGACCTTACCGACAGCGGCAAAACTTGACCGGAAGCGTCTGACGCAGCCGTGCCGACCGCATAACTAAATATGTGCCTGTAGCTCAGCTGGATAGAGCAACGGACTTCTAATCCGTTGGCCGGGGGTTCGAATCCCTTCAGGCACGCCACATGAAACCCGTTATTTTAGCGGGTTTTCAGCATATTTGCACACTTCTTCGATCCACTCATTTTAAAACAGAAACTAAGATAGATGGTAAAAACAGAGGGCACTACTCACTTTTTCAACTTTTGAACGGTACTTATGAGAATAGTTCTCATTCTTATTGTTCATTATCTATGAAATTAGCCAATTGGACTATAAAACAGGCTTTCCAGAACATGGTTTTGTTCAAAAGCAGCAAAAACGAGTAGTGCCCTAGGTGTTTTGATCAAAGCTGAAAAACGAGCAGTCCCATCGGAAAAACACTTTTCGTACAGTCTGGCCACATAAAACCCGCTAGAAGCAAGTGTTATCACCCATAAGTACAAATAATGAACCGAGGGGGTAACCGGTACGGGGCAAAGGAAAGCAGAAAACCAGTCGCAATTTTGTGGCTGGCTTTCTGTTTTTAGCTTTTTATCAAATCAATCTAGCAAAAGTGAGGGGTCTTTCTGCTTTTAATTTTAAGCTTCTCAATCCATATTCTCGATGATTTTCTTTGCAATAGCCTTACAAACCTCAGCAGACTCATCCTTTTTTACGGCCCCGAAGCCTACCAGTACATAGCAGTCCTTATAAAGCACACCAACCTGGTTATTTTTCGTATCAAGATATGCTTTGTCTCCAAGTCCTTCAATCGGTTCTGAATGGTTCTTGATAAAGCCTAAGTCAAATTCATATTTTGAAGCAGCATTTGAGTTTTCATTGGGCGGGTTCTTATAGGCACTGTCCTGAGTTAATCGAAAAAATGCATGCAGAGTAGAGTATTCGGTGTCATAAACATATCTGGCATTTGATGTACCATATTCACTGTCAACTTCGAGAGCACTTTCATCGAATGTTACGGGTACTCCTACAATTTCAGATACCTCTTCAGCACTTAACAGTTTCTCTATTTTATAGACTTTATCCGATGAGGAACCGGCATTTACTGCCGGAGCTGCATCACTGCCGCCGGCAGTAGCCGAATCGCCGGTGCTGTTGCTTGAACCGCATCCGTTAAGCACTATTAAAGCAAGTGATAATATGACCAGGATTATTAATGATTTTTTAAACATAAGCTAAACCTCCACAAACTTAATGGGCAGTTGTGCGAATCGTGTGCCAAAACGCATTAATTGCCATACCTTTCAACAGTCCTGACCGCAATCACCACGGCTTGCTCGCGGGTAGTTGTTCCCTTTGGCACAAAGTTACCGCTGATATTTGTCATTAGGCCGTTTTTACTCATAAACTTAACTGACTCCAGAGCATATCCGGTTATATCCTTCCCATCGGGGTATGCATTAGCACCTACCGTACTAAAATCCGCCTCAGGCTTTATTACTTTTATTGCCCGATGCATCATCGCCGCAATCTGTTCACGGGTGATGAGTTGCTCCGGAGCGAATTTATTTTCTCCGACGCCATAGACAATGCCCAATTCATACGCTTTAAAGATTTCAGGATTCTTCGTATCGCTGAAAGCACTGCTGTCCTTATAAGTGGCTTCTTTTCCCGTAGCTTTTTCATAAAGCCTGACAACGACCTCACAAAATTCTTCACGGGTTATTGGCCCCGACATATTATCCCTGATCCTGTCGGTAATGAAACCGTATTCCGAAGCCTTGTTCAGTTCCGGAACAGCCCATGTGCTGGCTCCTTTGTACGAATAAGCAGGCGTTCCGATGCTTATCGGTGTAGAATATTGTGACACTACTGTATTCCCATTAACTTCATATTTAAAATATACTCTGAAAGTATAGAGATTGGCTTTAATATCTATCTCCCCGATACCTCCTGCATCCAGGGGCCTTATATCAATATGGTCATCCAGTTGGGAGCCGGTGGAAAAAGGCAATTGCCCGCTTTCCGAAGCCCATTTCCCATCGGCGATTTTCCAATCTGCAAAAGCACAAATACGAACCTGTTGATTGGCTTGTGTGATACTATCAGGAGTATCCCAGCTCAACGCAAAATAGGGGGCGCCGTTCAGGTCCTCCATCAGTTCTGCTTTTAGTTCTGAAGGAGCTTCAAGAGATGCCGGAAGCTTTGCTGGCACTTTTTTGCCGACGGACACAACCTCCGAATAAGGTCCCACAACATAATCGTTATGATTATCCTTCAGATACTTAAGCACATAGCGGATACGGAAATGATACGTATTGTTATCTAGGCTGAAATTATCTCCGAGATTGTTTGAAATGATAAAAGTATCCATGACATTGTCTGCATCACGTCTCGTCTGATATGCGGCTACAAGAAAAGGTCCCTGCCCCCATGGATCGGAGTTCTGGTCCCAGGTCTTTCCCTCCAAACGCCAGGAGCCATCATTAATTTTTACATCAATTTCAGCAAAAGCCTCGTCCAGAATTTTATCCGGCCCCGGTCTGTACAATTTTGTGATTGATTCAGGTTCTGTCCAGCGAATGATCATGCCCATACTTGTGTCATAATGGGCTGACAGGCTTAAAGGCGCCTCCAGTGTCTGCGGGATTTCACCTGCATAAACCGATGGTGTGAAAGAGGTAACGAACAAAAAACAGATTAATACAGTTATTACTTTTTTCATAATATTAAATCTCCTCTCACAATTATCATAGTTGCTCTCGAAAGCCCCAGAGGGGCTTCTATGCTATGTCTTGAGGCACGAAGTTTTTCTCATGCCTCCTATATTCTCCAGATAGATATTTACTTAAAATTTTACAGTGTGTTTTCCCATATGATTCCACATTACTCCAATAAAAAATCCTTTTCATCCGATTACTTCGTCCTTTCACTCCCTCCTTTCGGCTGATTGCCCGTTGCTGTTTCCCCAGCACCGGAAATTAATGATGAGTTCCGCCTTTGATTTAACCACCAGCTTCTTGTAAATTGCCATCTGGTGGGTATTTGCCGTGGAATAGGCGATTCCGAGCTTGACTGCTGTTTCCTTGAGTGTGCAACCCTCTAAAAGAAGCAGGAACACATCATGTTCTCTCGGTGTAAGCCTGGATGCTAGCTCCTTTTTTTCTGTATCATCAAGCCCCTGGTCCTTCCCGTAAGGAGCATCCCTCTGTCGGGCATCTTTACCAGGTTTGAGGACGCTATTTTTATCCTTTACCGCTACGGGTCTTATCCCCGTGAGAATTGCCTTGATTTTATCCCTTATCCCACCGTTATCACCTCCCAATTATCCGGGGTCACCATTATTTTGGGTCGGTAAAGCAAAAAAATCAACTCATGAGTTTTAACTATTTATATAAAAAACCTCCCTCATTAAAACTAATGAGGGAGGCGGGAAAGCCTGATTTTACAGCTGTTTTATCAGATGCCCCTTGTTTTTGAAATGAAGTAGAAGCTCCGCTTTGCTGTTTATATTCAGTTTACGGTATATGGATGTATAATGCGTATTCACAGTGGGGTAAGCCAGGCTTAATATAGAGGCTATTTGCCGTAGCGTGTACCCGTCAAGCAGCAGCCTGCACACTTCCTTCTCCCTGTCAGTGAAACCATATCCATTTAAAACATCACCTACAGGAAACATATTCTTTCTTGTAAAATCGTCCATCCAGTCATGTGAAAATAAGTTTTTATAAAGCACCGGCGATAGAATTGTCACTACAAGAAACGACAATCCCGAGAGTGCGGCTGTTATAACCAGCAGTTTGTCGGGAATCAACGATGCCACAGTGCCTGCAAGTAGGATGGCAATCAATGTAAGTACAATGAAAACCAATAATGTTCTTTTAAAAAAGCTCATGGAAAAATTCCGTTTGATTATGCCTGCGCCCATGTAAAACGCTGCTATGTAACCAATGCCGGTCGCAAAACCCAAAATAATGAGAGCGAGCTGCAATAACGACTGGTTTTCAAAAAGCAATATCAGCATGCCGATGGTCGTAAGGACAAAGTAAATATTCCACATATGCCAGATGCTGTGTCTAAACATCAGCTGTATAATAAATACAAGGACAACGCCGATGACTTGGCTGATTAAGTATGGTATTCTCCCTTCCCAATTTTGAACCAGGAACAATTGGGATTGAAAATACGTAATAAAAAAATAACAGAGGGCATATGTAAGTTCACACGCGATACTGCCGTTATGACGTGTTTGTTTGGGCATTTGAAGTAGTTCCAAATCCTTGCGCTTAACGCTGTACAGGCAATACATCATGGCGGCAATAAAGAAAGCGGGAACTAAAACATCAATCACAGTATTTCTGATATTGGCATTTTTCATTATTGTACATATTGGCGATAAAGCCGCCAGCAACATAGCGCCGTATAAACGCTCCGCATTTTGCAGTGAGGCACAGTAAAACAAGGATGCGCTGATGGCACAGCCGCCCAGGCCTAAAAATCCAATAGCAGCCGGCAATAGTTTAAGTACTTCGGGAGGAAGCAGGAAGTATGATATGAATGATACTGCCGTAACTACCATGGAAATCCTAATAAACGCAAATACATGCCGATCTTTAAGTAAAAATATGGACATCGCCCCGATGCTATATGCGGACAGTAATATTGTTGAACTGTCAATACCGTAAAGTTCAACTTGTAAGCCAAAAAAGCTATACTGCATATCGGCAATTATAACCGCAAGTGGCAAAACCAGCATTAAGGGAAGCTTTTTCAGCCTGATGCAGCCAAAGTGAAGGTTTTCCCGGGTATTCCACAGCTTATGCAGTGATGTTAAAAAAGTACATATAAATTTATTCAATATTGTCCCCCTTTATAAGACATCATATTTTCCATACACACCTATGTAGTGAGCATTATCTATCAAGTATAATATCTTATCATTTTCAACATCTAATCATAGTTATGCAAATTGTGTAAAAAACTGTATAATCAAATAATAACATGAAAAGATGTATTTTTCAAAAATAATTACCAATAAAGTAGCTATCTCCGTCAGCTTGTGGTATGTCTGTTACGGAAGGCAGATGTTCGTATCGTAGGCGGCGACATATATGGATATCGATTATGAAAATATGGACGCCGGGGGCGTGGAAGCGCGTGATGAAACTCCTTAATGAAAAGCCTGAAATGGTCGCGGAGATATTGGAGCACTTCAGTCAAGATCCTGACGTGGAGCGACACGCCGACGCTTTTTTGAATAACGCTGTCAAAACCATGATGGAAGTCATGGACTATGAAGAGCTCGCGCAGGTCGTTCAGGAAAACGCCGCGTACGAAGATCTCAATCGCGATAAACGTTAATAGAATGGTCAGCGGGTTTTGTTATACATTGCTTTTGATAATCTTTTATTTAAGAAATCGTTTTCTACGGCAAAAGATTCTATCATTCAATATCCTCAACATCTATGAAATCATTCTTGAGCTCCCTGTCGAAGTGCTTGCCTATCAAGGCGCCAAGCTTCTTTCTGAACTCCGGATCCTTTTTGATCCTGTTGTCCAATTTCTCTGTCAGTTCCAGTTCGCGTACATTATATCCATCATAGAGGAATATGCTCATATAAAATCTATCTTCGCCGTTATCTTCCTTTGCCAGCATCTCACTGAAAGGAACTGTTTTTTCCTTAAGCTGAGGGTTTGATGCGTCACTGTAATCATAATAGATGTAGGTGACCGTTTTATCAGTAAGCTGTAATACTTCAAAGCTTTCTTCCATACCAAAGTTTACATTGAAGCTCATCAGGAGAACGGGATATTCCGCTTTTTCAAAGTAGGCTCCGCCGGCCGCTTTATTTTCTGAAAGCATTGGTTCGATCAAAGCCCAATAGGTCAGCAATTTCGAACCGCTTCTTTCAAGGCTGAGCAAATGATCGCCTTTTTCATAGATATCGAACAGGTTATCTGGCAAATAGCTGTCGAACAAAAGGTCTATACCGTCTCCGTTTTCAATGACCCTGGCCTTCAACCTCAACATAGTTTGAAAACCGTCTATGTATATCTCTGCGTAATGATATATACCTTCTTTAAAAATATAGATCGAGTAGAACATGTTCTGGTCAGGTGGTGCATACTCATTGAATGAATAGTCACCTACCCAGGAATCCAGTGACGCTGTATCTCCGGTGCTGCTATTTCCATTGCTGATATATGGGGCCAGTTTCTCAGGACCGAGTTTCTCAACATAATCGGCAACGCCAACAATACTGATCTCCATATCATTCATATTTATCTCATCATCCAGCCAGGGAATGCTGACAAATTCGCGTCCATGCTGAAAATACACTCCCACCGTGGGGAAATCTTCGGCTCCCGTCGGTCCAACACCTGTCATATAGCAGGCTATGACGATGATATCCTTAAGGCCGTCATGATTCAGGTCATTTAAAGCGACGTCTGTTACTTCACTCAACATGGACCAGCTATTGCCATAGAAATTTGGCAATTCATAAAGCACTTTCCCATTGCCGTCCATAAGATACATCTTAAGTTTAAGGAGTCCGTCGACTTCAACTGAACCGGTGACGAAGGTGACCTGACCGTAATTCTCAAGTACGATATCATACGACTGTTCAATAAATACTTTGAAGCCGCCATCCTTCAGTGTCTCGAGTGTCATTCCGGCATCCGGCAGGGCATTTCCCTGATCGTTAACTGCTCTGGCACCCGATCCGCCTGGTACAGCGTCTGCGCCGTCTTTGCCTATACCGGAACCATCCGCTCCGGCATCAGCGCCAGGACCCATTACTGTCGCGCTATCCGAGCCCTCTGCTCCATCTTTCTTCGCACAGGCAGAAAACGTGAATATCAGACAAAATATAATTATTACTGCAATAGCCTTAGCTCTTCTATCAGGCATCTAGTTCTGCCCTCTCAATCATAATGATACTATGTATAATTATACCATGATTTCTATCATCTTTCAAAGTTTATGGGAGAATTTCGAAACGCATACAGAAAAACCTCAGAAAATGTATCCTGAGGTCATTATTGCGCAATACTGCCTCTGACTTCATCCGGCTCATGATCTACTTACCGCCATCTGGCTGGCCATCACTGGCAGGTCATCACTGGCCAGCCATCATCTGAAGAACGGCAGAATATATCTGACTATAAACCACAAGAATCCAAAGAATATTATCACATAGGCAGCATATCTTATAAATGCAATAGCTACAGCGGTATAGTCCGCCTTCTTCTCAACATGTGTGTTCTTATATTCACCGTTTCTGTCGCTATCCATGCTAATCCTCCCGCTTTAGGAAATCAAACTATCGGTTTTTCATCCTCTTTATCAGATATCTCAGCAGCAAAGCCAATAGTATATACAGGACGATCACAACCGCCAGAGTTGCAGCCCGTTCTCCCGCTGAACCGTCTGCCATCAGCACGGGGCCAAGTCCAAAGAAGGTCACAAGCATAAACAATATGATGAAAACAATATAGATCACCGCTTTCATTGAACATCCTCCTTAACTGACAGCCTGTTTTATTTGCCTGCTGCTATCAATAATTATTACCCAAAACGATGTCGATTATTTTAATTACACAGCGGCCCGGTCAAACCTACAGCAAATCATCAAACAACCGACACATGGTACTCCCTGAGCCAGAAATCGATCTGAACGAGGAACGCCAGAAGCTGAGGTGCATTCATCAGCTGTCCGAACCAGGGTATGTTTGTGTCCGGTTTTATCGACAATGCCAGAGCTCTCACATATTCCTTATCGATAAACGGCAGCAGCGGCGAGGCATCATCATCGAGAACAGCCAGAATAAGATTCCTTACCGAATCAAGGTATGCCGGGTTGTGAGTCTTGGGATACGGGCTCTTTTTCCGCCACAGCACGTCCTCAGGAAGCATTCCCTCCAGTGCGTATCTCAGCAGACCCTTTTCCCGGTTATTATGGTACTTCATTTCCCACGGCACATTCCACATGTACTCGACAAGTCTGTGATCACAGAATGGCACACGCAGCTCCAACCCTACTGCCATGCTCATTCTGTCCTTTCTGTCCAGCAGCGTAGGCATCCATCTGGTGATATTGAAGTAGAACAATTCACGCATCCTGGCCTCTTCGGGACTGTCACCCCCGAGCGCCGGGACCTCATCAGCCGCCTCCTTATAGCGAGCAGCCGTATAGCTCACCGGGTCCATATATTCAACAAGATCCGGCGAAAGCAGCCTGATACGGTCATCCAGCCTTCGGGACCATGGGAATGTGGCAGTCCCGGGTTCGGCAGGTCTATAAAACCATGGATAGCCTCCAAATATCTCATCGGCACATTCTCCCGACAAACCGACAGTTGCCCGCCTCTTAATCCATCGGCTGAAGAGCAGCAGGGACGAATCCACATCAGTCATACCCGGGATATCTCTGGCAAGCACGGACGGAAAAAGAGCATCGACCAGCTCAGGCGTATCTATCAAGCATGTTGACTGCTTTGTACCCAGATACTCAGACACCCTTTTCACCCATGGAGAGTCGGAGTTGGGCTGAAACTCATTTACGGAAAAATGCTTATCATTACCGACATAATCTATTGAAAAGGTTTCAATTCGCTCTCCCCTGTCCCTGTATGCCTTTGACGCCACAGACGAAATTGCACTGGAGTCAAGTCCTCCAGACAGCAGGACACACAGGGGTACATCAGATACAAGCTGACGCGTTACGGCATCATAGAATAGTTCTCTGACTCTCCTGACTGTTTTACTAAAATCATCCTCATGGTTATGACTGTTCAAAGACCAATATTGCTTTATTCTGATGCCTTTATTATCAACAGTCATACAATAGCCCGGCTTGAGCTCGGAGATCCCTGAAAATACACCACAGCCCGGAGTCCTTGCAGGCCCCATCACAAAAATCTCTGCCACCCCTTCCCTGCCAAGCTCTGCAGGAACCAACGGATGAGACAGGATCGCCTTGATCTCGGAGGCAAATATGAAAAGGCTCCCTTTATCACAGTAGAAAAGAGGCTTAACACCTATCCTGTCCCTTGCCAGGAACAATGTCCCTTTTTGTACATCCCATATGGCAAATGCAAATATGCCATTCAATTTGTCGAGACATTCCTCTCCCCACTCTATGTAGGAGTCAAGCAGAACCTCCGTATCCGACCAGCCCTTGAAGGACCAGCCCTTTGTAATCAACTGTTGCCTGATGTCCTCGGTGTTGTACAGCTCGCCATTATAAACGATCACATAGGAGCAGCCTCCCCTTGAAGCTTTCATAGGCTGCTTCCCTCCCTCAGGGTCGACAACTGTCAATCTCCGGTGGCCCAGTGCAACATTTGCATCCACCCAGTACCCATGGGCGTCAGGCCCCCTGTGAGCAAGCTTTTCAGTCATTTTTTCAAGTATATCCTTATCATTGGAAATGTTTCTTGAGAAGTCGGTAAAACCAACAATACCACACATTATATCGCACCTCCTGATGTTGCAGACTTTACACCTTTATGAAAGATGCAGTATTGAGTTATTCATAAATTCTGCCATTCAGCCAATAAAAAACGCCCTGGAAAGTCTTGTAAACTTTGATCAGAACGTCTTTGTTCAAATCTCCTATTCAATTATATGCAGGAGTGCCGCCATTGTTCCTTCATTATCATATATGAAACCTGATAATCAACGATCCTTTGCCGCTATTTCCTCCCTAATCTGCCATGCCGCACGAGAGCACCTTCTTATATCCGCCGTTATTATATTCATATACATAATAAAATGTACCTTCATGAACATTTTCATAAAAGACCAGTTCCAGATCCATATCCCCGTTAATATCAATCAAGCCCAGCACATTATACTCTGATCTGTAAATCATCATATCCCCTTCATCTATTCCGCCATAGTAGGCGCTGTCCTTGTCCGCCTTACTGCGCAGAGCTTCGGCCAATACAGATATTTCGAACCCGCCTTTCTCTTCATTTACCAGCAGGAGATACGAAAAATTGTTGTTTTCCCTGAACCATCCACGAAGCGTCAAATAATCGGAAAGGTCAAAGCTGCACACTGATATCAAATGCTCTTGCTTACCATCGTTGTCCAGGTCTGCGCTTATTCCCTGAATGATTTCTTCCGTATATTCTCCATCGATCCTCTGATCAAGAAAGTCCTTTACTATAAAAGAATAAAACTCTTTACTATATACTGTCGGCTTTACAGAAAGAATATCTCCAGTTCTGCCGATTTCAACAGTTTCCGAAATATAGCTGATGGGTGTGTTATCTATGCTCACAGATATATTATCAAGGCCGTATTCATCAGTAAACGGCATGCTGCCTGTACCATTGCCAATGAGGTTAAAGTCGGAATAAATACTGTACCTGATATTTCCCTTCATTTTAGGAATAGTTTTTTGGGAATCGAGCCATTTACCCTCGTGGAAGCTTCCGGCCAGGAGGCCGTTGAAAGCCACCGGCACTATATTCGCGGCGCCTGCATCATCGCCCGTCCCGACATCGATATCGCCCAGGTAACTGATCACATCCTCTATAGCACTGTTTGCCCCGGCATCATTAATTTTCTCATCCAACTCCGGTTTATTGAAAAAACTCTTCCCATTTTGAAAATATACACCGGCGACCGGGAACTCCTTAGCCCCATTCTCTCCGACACCAGTCATGTAATAGGCTATGACGATGATATCCTTTTGTCCGTCGTTGTTGGCATCGCTGAATGAAACCTCCGAGACCTCATACAGCATAGGCCATTGATTTCCATAGAAGTCCGGGAATTCATATGTCAGCCTGTTGTTTTCATCCGCCAGATAAAGCCTGAGTCCGAACAAACCATTTTCATTCTCCGAACCGCCTGTAATCAGTCTTGCTTTGCCGAAGCTGTCCGATTCGATATTGAATGAATGCTCCTTAAATACCTTCAGCCCTTCCTTTTCAAGGTCCGCTAAACTTCTGCCGACGTTCTGCGGATTGGACTCCACCGGATCTCCCTTTGTGGCAGAAGCTGCAGGAATTTTCTTCAAAGTCTTTTCAAAATCAGCAAAAAGCGCTGCATAATCCTTCTCATCAGAATCGCTCAGCATTTTCATGTCACTTGTGAATTCATATATCTTGTCGTTGATGATCAGGTATTTCTCTCTCTTCTCCTCAACGACATCGGACCCGCCGTCAACACCAATTGGACTATCATATTGTACAGATGTTTTGACAAAATACTTCAATGATTCATCGATATAATAAATGTTGTATGATACTCTTCCCATTTCACCATAAATATGTACTTCAATATACTTCAGGCTGTTATCGGAGTAGTACCCTTCGATTGTCCCACCCTCAGTCGAAGCATTATAGTCGCCCCGCTTAACTGTGTAATTGCTCCTGTTCTCGCGGGAATCCTGCACTTGTTTTTCAACATAAGACTCGATGCTGTCAAAATCGCCATTGTAAGGTGCATTATCATATTCACTATTCTGCATCAAGCCGTTTTCAGGCTGGCTTTCGTTATCATTGCCCTCTTTCCCGTCCTTCTTTGCGGAAGAACAGCCATAAAGCAATATTATTGAAGATATGATGAACAGAGCAAATATTGTCTTGAAACGCATTATAGTTTTCATGAATAAATAATCTCCCGGACAGACCAGATGTGTGTTCTGTGTTTATACTTATACGCTGATGATCGTTTCTATACCCTTGAATATGGTAACAGGTGTTGTCTTTAGCAATGGAAAAATGTTTACTAGACGTAATCATACCATATCCGGCGTGATTTTTCAATAAAGTATCAATGCCGAAGTCCGCCGCGGCTCGAAAGCTGATCTGCGGCTTATAACCCACCACGACTCAACGAGGAAGTCCGCCGCGGCTCGAAAGCTGATCTGCGGCTTATGCGCATCGTGGTCTTGTGAAACGGCTCCACTTTGGCGATCCTGGACAGTTAATCAGATCGTCAGTTAATCAGCTCGAATGAAGACACTTTATTTCGGCGGTGGTCCAAAATTCAACTAAAGTCTAAAATATTTTGCTTTTTATAGAAAGTAGTCAATAACTAGTGGACATAAGGAATCTTATATAGCTTTATGTAGACTAGTTTCAGATGGAACCAGGACTTTACTTGAAATTTGGACCATGCGGTCAGCGGAACCAGGACTTTACTTGAAATTTGGACCATGCGGTCAGCGGAACCAGGACTTTACTTGAAATTTGGACCAATCGGTCAGCTGAGCCAGGACTTTACTTGAAATTTGGACCATGCGGTCAGCGGAACCAGGACTTTACTTGAAATTTGGACCATGCGGTCGGCGGAACCAGGACTTTACTTGAAATTTGGACCATGCGGTCGGCGGAACCAGGACTTTACTTGAAATTTGGACCAGGCTTGAAGTCCGAGCCAGCACTTTAACTGGAATCTGGGCAATTGCACATTTTTTTGAGTAATGCGTGAATTATTTCCCATAATATGGATTATCTACATGATTAGTAAACATAACTGGGAATTCTATCGTGTTATTAAGTAGATTTTAGCGTTTTCAGAAAATCCCTACTTATTTTCTATAACACAACTCAAAAAAATGTGCACCTCCCATAGATTCCCTAAGGTTTACACTTTTAGAGCATTATGTTGACTTGACTATTTGCCACCCCCTGGGGGGGGTAGTGTTGAGGATGCTGGTGTAAACTAACATCCTTCTTTTATATTTTCTGTTTTTTCTTGCTTGATCAGCTTAACCCCAGTCATAAACAGCCATGCAAGAGCTGCCAGTCCACCTGGAGCAGCTATAGCAGCAGCTGTGTTCTTTATTGCAGGGACAAATGTCACAAGTAAAATATATGTCAGCAATAGTATGTTTCCGATTATCCCCAAGTAGGAAACTACTTTGTTAAAGATTCTTCCATTCAGCATGACAAATGACATAAGAATACTGGATAGTGTTGATAAGGTAAACCCTATTAAAACTCCGAGGCTGCCATGTTCACCCCTTGAAATCAATGCTTCTCCTGCTGCTGCAATCAATGTCTTATATGTTTCATCACCTGCGGCAAAGTATTTTCTGCTTAGTTCAAGCATTGGTAAAGCTGTATTTGTTGAAACAAAAACAGTGGATCCTATACAAGCAGTAACCAGAGCAAATGCTGCAAATGGAAGACTGCTTTTTCGATGGACGGCAAATAATGCAAAGTATAAAGGAACCATAATAATTGAATTAATAACATTAAGTAAATCGAGATGATAAAGACCAAACAGACTATTTTGCTGAAACTCATAAAACCTTTCGATTGCAGTATTAGGCAATTGCGACAAATTTCCGCTGGATATTGAACCAAAAACGATGTCTGTTAAAGTCAGAAGAAACGCGAGGAAAGCGGCGAGTCCACCTAAAATATATATTTTTCTCCACTGTTTATTATTGTTCGGGTTATCCCCCACAACAAAGTCTCTCACTTGATCCATATTATCATCACTCCCATATTCAAGGATTCACGGCAGCGCTTCTTAAGGCGGTTTCAACCGCTTTCAGAAAGCCGTTACTGCTGGCAGTAGCGCCGCTTACAGCATCTACGTCCGGACTTTGCCGGTCAAGGATCCTCATTGTCAGATTTTTTACCAAATCATCACGGCCGTCTTGAATCTTCAAAGGTTTTATTCCGGCTATTTTATGATCGATCACATTAACTTCGACTTTATTGGTCCAACGAAAATTCTCATAGCTGCCCACGTATGTACCATCAGCGATCTTTGTCAGATCAACAGTTTCTATATTTAGATTTATTGTTTCTTCTTTGCCAACAAAAGCAAATATCATCATAATGGCTATCAAAACAAGCAACACAATTCCCGTCCACTTTAAGAACCTTTTCATAACGAAAATCCTCCCCCACTTATCAACGAATCAGCGGACCCTAAACTCTGCTCAATCTCTTCAAAACATCTTTGATCTGCTCCTCACGTATCTTGTTTGTCCAATTGACATCGCCTGTATCGATCACCATCCCGCCTTTTTGGGAAATAATAGAACCCATTTGCTTGAGCGCACGGCTTCCACCCATCCAGGGTTTGGAGAAATGTTGGGTTACATAGCAGGCAATTTTTTTACCGTTCATTAACTGCAGCTGTGACAGATAGGCTGTCATCACTGGCGAAAGTGAAAATGCACGTACAGGAGCGCCAAAAATAACATAGTCGTATACGGAGATGTCCGGGACATTCTTAAGCCTGATTGCTCCTTTGGCCTGGGGGTCCTCGTTTTCAGCAATGACCCGTTCAAGCTGTACTGAATGCCCTTTGGCAAGAAGTGAGTCTTTTAGCCTTTCACCGACGGATAATGTGTTGCCGGTGTGAGAGTGGAGGATAATTCCTATTTTCATGTTCAATACCTTCTTTCCAGCAAATATTCGATAGTCTTATTCATTTCATCATAAAGCATTTCTCTTGTCATACCATTATCAGAAAAGTAAAGTGCAAGAAGTCCATGAAGAGTATAAATGATTGTCTTTGCAATAACCGGAATCTCTTTTTCCTTAATTACTCCTCCTATTACAAATCCACGATAGGTATCAAAATAAAGCTTGCTGTAATCAAGTACTTCCTCCTGGGGTTCTATAACGGAGTGTAATCGATAAGAATAAAAAAAGCGAAAAACATTCGGGCGTTCGATATAGTAATCAATATAGTGGTGATTCAGTTTTTTAACATCATCCAGATCATATATTTTTTCAGGAACTGACTTCTGCATATAAGTCATTACATCCAGAATCATTTCATTTTTGACTTCCTGCAGGAGCTCGTTCAGGTCTTTGAAATAGTTGTAGATGGTGGCAAATGTATATCCGGCCTGATCGGCTACTTTCCGAACAGAAACATTCTCCACGCCTTCCCTGAGTACAATTTCCTTCGCTGCCTGGATAAAACAAGATTTAGTCCTGAGATTTTTGATACTCTGCTTATTAATATCTTTATCTCCCATTGGAATACTCCTCCTAACGTTTATTTAAAGCATATAAAATGAACAATGTTATAATTTCTATAACATTGTTCATTTTATATGCTTTCCCAATGTATGTCAATAGGAATTTAATTAGAGAACAGGTTCTATCACCTTCACAGCGATTTCATCGCTCGAACTGTAATCTTGTCGCCTGGCTCTACATTACCGATGAGCATTGGTGACTCAGGATCATGCCTGAGTCTGCTGTTTTTAACTGAAGTATCGCTGAAATTGGCATAGCAGTATCGGCAGCCGAAGCCGCAGGTATTGTATGCACCGATGTCCACACTTTCCATACAGCCGCAGCCGCTTCGTTGGTTTTTATCTTTTACGGCTTTCAAAGGCTTCCCGGTTATCTCTGAAATCAGACCGCCGTCAATGCAGCTTCCATGCCGCACACCGGTTTCATCCGGGTCAATGGATTCGCAGCACGATAACAGTTGGATGTGATGCTTCATAGCTATCTCATTGAGCCGCTTTGCAAGATCGCACATTATAGTTATGTCAGCATCCTTTTGATTCAATCCCTTCATATTTCGCTCTGTTTTAAGATACTTATCAAAAAAGCTTATGGTGCAGCGCTCAGTAAACCCTTCAAGCCGCTCGGCCAAATGTCCGAAATGCTTGCAGTGGAAATCCATGTCCATCTCATCTGTCAATATGATCGGATCATAACGCCATAGGGTTTTATTGCTGCCTATCAGGTCAGATAGCTTTCGAAAGGAGTCTATGATTCTCTCCGGCTCAGGCAGATATCTCTCAATCCCTTTGCCGTATGCATTCAATGTTATCTGAAAATAGAACTGAAAATCGGATAAGAGTTCAAGCCTGTCCAATATGGCGGTCGGATCCTTGGTCCAGAATGCGATACAGTCAATGACGTCCGGCGAGAGGGCCACGCTGCTGACCTGGCGGTGATTCATCGGATTGCGTACGAGGACATTTCCCTTATCAAGGCGTCTGAAGAACCAGTCTAAATAGAAAGCGGGTATATCTGTTCTGCGGCTTACACTTAGGATCACAGCAATCACCTCCAGACAGACTGTTAGTATATTCATCAGATCAAATAAATATGGTACACTATTTGATAGTATATCACAGTATCATTCAGCGGAGGTAACCGATCATGCCCTTCTACGATTTGAAATGCAGCTGCGGCGAGGAGTTTAATATAATGGCGTCGATGAGCGACCGTGAGAACAAGCGTATCAAATGCCCGAAATGCGGCAATACAGAGCTGGAAGCGGTATTCACGAATGTGAATATAGTACAGCCGAAGAAATCAGGCGCTGCCGAGTGCCCCAACTACCACAAATGCGGGGGCTGCTGTCACTGAGTCATGGACGGCGAGTTATCATCGCCCTAATTTGAATAAGTGGTGCCGATGAATAAGTTGTGCCGGTTAGAGGCTGTCCGCGAAGCAGCCCGAATGAAAACCGGCTTTCCTTATGTATCCGGCTTTCCTCATGTATCCGGCTTTCCTCATGTGTCCGGCTTTCCTCATGCCTTGCTATACTCTGCATATCTTGGGATTGATTTTGTCATCGATTATTTCTATGATGCCATACGATTCATTCGAATCGGCTCTCGGTTCGCTGGTGCTACCCGGATTGAGCATATATAAGCTGCCTTTTATGATGAGTTCAGGTATGTGGGTATGGCCAAACAGCAAAATATCGGCATTCTGCTCCTTAGCCCTTAAGATCAGTCTTTCATAATCCCACTTCACGGAATACTTGTGACCATGTGTCAGAAAGATCCTCTTTCCGCACACTTCGATGATTTTTTCCGCGGGAACATTATTTGTTAACAAATCACTATTTCCATAAATGTACTCTGTGGGGATCTCCGGGAACAAGGCCGCAAGCTTCTGAGCATCCCTGAAATAGTCTCCCAGATGGATTATCAGATCAATGCCCTTGTTTCTCCTGATGACTTTTTCAGCCTTGCTCGTATCCCCATGGGTATCGCTTAAAACCAGGATCTTCATAATAAAAGCAGGCTCCAAAACAACCCCGCTGGTCCAAGGGTCGCTCAACTGCCTGCCGGTCCACCCTCCAGTATGTCCAGTATCTTTCTGAGAGCATTTCCACGATGGCTTATACTGTTTTTAATCTCGTGATCCATTTGTGCAATGGTTTGTCCAAATTCAGGCACATAGAAAAGCGGATCATAGCCAAATCCATTATTTCCCGCGGGTCCATCAGCGATGTAACCTTCACAGGTGCCTCTGACCACCAGTTCTCTGCCATCAGGAAATATCAGCGCAATAGAGCATACGAATCTGGCGGATCTTTTATCTGCCGGAACTCCCGACAGCGCCGAAAGAAGCTTTTTGTTCCTGTCTGCGTCCGTGGCTCCTTCTCCCGCATATCTCGCAGAGTAAACTCCCGGTGCACCTCCGAGATGATCGACCTCAAGTCCGGAGTCATCGGCAAGGACGGTTTCACCCGTCACCTTCCATACTGCTCTGGCCTTTATCAATGCATTCTCCTCAAAAGTTGCGCCGGTTTCATCTATTTCGTCGGTCATGCCCGCTTCGGTCATTGAAATCACATCATAGGGCAGGTTCGAAAGCAGTTGGGCTATTTCCTTCAGCTTTCCCCTGTTTTTTGTTGCTGCTATGATCTTCTTTCTTCCCGCACCTGCAGTTTCTTCGCTCATTTTCGCTGCCCCTTCACATTGCAAATAGCATTCACATTGTAAATATTCATGCTGTTTGATTGAATCATTTATATACTATAAACCAAATATTCTTATCTGTCCATAACATCATTTATGGTCACCGGGATTGCCAATCCGGCCGAGATATTGGTGCCCTCCGGCAATTCGGCCTTGCGTCCCTCCACCAGGATATTGATCTTTCTGATACTGTCACATTGCCTCAATGTATAGGCAAGCTGTTTTAATATACTCTCTTCCCTTGCATTGCCGCCGTAGTTGAGAAACTCTCTGCTGAAATCCAACGTTATTACGTCACCCTGCACATAGCTGCTGATTAGACTGGCACCCTCGGGCATCTCCGAATACAACGCTCCTTCAGGATCAACGGTAAGCAGCTGCTTTACAAGAGATTCAGGCATTACGCCAATACTGCCCTCGCTGTCTGCCACAGATACGGGTACCGGATATGTAAAGCCCGCATTAGCTGCTTTCATATAATAAACGTCGAACTTTTCTTTACCTGCAGCTAAGCGTCCCGGGTCGGCATTGATCATGACGTTATCTCTCCCAAGGGGTTCGGCAAGGTCGGTCCCATATTTGAGAATCCCCTGAGGGTAGCCGTTTATCATGATCCTGACTTTTTGTATGGTATCGAACTCAGTCAGAGTGTAAACAATGGATGCTACGATATTTCGCTCCGAGTATGCCGTCCCGTAATTGAGCAAATACTTGTTGAAATCAATAGTCGCTATACCATCCTTGATGTCGATCCCCAATATTTCAGTATGCTCGGGCAGAATAGGATAAACTCCGTAATAAACCGTTTCCTCTCGTGTCAGCGGATTGTCGATGGCGAGACTGATGGCCGCTCTTGCTATACCGAGTTGGGATTGTATCCATCTGGTCATTGGAACCACGCAGCCGTCCTTGTCCTGATAATAAACAGTGACAGGCCTCCTTGGTTCGGCAAAAGTACTGCCTGTACGATTGCTCTCAGCAGCCAGGACTCCTGTATCGGGCCTTGTTGATCCCGCACTGCCATTCTCTTCTTCATACCCCTCCGAGCTAGATGAGGCATCCTCCAAAGAGGGATCGATTAATGGCTTGTTATCAAGCACTCCTCCAGCCGGGTTAATAGTTCCGGTGCTTCCGGTGCTTCCGGTTCCTTCCTCGGAATACATGGAATCTGCAGGTTCACCATTATTGCCGGCCATGCTATTAGCATAGTCATAAGCGTCACTTGAGGCTGGGTCTCCAATAGCTTGGTTTCCTGATGTAACATCTCCTGCAGCTGAGCTTCCTGATGTCAGACCTTCTACAACAGAAGTATCGGCTGCAGCCCCATCTGAACCCACTGTACTGCCGCCTGAACCCGCTATGCCGCCTGAGCCCGCTGCATTACCGGCTGCCGACTCATTGCCCGATCCAAAAACACCTGTCCCGGTGTTGTCCTGTTCATCAAGTCTTACCATACCATCGTCCTTTGCATTGACTGACGGCTCATCAGTCCGGCCGAAGAACGGTATTTCGCACCCTGTCATAATAAATGCCATAATAATTACGACAAACAAAAAAACTAAAACCCTTTTCATACCATACCTCCTGATAATTCATATCATAGAGATTATGGACAACTTCCAAGGGTTTTAGTATTTCCCGTCTGAATTGCTGTGTAATCAATGTTAGACCGATGCTTTATCGATGCCGATTTGATGCATATTTAACGCTTAATTTCTGTTTATCCGACCCGTTTCAATGCCTTCAATACTGAGTCGCTGAGAGACTGGGCCGCTTTTTGCCTGAAGGCGTCGTTGGAAAGGCGGTTCCGGTCTGTGGCATTTGTCAGAAACGCTACCTCTGCAAGCGCTGCGGGCATATTGGTCTCTCTCAGTACAATGAGGTCCGGCCTTGTTCTAAGACCTCTGTCCGTTGTCTTCAGAGCTGACAGCATACCGTCCTGCACGATTTTCGCAAAATCCTTGCCGGTAAAACCGGATTTGGTTGTCGGACAGAAAAGAGTCATTGTCCCGTCAGTCTTTTTAGAAGCAGTCCCATTAATGTGGATGCTGAGGTACAGCTTGGCACAGAGCGCATTGGCTATATACACGCGTTCATAATTGTCCACATTAATGTCCTCAGACCTCAGCATATACACATCTGCTCCCTTTTCCCTCAGCAGAGATTCCGTACGTTTGGCGATATCAAGATTAAGGTTCTTCTCTATCAGCTTTCCATAAGCTGTTCCTATAGCGGTACCGCCATGGCCGGCGTCTATCACCACCACGTTTCGGTCGGAAGCCGGCTTGACTACAGTTATTGCAGTGTCTCCCGATTCACGGGTAAATACGACATACGAATTCTCAGGATCACCGGTAAAAACAAGAGAAGTCGTTCCGTCAGCATTTTTCCTAACTTCAAAGGATTTGAGATATTCATCGCCGATATCCAGTATTCCTTCATTCAAATCTGCATTCTGAGATGGGAATGTTATCGTATAAATCTGGCCCGTCCTGTTCCTGGAGTAAGTGTAAAGCGGTACCAGATCCTTCGTTCCGGTGGTCAGTGACGACTTCTTTATGAGAAAATGGACTCTGTCATAATTATTGTAGTACCTGATGTTTTTGTAAAACGGCCATTCGAAGCTCAGCACCAGACCTTCGTCAGTTTCGAAGGTTTTGTACTGGAACTGTGCGGTAAGGCCGATAGTGATAACGGCACCTGCTTTGTCGGTTTTATAGGTTACATAACTTACCCTGTCGCCGGCTGTCTCAAGCACCCTGCCGGTTCCAAATATACCCGCGTCCGGGATCGTGATCACGAGTGTTTCGGGATCAGTATGCCGGGATATACTATAGTTTTCAAATCTGCCAAGATCTATCGTGACAGCTTCATCAGAGCCGCTGCCAGTCACTTTAATACTTCTGTCGTTCCCGAACTTAATTGCTCTGTCATTTTTTATTTCCTCAGCCGTTTTTGCTTTGAAGACATATATCATGAATCCTGTATCATTTTCCACCGCTGAATATTCATAACCCTCTTTTACATCAACCACTACTCTGGCTGTATCCGAAGTAAACTGAGAGTATCTGACTGATTTTACGAACTCGCCTGATGCCTTGATCCTGCCTTGTCCGGCAGGCACCTCCACATTTTGTATATCGATGACTATCCTGTCCGGATCGCTCAATATTTCAGAACTGTAACCAGTATATCCCGTTGCTTTTATGTCTACCAATTCATAAATGCCGTCGGAACCGTATGTGATTTCCTCAAGGAGACCCTTTGATATCTGTTCCGCAGAATTTTCGGCATATAATATGCTCCCTGAAGCGGAAATTACGAAAAGTATTAAGAGAAATGCTGCAACGAATCGTTTCATGATGACACCCCGCCGATTTTATCCTGTGTTTAGATGCTTGATTTGCGTATAAGCCACTGATGATGCTTCCTATATTCAGAATAACACATTATTCGACGGCATCGGCGGATATGACATATCGTTAATACTAATTTAACCTGACTGTAACAAAAAAACCCTGCACCCATATAGATGCAAGGCTTTGTATGCTATGGCATTTCTATTTCTTCCTGTTGGTACCAATCGGTCTTCGTTTTTAGTCCGAGGTGCTCATAAGCAAGCCGGGTGGTCATCCTTCCCCTGGGCGTCTTGTTAATAAAGCCGAGCTGGAGCAGATACGGCTCATATACATCCTCTATAGTGTCGGGTTCCTCACCTATACAGGCTGCAAGCGTATCCAGGCCCACCGGCCCCCCACCGAACTTTTCAATAATGCTTGTGAGCATGTTCCTGTCCGTACAGTCAAGACCAATAGCGTCGATCTCCAGGGCGTTGAGCGCCATCGCCGCTACATCCTTGTCGATTATGCCATCGGCTCTGACCTGGGCGAAGTCACGCACTCTCTTGAGGAGCCTGTTTGCTATTCTTGGAGTTCCGCGGGATCTTCTTGCGATCTCGCTGGCTCCTTTTTCATCAATAGCAATATTTAGTATTGCGGCAGAACGTTTTACTATCAGCGCCAGCTCTTCATTTGTGTACATCTCGAGCCGGTTGATAACGCCAAACCTGTCACGAAGCGGTGAAGTCAGCAATCCTGCTCTGGTGGTAGCGCCTACCAAAGTGAATTTAGGCAGATCCAACCTGATGGATCGGGCGCTGGGTCCCTTTCCTATTATAATATCGAGCGCATAATCCTCCATGGCAGGGTACAGTATTTCCTCAACACTCCTGTTGAGGCGGTGTATTTCATCTATAAACAACACGTCGAAGCTGCCAAGGTTAGTCAATATCGCCGCCAGGTCTCCCGGTTTTTCAATGGCCGGACCGGAGGTTATACGAAGGCTCACTCCAAGCTCCGAGGCGATGATCCCAGCCAGTGTTGTCTTTCCGAGACCGGGCGGTCCGTAAAGCAACACGTGGTCCAGCGCTTCCTTCCTTCTCTTTGCTGCTTCAATAAATACGCTCAGATTTTCCTTAACTTTTTTCTGCCCGATATATTCATTGATCCTTCTCGGACGCAGACTCGTCTCATCGATATCCTCGCCGACAGCATTTGTATCTATAAGTCTTTCTTCATCCATGTGAATTCCCCCGCAATGCTCTGATCTTATCTGATAAGGCCTTTAAGCGCATTCCTGATGATGGACTCAAGGTCCAGTTCCTCCGAAAATGCGGATGCTACGGCCCTGCTTGCTTCAATATGTGAATAACCCAACACCATAAGGGCACTGACAGCTTCGGACAGCTTTGAACCCTCATTCGCTGCAGCTGGTATATCCATAGCTGCGCCTGTGTTCAGAGCCAGCTGTTCCTTCTTGATCTTGTCCTTGAGCTCGAGTATTATTCTCTGTGCCATTTTTGCACCGACGCCTGGCGCTCGTGTCAGTGTTTTTGTATCGTCTGTTATGACAGCCAGTCCAAACTTGGAGGGAGAAACCGATGACAGCAGAGACAGCGCTACCTTTGGTCCAACTCCCGAAACAGTCAGCAGCAGTTCGAAGGTGCTCAGCTCTTCATGAGTCGCAAAACCGAACAGGCTCATCACATCTTCGCGGACGTACAGATGGGTGAACACCTTGAAATCACGACCGGGCTGGCCAGCCGCCTCAAGAGTCGTCAGCGATGTTGATATCTTGTACCCGATGCCGCCCGCCTCCAGAATTATGTAATCGTTTCCTCTTGCTTCAAGCTTTCCTTTTATATATGCGTACATTGAGTGCCTCCAGTAATATATGCGTACAATGAGTTTCTACCGAGTCTGATTAACGGCGCTTAAGAAAGGGCTGCTATTTGTTTTCCGCCCCCCCTGTTTCCCGGCCTACCTGAGTCCGATGGCCGAAAGCTTGCTGGAGTGGCAGTGACATACAGCGATGGCCAGCGCGTCGGCCACATCGTCGGGCTTTGGTATCTCAGGCAGATTCAGTATAGCCTTTACCATCTGCTGGACCTGCTTCTTTTCAGCCCTGCCGTAGCCAACCACCGACTGCTTAACCTGCAGCGGCGTGTATTCAAAGACCTCGATCCCGGCTCTGGCCGCTGCAGCCATGGCAACCCCCCTGCCGTGGGCGGCCATTATTGCCGTCTTGATATTGGTATTGAAAAACAGCTCCTCAATAGAAACGGCGTCAGGCTTGAATTTGTCAATTATCATGCTTATCTCCCGGTCCAGCTTCAAAAGCCTGTGAGCAAAGGGCTCCCCGGCCTTGGTCAGGACCGCGCCGTACTCTATGGGCGAAAATTTGTTCCCCTCAAATTTTACTATACCATAACCTGTGATTGCAAATCCAGGATCGATCCCCATGACGAGCATATGAAAAACTCCTGTGAATTTTTATTAATAATATTGCATAATTATACATTGTGTTGTATAATCATTCTAAATTATTTAAAATAGTGCTGTAAAAGCTGTATAAAGTGGTAAAATGATTATGCGGCACAGAGTCATGCTGCATATATCATACAGTTATTATTCTAGCATAGATGTGGAGGAATTGATATGAGTCAGAAGGAAAAAGTAGTACTTGCATATTCGGGCGGATTGGATACATCCATCATCATCCCGTGGCTGAAGGAAAACTACGACTATGAAGTAATTGCAATGGCAGGCGACGTGGGACAGGGCGAAGAGCTGGAACCGCTGAATGAGAAAGCCATAAAGACCGGCGCAAGCAAAATATACATCGAAGACCTCAGAGAAGAATTCATCACCGACTTCATTTACCCGACAATAAAGGCAAATGCCGTATACGAGGGCAAGTACCTTCTGGGCACCTCCTTTGCGCGCCCGATCATAGCTAAGAGGCTGGTCGAGATAGCTCTGCAGGAAGGCGCTACAGCCATATGCCACGGCGCTACAGGCAAGGGCAATGACCAGGTCAGGTTCGAGCTTACCGTAAAGGCTCTGGCACCGCAGCTGAAGATCATAGCTCCCTGGAGGATCTGGGACATCAAGTCAAGAGAAGATGCTATAGATTATGCGACAGCAAGAAATATTCCCATACCGGTAACAAAGAAGGACAACTACAGCATGGACAGGAACCTGTGGCACCTGAGCCACGAGGGCTCCGATCTGGAAGATCCGTGGAACGAGCCTCAGTACGACAAAATGCTCAAGCTCATGGTTTCTCCTGAAAAGGCTCCCGACAAGCCTACATATGTCGAGATATACTTTGAAGAGGGTATTCCCAAGAAGGTCAATGGTAAGGAGTACTCACCCATCGAGATGATGGATGTGCTCAACAAGCTCGGCGGCGAAAACGGAGTCGGCATAATCGACATGGTCGAAAACAGGCTGGTTGGCATGAAGTCAAGGGGCGTCTATGAGACACCCGGCGGAACCATACTTTACGCCGCTCACAGAGAACTCGAGCTGCTCTGCCTCGACAGAGACACACTGCATTACAAGGATATCGTAGCTCAGAGATTTGCTGAGCTGGTTTACTTCGGTCAGTGGTTCACCCCTCTGAGAGAGTCCCTGTCAGCATTTGTTGACAGCACTCAGAAGACGGTAACAGGCACTGTGCGCATGAAGCTGTACAAGGGCAACTGCATGCCGGCCGGCGCCCAGTCTCCGTATTCTCTTTACAGCGAAGAGCTCTCCACCTTCGGAAGAGACGCTGTCTACAACCAGAAGGACGCCGAAGGCTTCATCAACCTTTTCGGACTGCCGATCAAGGTCAGGGCTCTGATGATGAAGGACAAGAAATAAGTATTGCAAATAAGCACGATCGAAGCGAGCCTTGTCAGAGCTTTCAGAGAATGACAAGCTCGCTTTTTTGCAAAAGCTGTGCAATAATTGTAAATAAATACTACAAACAAGAGGTAAGCTGATATGAAGCTATGGGGAGGCAGATTTACTGCCGGTACGGATAAAATGGTGGATGACTTCCACTCTTCAATAAGATTCGACTCGAGAATGTACAGACAGGATATAAGAGGGAGCATGGCTCATGCCGAAATGCTCGGAAGATGCGGTATCATTCCGGAGGCTGATGCACAGCTCATATGCAAGACCCTCGAGGAGATCCTGAAGGATATAGAAAACGGGCTGGTCCATTTCGAAGTTGATGCAGAAGATATTCATATGAATATCGAGAAAATACTTATAGAGCGCATCGGCGATACAGGCAAACGGCTCCACACCGGAAGGAGCCGCAATGACCAGGTTGCGCTGGACATCCGCATGTACCTGAAGGATGAGATCATCGAAGTTAAGCAAATGCTGTCTGAATTACTGGAAACGATCCTGGCTATCTCCAGGAACAATCTGGAAACCATAATGCCCGGTTATACCCATTTGCAAAGAGCACAGCCGATAACACTGGCTCACCATATGATGGCCTATTTCCAGATGTTCAGGCGTGACGTGGAAAGGCTCGGCGACTGCTTCGGGAGAATGGACATCATGCCGCTGGGCTCCGGAGCACTGGCCGGGACCACCTACCCGCTGGACAGGGAATTTGTTGCCGGCAAGCTTGGTTTTTCGGGTATAACGGAAAACAGCCTTGACGGTGTGAGCGACAGGGATTTTGCCATAGAGCTAGCCTCATGCCTCTCAATAGTAATGATGCACCTGAGCAGATTTTGCGAGGAGCTGATACTCTGGTCCTCCGGAGAATTTTCCTTCGTTGAGATGGACGATGCCTTCAGTACAGGCAGCAGCATCATGCCACAGAAGAAAAACCCCGATGTGGCGGAGTTGGTAAGAGGCAAAACAGGCCGCGTATACGGCTCATTGATAACACTGCTGACTGTGATGAAATCGCTTCCGCTGGCATACAACAAAGATTTGCAGGAAGATAAGGAAGCTGTCTTTGATGCCGTTGACACTGTGAAGGGCTGTCTGCCGGTATTTGTGAAGATGCTGTCCACGATGAAGATAAAGAAGGAAAACATGTACCGGGCGGCACAGGGCGGCTTCACCAACGCAACAGATGTCGCCGACTATCTTGCCAAGAAGGGCATCCCCTTCCGCAGCGCTCATGAGATCATAGGAAAGATGGTATTGTACTGCATCAATAACAATAAGGCCATAGATCAGCTGACTATGGAAGAGTTCAAGGAGTTTTCTCCGAATATAGAAGCTGATGTCTATATCGAGATCAGTCTGGAGAAATGTGTCAGCGGACGCAGTCTCCCCGGAGGCCCTGCCGCTGAAAGCGTAAAGGCCGCAATTGCAAGCGGACGCAGGTTTTTATCTGAAATATAGTAAGTGTGGCATAACTAAGGCCGGCAGAGTATTCATGAATGCTTCACGAAGCAGTTCGAATGCCTGCCGGCCTTAGTTGTGTTTTTCGTTACAATAAAAAAACCCGGGTTACCGGGCTCATGCATCTGGATACTATTTCTGTTTGACCTTCTTATCGAGGGCCTTACCCAGACTGTACCACGAGTCCCGCAGCTTGAATCTCAGTTCTTCATCGACTGTGCGTTCAATAACATCATTAAGATTTCGTCTCATTTCGATGTAATCTACAAAAACGAATTCTTCCTTTTGAAGCAGTTCTTCCATGCCATTTATCCAGTTCGTTATATGTTCCCTGCCTAAAAAGTCATTCTCAGGAAGCTTTTTCTTCAGGTGCGCAACAACCAGCTTAACGGCCTTGTGCTTTACATCATTATCAGTTTGAACCTTCTTTACAGCTTTCTTTTCCTTGATAACTGTCGGTTTTTCAATTGTCTCTTTTTTCTGAACAGCCATCCAATCACTCCCCTATTGCGTAATCAATTATTACTTGCTTTTGCTTCCATGAATAATGACGATAAGCTAAGCTGACAATAACAATTATATAATAATATGGTTATAATTGCAAACTTTATACCTCTCATATCAAGCCTTTTCAATCACAACTCTGCTTCCGTCGCCGGCGAAATTCGGCGGTGTTACAGTCAGACGACGGCCTATTCTTGCTTTCAGCTCAGGCACATGGCTTATTACTCCGATCACCCGCTGATTGCTGCTCAGCTTCTCAAGAGAATCCAGAACTGTATCGAGAAGCTCCTGGTCCAGCGTACCGAATCCCTCATCCAGAAAGAAGAACTCCAGCGGGCTCTGCCCCTTGAGCTGTATCTGCTCCGACAACGCCAGCGCCAGTGAAAGAGACGTCAGGAAGGTCTCTCCGCCTGACAGCGACGCCACCATCCTGTGAATTCCGCCGTTTGCATTGTCTCTTATGATAAAACCTGATTCGGCGTCAAGTTCAAGCGCATACCTGTGTCTTGTGATATCGTCCAGTGTTGCTGATGCATTTGCTGCAACATAACGGAGCCTTTCCTCAGCAATGTAGTCAATAAAGCTGTTGTCCTTACCGCGTTTTGCGTTCAGCAGTTTCTGTATCTGATCAAAAAGTCCGTACTTGTGGGTGACTTCATTATACTCCTTCTTGATCCCCAGCCATTTTTGATGCTTTACCTTTATGGTACTGTAATGACTTTTAGCAACCTCACAGGCAGAAACACAGTTCTTCGACTGCTCCTGAAGCTCAGTATGGGAATGCTCTATCTGCTCCCATTCCACCTTGGTAATAGTCCGTGATCCAAGCTTTTTCTCCAGCAGTTGCTTTTGTGCCGATAAATTCAACAGTATCTGATCATACTGGTCTATCTCAGTTTTCAGCGTCTTCTGAGCCTCCGGCCTTAGAATACTGGTCTCTGCCTCCTCCAGACTGGAGAATCCGTTCTGAGTGAGGGAAGCTGTCAGCTTGGCATTCTCATTTTGCAGGTTTTCAGTAAAGATACTCTGCTGATTCGAAAGCAGCGATTTCTTCATATTGAGCTCATTATTGAGCCTCTCCAGCACTTCAAGCCTTTGTGTGTATTCCTTCTCCTCAGTGGCTATGCGTCTTAGTTTTTCATCTATGGAACGGATGCTCTCATCAATATCGACTCCACCTGTCAATTCTAGCAGCTTTGCTTCCCTTTCCTTCAATTGAGCTGCCAATCCATTGATATCAGTCTCCAGCTTTATTCGTTCCGCATTAAGCTTTGCGAGCTCTTCATTTGACCGATCGATCCTGATTCTGGTCTCATCGCCAAGCTTTCGTGTCTTTTCCAGCTCAGTCTCAGTTCGGTTAAGGCTGCGGTCATTCTCTGCCAGTCTGGTCAGCTCAACTGCAGCACTGGTCACCGAATGGCGCATCAGAAATTCAGAGTGCTTCAGGCGAAGGCCTGCAAGCCTTTCTGCCAGCGCCTCCAATTCCTTGTCCAAAAGCGCTTCATTGTCCTGATTGACCTTTAATTCTGATTTCACACCGTTTTCAGCGATCCTAAACGATGCGACCGCATTATTATGCCTGTCCGAACGCTCCTTGAGCTCATTCTGTGCTTTCTCCCAGTCCTCAATGGCCTGGAGCTTTTCATTGAATGAAACATCGGCCTTATCAATATCCTGCTGGAGCTTTTCCATATCCAGATCCTTCAGCTTTTCAGGTAGTTTCTGCCTTTCAGCTTTATACTCGCTCTCCTTCTGCTCCAGTTCCTTGTTCGTCTGCTCCAGCTGTTCTTGTCTGGACTTGATGCTCTCAGCAAAAACAAGCACATTCCTTTCTGATTCCCTGAATTTATTTTCAGCATCAGCAAGCCGGCTGCGAGCGTTCTCCGTCTTTTTTTCAAGCACAGCAATTTCTTCGGCACTGTCGTGAGATGCTGGCCTGGGATGATATGCAGAGCCACATACCGGACAAGGCTCTCCCTCTTTCAGCTTCTTTGACAGGGTATAGGCAGAATGCCCGTCTAGCTCCTGCAGACACTGCTCAAGCTCCATACGGCTTTTCTCATATGCGTCGCCAGCCACAGCCCTTGCATTCTCGAGTTCCTGGCACCTTTTCTCCATATCCTTGAGAACTGATTTGTGGCCTTCACTTTTTGAACTGCATTGCTGTATTTCCTTCCTTTTGTGCAGCATCATCTGATATGTATTCTGTGCCTGGCGTATACGGTCGATCATTTTCAGTACGGATGTCCTGTCGCCGGGCTTTTCGCCCATGAGCTTCTGAAGGCTCGAAGTCAACTCTTCCTGAGTTTTCAGGCTTTCCGCGATCTCCTGCCCTATAGCGGCAAGCTTGTTTTCAAGCTCTCCTGTTTTATTGCTGATGGCCGCCTTCTTTGACTGGAGCTGCATCCGATTTTTATCCAATGCAGCGATCTCGCTTTCAAGAGCGGCTCCCCCCTGTATTTCATGTCTGTATTCGGGCTTGGTCTTAAGGATTTCAGCTTCTGCCGCAAGCTCGCTCAGCCTTTTTTTCAGCAAGTCATGCTCACCGGCAGCCCTTTTTGTTTCCTCGGCCCTGACATCGGCTGCTTTGGTGATTTCTGCCGCCGAATGCTTCAAACCGCCCATCCTGGCCGATAACGATCCTATCTCATTTTTTATACCAAGGGCATCAGAAAGCCTGGTTCTGTGTTCGACCAGCTTTGGTTGATCTACAGCCGCTTCCTTCCTGACTCTTTCATACTCTGTCCTCGTCTCAGCCAGGCTCGCAATATTACCCGGCAATTCCGCCAACACATCCCGCAGTTGGGCATTCGTATCCTCCAGCTTTCTGCGGAGCTCAGCGGTTTGGTTTATCATGGCAGCCAGGCCGTCAGCCCTGACCGCTTTATCAAGTAGCTGTCTCTTAGCAGTGATTTCATACTCTTGTTCTATGTGTGTATCTACCTTCTTCACAATATACTCAAGATCGCTCACCAGACCCCAAATCTCCTTAGCCTGATTGAAGGCAGCCTCACTGGTTTTCAAATCCTTCAGCACATTGTCTCTGGCCTGCACCGCGGCATCCATAGCCTTTTTCGCTTCCTCCAGCGCTTCCGGCGAGGCGTCTGCATATCCCGACAGCTGTCCTGTCAGTACATCCACTCTACTCCTAAGTCCGGATATTCTCCTGGCGATTTTGTCATTGAGCTGCCTGCCGTATTCCTCCAGATAGAATATTCTTTCCAGCATTCCCCTTCGCTCTGAATTGTTCAGCAGCAGGAATTCCTGGAAGCTGTTCTGGGGGATCACCACCGCCCTAGTGAAATCCTCGCTGTTAAGACCAAGCAGGTCCCTGATCTTCGCGCTGGCCTCCGTTGCCTTGTCACAAAGCGGTATTTCTCCCTCGTCTGTAAGTTCGATCAGGCGAACTACCTTAGGCTCGCAAGCATTCAGCGAATTCTTTTTCCTTTGATAAGTCCTCTCTACCCTGTAGCTTGTCCTCGTTCCGTTTCTGTTGAGCTCAAAAGTGAATGCGACCCTGGCCTTGCTGCACCTGGAATTAATTATTCCCTGGGTGCCTCCCTCGGCTCGTTTGACCCTGCCATACAGGGCAAATGTTATGGCATCGAGTATGGTGGACTTGCCGCTTCCGGTGGGCCCGAATATACCGAACAGTCCTGCCTCTCCAAGCGTATCGAAATCTATGGTCTGAGCTTCGGTAAAGCTCTGCAGTCCCTCTATCTCAAGAAGCTTAGGTCTCATCAGTCTCCACCTCCCCTTCCTGTATGCCGGCGATACCGCTGCCTGACTCATCATCCGGGCCGTTGTCCGACCTTATGTCCGGCCCGCTCATATTATCATTTTTCCATGCGCCAGTTGTGCCGCTGATCGAGTCACTCCGCCAGATTTCCGACCCGCCGATGTCCTCCCGCTCATTTGCCTGACTGCCAACATCCTCAAGCCCACTTACCTGACCGCCAACATCCTCAAGCCCACTTACCTGACCGCCAACATCCTCAAGCCCACTTACCTGACCGCCGTCATCTTCCTGGTCATTGTCATCATGACCAACGTTGATTATATCAATGAATGCTTCCATCAGCTCATCAGGAATATCTACTCCCATCCTGTATCTGTAATAATCGCGGAACAGCTCGTCTATTTTACGTCCTTCCCTACTGACAGGACTTATCACTTCCATCTCCTCTGTCTTCAGTCTGGGCCGAATATTTATGATCCCAGGGTGCAGACTTCTGAGCATCTTCTGTTCATCTACCGTAAGCACTCGGTCGGTCAATATTTCAAGATCCACCCATGCATTTGGATCCTTTCCTTCTTCACACCATTTAATTGCCTGCCCGATACCCTCCTGTGCAAACCATTTCTTCAAAGGTCTGCCGCAGTCAAGGTAAACTGTCTCAATTTCAGCTTTCTCGCCCGGTACGGCATCAACGATGAATACCGCCTTGCTGTAGTCAGCTTCCGAAAAGCTATATGCCAGCGGAGATCCGGCATAATATGCAGGACATGCTGCACTGCGGATCTGCTGTGGCCTGTGAAGATGGCCCAACGCCACATAATGCGCCTTTTCTGGCAATACTGCCGGATCGACGGTCATTGCCCCACCCACCTGCAGCGTTCTTTCCGAGTCAGAGGTGCTGCCTCCCAATATGAACAGATGGGAAATAATCAAATTGACCGTATCCTCTCTGAATTTACCGGAGAGCTCCGAGAAAATGCTGCCTATCCTTTCTGAATAGGCCTTCTGAAGTTCACCCTCATCAGCCTTGTCCGTAAGCAGCTCCTCAAGCCTTGACTCAGACGGATACGGCATAGCAATAATCACAGCATTGCTGTCATGACCCGGCATACTGAGTTCCAGCCAACCTGGCCCTGAATCGACGATATTGATACCTGCTTCATCCGTTTTATACATGCCTGCATCACTTCCCGGGTAACCAAGCAGTATTATGCCGTTTTTATTTGCCAGAGGACTTGAGGCACAAAGTCTGTCGGGATTGTCATGGTTGCCTGCAATAACGATCACAGCTCTTTTCCCTTTGCCCCCGAGCCTGTCCATTGCCTCGTAAAACAATTCCTCCGCAGCTGCAGAAGGATTGTAGGTGTCATATATATCGCCTGCTATTAAAACAATATCTATTTCCTTCTCATCTGCCAGATTAACCAGGCAGTCAATAAAGCTGCTCTGTTCGTCAATCCGGCTGATATGCTCTAGACTTCTGCCAAGATGCCAGTCCGAAGTATGCAGAATCCGCATGAGGTAATACCTCCCATAGCAATGATGGAACCTGTCAGGTATGTATCCGCCCGTTAATGCCGGATATACCTGCCGCCAGGCTTTGATAAAATCCCGGCAATACATAAATTATATCATTTGAACCCAGTCAAGAACAACATAAATGGACACTGACCCACACGGCAATCACATGAAGCAAACTAATTCCAGGGAGCATAAAACGGGAGACAAGTTTAGATGGCTAAAGTGACTTTGAAGAAAACCCTTGATCGGCGAAACTTAGGCACTACTATTTGGGAAATATAGGGCAGGTGTGAGAAACCTATTTGTCTGGGCAAAACTATATTTGTTTTATTTAGAATTTTCAATGATCAAGGCAACCAGACCGCGATTCATTGAGTTATGTAACCCCCACACCCCTAGCAATCAAACAAATAGTCATCCACCTGTCCTCACCCACGTTACTAAAAAATCTACTTGGATGAATTTTCAATTAGGGGCAGCATTATTGTTATATCTCGATAACATAACACAGTAAAATCCGAATTATGTAATCTAAACATTGAGTAATTGCAATAAAACAAGCGGTTTGCCTGCCCCTAATTGAAAAATCATCCAGTTTGACCGAGGCATGCTGCCCCTAATTGAAAATTCATCCAGTTTAACCGAGGCATGCTGCCCCTAATTGAAAATTCATCCAGTTTGACCGAGGCATGCTGCCCCTACTCGCAAATTCATCCAGTTTGACCGAGGCATGCTGCCCTTACTTGAAAAAATGGCAAAGTTGATTCTCCGAAGCAGAGGTGGTATGAATCAATCTGTATGGCAATCAGTCATCCGCCTGTCCTCACCCACGTTACTAAAAAATCTACTTGGATGAATTTTCAATTAGGGGCAGCATTATTGTTATATCTCGATAACATAACACGGTAAAACCCGAATTATGTAATCTAAACATTGAGTAATTGCAATAAAACGAGCGGTTTGCCTGCCCCTAATTGAAAAATCATCCAGTTTGACCGAGGCGTGCTGCCCCTACTTGCAAATTCATCCAGTTTGGCAAAGCTATGCTGCCCTTACTTGCAAATTCATCCAGGCAATAAGAATCTATCATAGATAAAACTCATCATATGGCTTTGCAGAGTTATTTTTATTATCATCAGTGTATAGATTCTATTTTGTATGTATTCTTTCGAACTCTAAGATCTTAGCCCGGCTCATTTTCCAGAAAAAGAAAGACCTCATGGCATCAGTTTGCTGATATCATGAAGTCTGCACTTTTTTGTTTTGCTTGTTTATCCGCACAAGCGTTTATTACAGAACTCTTCTTGCTGTCATATAGCTTTTTGCATAAAATCCGCTGCTGATGGTAGATATGACTACACCCTTGTGACTGGATGAAGAATGGATCATATTTCCGTTGCCGATATATATCCCTACATGGTTTATGCGGTTATTTCCACCGTTGGTGTCAAAGAACACTAAGTCTCCAGGCATCAGGTCCGCTTTCTTTATGTAGGACCCGTTCTTAGCCTGCGCCGTTGAATTTCTGTCAATTGTCACATCAAAATGTCCAAAAACATACTTTGTGAATCCTGAACAGTCAAATCCTTTTGTGGTAGTTCCTCCCCATACATACTTGACACCCTTGAATCTTTTTGCATATTCGATAATGTTCTCTGCCAGCCTCTGCTCTCCTCTTGAGTTCTTTATGCTTTCGGCTGCAGTCTTTGCTGCCCCATTATCCTCTGCTGCCACGGCTGCCACAGTATTTGCATCCCCAGCTTCTGAAACTTCTGAAGCCGCTGAAGTCCCTGAAGCCGTCGAAGCCTCCGAAGCCTCCGAAATGTCTGAAGTCACGGAAGTCTCCAAAACCGCCGAATTATCTGAAACCGCCGAATTCTCTGAAGCCGCCGAACCCTCCGAAACCGCCGAAGCTTTGGTCTCTGCGGCATTTCTCCCCATCAGGCTGTCGAGCTTGCCCAATGTTTGTTTTCCTGCTATGCCGTCCGTCAACAGACCGTACTTCTTCTGCATTTCAAGAACAGCTGCTTTTGTGATGGAGCCATAGTAGCCGGTGGGCTTTACCGACATTAATCCCAGTTTGTTGAGATCTTCCTGCAGAGTGTATACATCGTCACTTCTCATGCCGTTTTTCAGTGTTACATTTGAATAGGCGAAAGTCGTTTGTGCGGATAAAACGGCAGTCAGGGAAAGTGCGAGAACTGATGTCAAAAGTTTTCTCTTTAGTGACATTATATATCCCCCTCTTTTTATTGGCTTGCGAGGTTAGTTGACGGGTTAGGTAAAAGAGTATACCCTGCCATAATTCGCTGTCTGCGTGTTTTACGAGGCAGATCGTCCATTGCCGCTGCCCCGCTGTCTTATGGCTTCACCCCAATAAAGCTGTATTTCTCCCCCGCTCCCTAAACATCAAGGATTCAGCTTCAATTAGTTTACCATAATCCTGGTATTATGGAAACCAATAATGATTTACAGCGAATAAAGCGATATGTTTGTTTACACTTTTGCTGACATTTTTTGTGAATACAGATACTTTCAATGACAAATTAAAGTGTGAAACACTGATCTTTTCAGTGACAAATTAGAGTGTGAAACACTGATCTTTTCAGTGACAAATTAAAGTGTGAAACACTGATCTTTTCAGTGACAAATCAGAGTGTGAAACACTGATCTTTTCAGTGACAAATTAAAGTGTGAAACACTGATCTTTTCAGTGACAAATCAGAGTGTGAAACACTGATCTTTTCAGTGACAAATTAGAGTGTGAAACACTGATCTTTTCAGTGACAAATTATATAACGTGAAATGCTGATGCTTTCGTTGACAAATCTGGCAATGCAATATGTTAATACTTTCGATGACACATTTGGTAATATGAAATGCTGATGCTTTCGGTGACAAATTTGAAAATGTGATATGTTGATACTTTCCGTACAGATTTTGATGAAACTGTGGATGAGGCGATGGATGAAGTCACAGAAGCTTTTCATATGCAAGTCTCTCGCTTCCGTCCTTCAGGTAAATGATCCCGCAATATTTGAAGCCGTTTTTTGAAAGCATTTTCTGCATCGATATATTGTCTTTGTGTGTATCGACTCTGATGCTGCGGACTTCTCTTTCACGGCACATTGCTTCAGCATTTTCAATGATCCCGGAGGAAAGGCCCTTTCCCTTGTATTCCCGGGCAATGGCGATCCTGTGTATTACCGCATATTGGCCGGCGCTGATCCAATTGCCATTATATATTTTACTGTAGGTTTCTTCACCGTCGAATGATATTACAGCGGTGCCGACAGCGGTGCCGATCAATTGGTCACCTTCAATGAGCACGTAGCTGTTGTTATGCATAATATCATTGAGTATGACCTCCATATTGGGGTAGCCGTTCTGCCACTGGTCGATCCCACTTTCCTTAAGATCGGCCTGCGCCTGTTCGATAATTTTCATTATAACTGCCGCATCTTGTTCTTTAGCTCTTCTGAACTGCATAATCGACGCTCCATTATCAGCAGGATCATCAATCAGCCGGCCGTCGGCTCTGATGTCTTTCTTTCGGGTTTCTTTTCCGCTTTTTTGTCCGTCTTTTTCTTCTCGTCCGACAAGAGCTTTGTGCGCATTATTTCAATCAGTCTTTCACATGCAAGCTTGTCGCAATAACTCGAAACGGCAAGTCTCAATGTCATATCCGACAATGCCTCCATGTCCCACTGGGCATTTATCAGCTCGGCTGTTTCCCTCAGACTGTTGTCAAGGATTTGTATGAACTTCGTATAGAATTCCTCATGGTCTTCCTTTGAAAGCTCCTGCTTGAGCAGGAAGCCTGTATCCCGCACGGATAGCACCTGCTTGAGAAGGCAGATCTCCGTCAGACCCGCAAGATGCTCACGGGAGTATTTCTTTCCGTCGGTCCTGGGCAGCAGCCCATCCTTTATATAATTGTTTATCATGGCTGATGTGAGCTGTCCGTCACCTTCAAAGTTAATCAGCTGCCTGAACATATACGACAGGACCTGGTCCTTATACAAGCTGATATCCGGAAATTCCGGCCATTTGACAGGGCGTTCCGACGCCAGTTTTTCCTTAAGCTGTCCAAGTTCTTCACAGACCTGCTCCCGATTGCCGCAGTCATGCTCTCCCATGGATTAACTCCTTTTTTCGACGAATTCTTTAATATTCTACTATACATAATACCATTATGTAAATAATTTTTAAAGCATCATCGCATTGTATATTGACACATCGCATATCACATAATATAATATTCAATATTAGATTATATTATTTTACCAGAGGAGTGAAAAAGTGATAGATTCTATTTGCATATTTGGAGATTCCATAATGAAGGGCGTTATATTCGACGCCATCAGAGGAAGATATATATTTTTGAAAAACAGTTTTCTAAACATATTAGGCATGCGCAACAGCGACATCAAGGTAGATAATTATGCAAAATTCGGCTGTACAATAACAGTCGGCAGACAGCTGATCGAGAAGCATGCCTCTGAGCTGCCCGGGTATAAATACACGGCTCTTGAATTTGGCGGAAACGATTGCGATTTCGACTGGAAGGCCATATCGGAGAACCCGGAAGCTATTCACTTACCAAATACGCCTATTGAAGAATTTGAAAAATATTATTCCGAAATAATAGACGATGTAAAAAAAGCCGGAAGCACGCCGGTCCTGTTTTCCCTGCCGCCGCTGAATGCCCGCAGGTATTTTTCCTGGATCTCAAGAGGTCTCAATGCCGAAAACATACTTAACTGGCTCGGCGACGAGGAGCACATATACAGGTGGCATGAAATGTACAACCTTGCTGTACTTAAGCTTTCAGCAGCCAAGGATGTGGCGCTGATCGACATCCGCAGAGCGTTCCTTGAGACAAGGAATTATCTAGGACTCTTGTGCGAAGATGGCATTCACCCAAACGAAGCCGGTCATGCGCTGATTTCCGAGTTTATCAGAAAGAGCGTGCCTTTGCTTGCATGATATCGTTAAAAAATGAACGGTCAGGTTTTATATCACGCCTGACCGTTTCTATTTCCTCCGATGTTATCCTCTGTTATCCGCTTTAGTATGTTACCAGCTTTCTATCACCAAGACTTTCTATGTTGATAAGGTCTTCATAATCTGCCGGAACTGTAACGGTGTTCGGATCCCCGTCACTCACATACTGGTTGCTGCGCTTCATGTTTTCAAGCCACCATGCAAGATCCTGATCTACCGGGTCGATTCCGGAGGATCTGACCCTGTGCGTCGACAGCGGGTCGAACTTCTCATTGAACGGAGATTGGGCCGGGTCCCAGCCAACTTCCATTATAGCCTTGTTTTCATATGCAGTCCCTTCATATTCTCCCTTGATCACATATTGTACAAGTTCCTTGGCAGGAGCGCCGTATGGCAGAGAGAATGTGGTGAAGGAGTAGCCCGGGATCAGCTCGGACATTCTTTTCTGGTTACCGCCGATCTCTTTTTGAATGATTTCTGCAGTTTTGCCATCCTTCTTCAGATTTATGTGAGAGTATGTATGATTGCCGATTTCAAAGCCTTTTCCGACAAGATACTCCAGTCTCTGCTCAAGTGTTCCGGCTCCCGCAAATGTCTGGTTGCCCAGGTTAACAAAAAATGTGCCTTTGACGCCAAAATCGGGATGTGTCTTGTTGAATTCCTCTATTATACCTGCGGCAGAACGCGGATTCACCTTCAGTTCGCCATTTTCCTCGATAAGATTGAACTGTCCCGGGGTTCCATCATCAAAAGTGAACACCATCGGTATGCAGCCGGCAGGTGTGTCTATATTCCCGCTGATATAATCATTCAGGCTTATAAGTCTGTAATCGGAAGCATAAAGGGTCTCCAGAAGCTCTTCGAAAGCATCGAATGTCGTTGTATAGGCCTTATCTCCCTTTTCATATTTTTCAATAAAATTGTGGAACATTACTACCATGACCCTGCCCGCCTCATTGGGCTTGACGACGCTCAGGTCGATAGGCTCTGGCATGGCTTTTTCCGGACTTTCCTGATCGTTTCCGCTATTGTCGGCCGCTCCCTCATCCGGGTTTTCGTTAGTAATGTCCATATTGTTACCACCATCCTTGCCAGCCTGATCTGTGTCTTCGGGCTGCAGTGCGGTGTTCGGTGCACCTTGGCTTGGATCCTGATTCTGATTCTGAAATTTGTCACTGGCACAGCCGCTGAGCAGAAGTCCAAGAATAAGGATAACAGCTGCTGTTTTTACCGAAAGTTTCTGTCTGGTATTCATTTTGTTCCCCATTTCTTTAGTGAGTATAAATTTTTCTGTCAAATATGCACTATATCGCTCTTATTGTTTGTCTAAATAGACTCTGTAATCTCGAAAATTGTTCCATTTTGTATTTAGTAAATCAGAAGCTCACCGCTGCTGAAAAGATACAGGCAACGCTCGGTCACCTTTCTGCCCGTTATCTTCTCCAAGGCCTTAGTATAATAGTCGATCTGGACCCTGTACCTCTGCTTTATGACCTCTGAGCCTCCGGCCGGTACAAAGTCGGTTTTATAATCCAGCAGCACAAGCCCTTCACCTGTCTCGATCCAACAGTCAATAACTCCCTGCAGAAGCATCGCATCCAGATCGGATGTATGCTCTGACGGTAAGGCGCCATATATCTCTGAACACTTGATTTCGATATTGAATGCCGTTTCCCTGTGCACTGACTCATGTTTATCCAGCATAAGCTTTCCAACTGAAGAATCAAAGAACGCCGCTATGGCCTGAGGCTTGACTGAATCCGCCTCCGCCTGGGTCAACAGCTCCCTGTCCTTCATCGAAGCCAGCTGAGAACTGATCTCATTGAGCATGTCTGCATTTAGGCTTGTATTTAGGCCTGCATTTAGGCCTGCATCATGGCTTGCATCATGACTTGGATTTGAGCCTGCATTTGAGCTTATATTTGAGCCTGTCTTTGAACCTGCCTCTTTAAGTCTGCCAAGCTCCAGATGCTGCATAACAAAGTGCATGACCGTGCCCTTATGCGCCGCGCTCAGGCCCTTTTCCGGTTCCATGAACAATGGCCTTTCGATCATTGGCTGAATGAACGGCATAGCCGACTCGGACTGCTCTTCCTGCATGAATCTTCGTTTCAGCTCGGTCACTGATACCTTGGCAGGTATTGATGCAAGATACTGATAAGGATATTCCCATTCCAGAGCTCTCAGGAACTTATCCGTATCCTGCTCAATTGGCAGGCTGTCCTTTTCCGGGTTCAACCAGTCATTGATGCTTGATTCGGCCTCAGCAGCTGACTTTTTCACAGAAGAGACTCCTCTGCCCCAAAGCTTTACTTCCCATATAGAATCATCCTTTGGTAGGATGGTGCCGTTATCAGCTCCGGCCGCCTGTCTGACAATATCGGCGGAAATATGTCTGGCAACTGCTGCTCCGATCCAATCAAGATAATTCGCAGCCTGCATCATACTATAAGCAGGCAGTTTGTCCTCACCATCTGCTGCACTGGAGCACCATGCTTCACATCGTTTTTTGATATCCTTAACACAGCCTGTAATAATCAGCTTTTCCCTGGCCCTTGTAAACGCGACGTAAAGAATACGCATTTCCTCAGAAAGCGTTTCGAGCCTTAGCTTTTGCCTTATCGCCATTTTGGGAAGAGATGGTGTGATGGTTCGCTTGTCCAGATCCACCATATCAGGCCCGAAGCCAAGCTCCTGATGCAGGAGTATGGATGAATTCAGATCCTGCATGTTGAATTTTTTGCCGCAGCCGGCAACGATAACAACAGGAAACTCAAGGCCTTTGCTCTTGTGTATGCTCATAATGCGGACCACATTGTCGTTCTCTCCCAGTATCTTTGCACTGCCCATATCACCGCCGCCGCTTCTGAGCTTGTTTATAAAATTGATAAAGTTGAACAGGCCTCTGTAGCTTGTTTCTTCATACTGTCTTGCTCTTTCAAACAGCATTCGCAGATTGGCCTGACGTTCAATTCCGCCTGGCAGTATTCCCGCATAGCTGTAATAACCTGTTTCAAGGAGAAGCTGCCACACAAGCTCGTCGGTAGGTGTATATTGTGATATGTCTCTCCATCTCTGAAGATCATTGATAAATTTCCCGGTTTTTGCGGTAAAGGCTTCGGAACACTGGATATTTTGCTGTACGTCTGCATCGTCGCCTATCAGCTTCACCATAGCCTCATAAATAGATGAAGAGCGGTCGGCCAGCCTGATATCGGCCAACTCGTCCGTGCTGAAGCCTCCTATGGGAGAGCGAAGCACAGCAAGCATCGGGATATCCTGCAATGGATTGTCTATTATCTGCAGCAGTGAGAGCATCGTTTCTACTTCAACAGTCCTGAAATAGCCAAGTCCGGCATCTGCGTACGCAGGTATGCCCATTGCCGCAAGCTCGTCAGTAAAAACCTCTGCCCAGTTTCTGGTGGCTCTCATCAGTATGACTATATCTCTGTATTCAGCAGGCCTGTAGCTGCCTAGCTTTTTATCATATACACAGTAGCCGTCGGGTTTGTGTGTAACAAGACTTTTTATCCTGCTGCCAACCAGCCTTGCTTCGCATTGTATATTGTCAAGAGACTCTTCCTCAGGAATGTCGGCATCATCACCTTCACTATCCGCTGCCAAAGCTGGATTTGCTGTTGCGGCAGTGGCGGCAGGCGATATGCCCGCGGCTGCTGATGATATTTCAGCGGTTATAGTTACTGTGCCGACGGCATCAGGCGAGTCGGAGTTCTGGTTCACCGAGTCCTGATTAAAAGTGTCCGCAGTAATCTCACATTCCTCGGAAGTAAGGTCCAGTACGTGCAGTTCAACTGCGCCTCCCACAGTGCAATTCTCCTGTGGCTGCGGAAATTCTGCACCGGGATTTAGATACTCATTTTTTGTATAGTCAAGCTCCCCTACCTCAGAGGACATTATCTGCTTAAATATGTAATTTACACTGTTTATGACCTCGGGCCTGCTCCTGAAATTCTTGTATAATTGGATGACCATGTCATCAAACCCATGCTCGTGATGATAAGTCGAATATTTCGACAGGAACAGCTCCGGCCTTGCCTGCCTGAACCTGTAAATACTCTGTTTTACATCACCTACCATAAATATATTGTACCTGCCGTCCTGATTTCCGGAAACTGTACTCAGGATGAGCTCCTGGATAAGGTTGCTGTCCTGATACTCATCCACCAGTATTTCATCATAGCGCTCTCTTAGCTCACAGGCGGCCGCTGTCGGTTTTTCATCCTCAAGGAGCACCCTCAGGCAGAAATGCTCCAGATCATTAAAATCCAGAAGGCCTTTGTCCTTCTTCTTTTGACGGTATATTTCTTCGTATTCCATGACCATTTCGGAGAGATATTTAAGCTGGGGATAAAGCCTGCAAAAATCTTCTGTCATATCCTTCGAAGAGGCATCAAAGCCGCTTGAACAGAGCTTCTTGATTCTCTCCTTCATCGTGTTCCTGACAGCCTTTACATCATCCTGTGCCGATTTATCGGCGTTTTTGCCGCATCTTGGCAGTCTGGCAGGTTCAAAGGAGGAAAAGGCTGCGTGCAGCCTGTCCCATATCTCGTTAAAGCTTTCTGAGGATGCTTCCTCCGACAGGGCTACGCGGCATAATGCCAGCAGGTCTTCCAGCTGCTCCAGGTCGCTGTCAAGGACACCACAGTACGGCTCCAGGCCCTCTGCCTGGCTTGCCCGCGCTGCCGCCCTTTCCAGCAGGGCCGTCAGGCCCTGCAGCTCGGCGGCGGCAGCTTTGAGCAGCACGCGAGTCCATGGGGTGCTGCTCAAACAGGCAGAAGCGCCTGCGTTGTACGCTTCTGCCTGGGCGGCAAGCCATTGGCCGGGCCACGGGTGGCTGCTGGTGAAGCGGTGCAGCGTCATGACGATATCGCGCAGCGAGGTGTCATCGCGTCCGCCGCCATAGCTGTCCACCAGTTGAAAAAATACTCCGTCCTTATCTTCATTCTCATATTTTTGCTCAAACAACTGCTCAAGTGCGTCGAGCCGCATCAGAGTACATTCTGTTTCGTCCGCTATGCGGAACATCGGATCCAGATCGAGTGCATGGAAATGGCTTCTGACTACCTCCAGGCAGAAGGAATGGAGCGTCATTATACTGGCACGATCAAGTAAAGCCATCTGCTTTTGAAGATTCGCAGAGGAGGGTTCAGCTTCCAGCGCATCTGCCAGTGCATTGCCGATCCTTTCACGCATCTCTGTCGCGGCGGCATTTGTAAACGTAACAACAAGAAGCCTGTCAATATCCACAGGATTTTCCCTGTCGGTTATTTTTCTGATGATCCTCTCTACCAGAACAGCCGTCTTACCTGCGCCTGCAGCAGCTGCTACAAGCAGGTTGCATCCTCTTTCGGTTATTGCACTCAGCTGTTCCTCAGTCCATTTGTTTGCCATTTCCCACATATCCCTTCACAGGTATAAGTCAACATTATCTGCTCATTAGCTTTACATACCGCCTAATTACTATCACCTAATTACCATCACTGCTACTGTCAACACTATCGCCGCAACCGCTGCCCATAAGCTTCCACAGTTCTGCCTCATCCATATCCGCAAGTATACGGTAACGGTTATCCTTCATCGACGTGTCGAACTGGCATACGGAGCTGTAGCTGCAATATGTGCATGCTGAAGCTGTCCGTTTCTTATAAGGACTGACAGCAACATTTCCATCCAATATCCCGGTTCCGATGGATGCCAGCAGCTTCCTTACATGACTTCTTAACACAGTGAACTGCTCCTTTGTTGCAGCAGATGATCTGCCGAGAGAGCCGTCTTTATTTATCCTGGCCGGTATAATCAATGAATCGCCTGACAGATCCTTGTCCATTTCCTTGATGAGCTTTACATCTGCAAGTACAAGGCCCTTCATCCTCAGCTCTTTCAGGATCGCCTTTTCTATTTCTTCTTCGGTGCTGTTTCTGCTGCACCTGACTAACGGATCATTCAACCTGAAATATAAAACCCCCGCGGGCAAATGTCTTCCTTGTGCCTTACCTGAAGCCTCCGCTATAACTGAGTCTTCCGCTATGACTGAGTTTTCTGGTATGCCTGCTCCTTTCGGTGTGCCTGGATTATCCAGCATACCCGAACCCTCCTGCATGCCTGATCCCTCCGGCTTGACTAACCCTTCCGACTCACCTGGGCCTTCCGCCTGGTCCGTACCCTCTGCCGGCTCCATGCCATCTGCAGTATATGCCTCCCCGTTTTCATTCACGCATGCATTCAAATATGAGCTATCCTGTGCTGCCTCCTCTTCCATTCCAAGAACAGCGTCAAGATAGGTCAACAGCTGCAGCTGCAGGCCATAATACACATCGCCGAGCTTCAAAGCCCGGTTTCCCGATTTATAATCTATTATCCTAAGATAAGTGCCGTCTTCATTTGTCATCGAGTCTATCCTGTCTATCCTGCCGGTCATTTTCACACATTCGCCGGAAGGCAGCTCTATGGTAATAGGCGGGTATCTGCCGTTCTCGCCGAACTCGACCTCATAGCCGGCAGGTTCGAAGCCGCTTGCCTGAATATGTTTGCTTATCAGCATCAAGGCCTTTACAACTGTTTTTTTAAGCCTGTCGGAAACATAAAGATACCTTTTGCTGCTTCCCAGTACACTTTTCCCCTGTGATGCTATTTGACGATCAACCAGCCTTGCAACCTGATTTGAACACCATTTGCTGTCAAGCTTGCGCCAGCTGATGTTGTTTTTCACCAGCAGCCTTGAGAAATCGTCTATAATATTGTGCATGAACGTGCCTACATCCGTCGGATCGAAGCTGAATATGCGCCGTTCCTTTGCTCTGAGGCCGTATTTTACATAAAAAGAGAATGGACATGAGGCATATGCCTCCATTCGAGAAATGCTTGTAAAGACAGGTCTGCCGTAAAGTCTGGCCGCCCTGTCGCCTGTCAGGCTCTGTGCCTGGTTTGTATAGTCCAGTCCATCAACTATGGTCCTGCACTTATCCTTCCACACACTTTTATTCTCAAACCATTTGTAAATGTCTTTCCAGCCTTCATGGATCTGCTCGCCGTCATAACGCCTGCGAAGCTGGGAGACCATCTCATCAAATACCGGCTCTGGCGCCGATGGCAGCGGAAGTCCGCCTTCATGGCCAATCACTGTGCTTTTTTCGATTGCCCGGGGAATTATCCTTTTGACCTCAGATATGAGACGCGATGGCCTCAATGCCTTTCCTTCCCTGTCGGCTGCGGGATAGCTGAGCCATAGATACCTTGAGGGTGTTGCCAGCGCCATATATACCATGAATCTTTCTTCCAGCGAACGACTTTTAGTATTGCCGGCCAATTCCAGCCCAAGCTGCCCGAGGCTGTCCCTGTCCATATCGGAAAGAAGGCCCTCATCTCCTTTGCCGCCTGGCAGAACACCTTCATTCACGCCAAGTATATAGAGCGCTTTTATATCATGGCTTCTGGCTCTTTCAATACTCCCGGCGAGAACCTGATCAAGCGCAGGGGGGATAAGATTCATTTTATGTCCTGCAAAACCTGCAGACAGTATTTCGGCAAATCGTTCGGTCCCTAATGTTTCTTCTCCAAGTACATCAACTATCTGGGAGAAGACATTCATAACTATATTCCAAACCTGACGGTATTCGTTTGCCTTGTCAAGCTTCCCATTATCGGCAAACCTTCTGGAGAGTTCCTCGGTTTTCTCCGCTGCTCCAGTATCACGCAGCAGCTCATATAAAGCAGTGCAAAATGCAACCGCGCCAACACCGCCTTTTGTTTTCAGCCTGAAAGCATCCAAAGGTTCTGCAAGCTTTCTCCTTGCCGCGTTGATCCTGCATAACAGCTCTGCTTCCCGGCCGGAAGGCTCCTGCCCCCGTCGGCTGCTGTCCACAGGGTAATCCCAGTCGCTTTCCCTCTTCCACACATTCCCCCTGATCCCGTTTGCGAGAACATAATTCTCAAGAATGTCCAGATCATCCCGATCAATTGATAAAAGTCCTGTTTTGGCATATCTGAATACCGCTTCATAAGACCAGCTGCTCGTGAATATTTCAAGACCGGATAAGATGAATACTATCAGCGGATGTCCGTCAATATCTCTCTTTCCGTCCAGAAAGAAAGGTATTCCATAGCGTTTGAAAACGCTTTTGACAATACTGCTGTAGCTGTCAGGATTTCGCATGGTCACCGCGATATCCCTGTACCGGTAGCCGCATTCTCTGCAAAGCCTGATTATGTCCCTGGCCGTATCCTCGACTTCCGAATATGGATTTGCAGAGGCAGTTATGCAAATATCCTCTGAAAGACCGGTGAATTTTGTATAAGGGTATTTATAGAAATTTTGCTCGAGATGTCCCAATACCTCAGAATCCATAAACCTTATGGATCTTCTGCCATTCAGGCCTTTGGCAATATCAGCGCCTTTCGAATCCCTTGTCCAGTTGGTGCCATTGTCTGCTGATCCCCCAAGCTTGACTGGTCTTTCGACACTGATCCCCTCTTCTGCAGCCAGCCGCATCAGCTTGACCGCAGTATTCCTGACAGGCCCGAATACCATAGGAGCAGCATCTTCGGGATCATTTGAAAGGCAATCAGTGCAAAGGCATACCGTAACTCGGGCTGCTTTTTTAAGGAGTTTTACTATTACTTTATATTCCTGTGGCGTAAAGCCAGAAAATTCATCTATCCATATCTCCGCGCCATCATATTGAGTCGACTGGTCAAGCTTTTTGTACAGCTCCAGCAAATCATCATCCGCATCGAGATAGTTTTTGTGCAGCATTTTTTCGAACTCTGAGTAGACAAGGGACAGATCGCGGAGCTTGTCCTTGAGCGGCAGCCCGTCCTGCAGTTTGTCGGTTGTTTGAGACAGTTCATCGGGTGTAATATCGTATCTCTTGAACTCGGTTATCGCATCGGATATGGTCTCGGTAAAACCCTTCCTGAGTGCCGCCCGGGCAAAAAACTTCAACTCGCCGCCAAGCTTGTCCAATATTCTGAAAAGCAGCATGCTCTTTCCCGCAGAATCAAGATGACGGCGTGTTATTCCGCCGACCTCGCTGAAAACCCTGAACGCAAGCCTTCTGAAGCTCAATACCTCTGCCCTGCATATCCCTGATGCACCCGACAGGTTCGCCAGGTTTTTTTCCGCCTGGAGGGAAAATTGCTCCGGCACGATCAGCAGCACGGGTTTTGATGCATCATGATCAATGCCGTCAGTGCTTGCGTGATTATTATTCACACTGTTCTTTATTTCACTATAACAGAAGCTGGTTTTTCCGCTCCCGGCCCTGCCATAAACTATCCTGAGCCCCATATATGCCTCCGTCAGGGATAAAATAACCTGCGACAATGTATGGTTACATTTTATCATAATACAGGATGGATATTAAACTATCGAAAAAATTGGCGCTGCCGCCCGAAAATATGCATGGAGATACATATGCTGTGATCCTGCCGGCACATATTGAAAAATTACCGATCGACCAGATTAATGCATCCAGTGCACTGCATATACCAGTATCAGAATTTTTGCCTTCCCTTATACAGTGTTCTTGTATAATCCGATGCAAAATCGTCGGCCTCACACGGATAATCATATTTCAACATGGCCGCTGTTTCTCTGCCGACCTCTCTGAACAGGTTCATGGTAACAAACAGTGCATCCCAGATATCTTCACTGTCATAATGAGCGAAGGCATTCTTCAATGGCTGCAAAACTGCAGGATCCACCCATTTCTCGAAAAACCTGAAGTCGTGCCATGTATCAAACTCAACACCATTTTTACAGTATGCCTGCCATCTCAACATTTCTATCAGTATATGCTTCATATAAATGTCGCAGCAGGATTTAGCCTGCAAAAACTCGCCGCGCCGCATTTTCTTTGCTGTCCAGACAGAATGGAACCAAAAATCATTAACCGCATTCATAAAGTCATCATACCCGGGCAGCCGGTTCTGAGGGACATATTTGTCCGGTGCCTTGAGATCGCCAGCCAGTGCGTCCTTGTCAACGATTACTTTTACTCCTCTGTTTACGATCATTGAAACTATTCCATCATTCATTGAGGCTTTTATGCTATCAGTATGTATAATAATAAAATCAACATCCATGCCGCACTCGAATAACACACGGCGTTCCGTGTCACCAGTGGGAGTCCTTTCATTGAACATGACTTTAGGCACATCGATTTTGAGCAGCCAGTCTGAACTCTGCAACAGCATATCCGTATCGTTAGTTGCGATCACTATATCCATGTCCGACCATTCATCAGCAGGCCGGTCGCTCCTCGCCCTTGATCCGATAATAAAAGCCAGCCTTATAGCGTGTTCGGATTTTACCCATGAGACAATTTTATCCAATATGGAATCATAAATCTTTATGTATTCTGACATAATAGTCTCCTTTCCATTGCAGTTCCATTGCAGTTCCATTGCCGCTCAATTGCAGCTCCATTGCAGCACGCACCTATCCGTATGTTTCGGCCCAAATCAGACGCATGCTAAAGAGTATATTTTATTCCCCAAAATAATCAAGCCACTCAACTGCTTCAAAGCCGCTTTCCCTCAGAATACTGTCACAATGGCCTGTATGATACTGCATATGTCTGATGAGCATGAACACAATATCCATATTGATTATCTTATCATATAATACGCATGCCGACCCAAGCCACGAATCATCCTTACCTTCAAAGAATGCTCCACATATAGCAGCGACTTCATTGAAATACCCTTGCAGTTCTTCTTTCGTCAAACTGTCTACCGGGTCACCTTCCAGTTCAGGATATAATACCTTCCCCGCAAATGGCTCAGTAAAGCTTTCATTGCTCAGCCTCATCCAGTAATTGACACCGGCCAGTGCATGAAGGATCTGCTGCCAGAACACGTAACCTCCACGCTTTTTATCCCATAGCTCATCAGGGCATTTAACGATCAGCTCCTGCAGCATTTTAAAGGACATTTCGAAATGAGTCCTTGCCGCATCTATTATACTTCTTGCCATTATTCACACTCCTTTTCATGGGCAAAAGTTATCCTTGCCTTGTTTCACACAGAAATGGATCACTTCACATCTCCGCCGTGGAACATACATTCATATACTTTGTGCCCACCATTGAATATTTCTTCAAATCCGCTGTACCAGTGGAAATCGCCTGTAACGCTGCATATATACGAATACTCACCGCTGCGGTACTCTGATGGTCCTCTGTAGGGCTTATCAAACGGCACATTGGCCAGCGCTTCCTTCAGAAAATCCCCGGAAAAGCCTTCTGCTATGGTCCTCCCGCAGTAGTTCATGGCCCAGATGGGCTGTCCGTTTTCCCATACAGCCTCCTCTCCGGCAAATTTCTCACCGCCCAGATAGGTATCGATATAGAGCAAGTCTCCCTCGGTATACTGCAAATCATGTGACACAGGTCTCGATGGAGCCGCCTCCGGCCCTTTCCCTGCGTAGGTCGCCTTTTTCGCCCTTAACAAGAACTCCGTAATCTGTCTCAGATCCATTTGGCCACCTCCATTACATATCTCGAACTTGTGTTCCATTTTACCACAATTTGGTTTATTATGCAACGGTTTTTGCTCGATTTATATCATGTAAATGTGTGACCCAACACATGGATACCATTTCTCGAACCCGGCAGATATGTGATCAGATACATAGGCAGATACGTAGTCAAATTCGTGGGCAGATACGTAGTCAAATACGTGGGCAGATACGTGGGCAGATACGCGGGTGCACATTTTTTTGAGTTGTGGGGATGATGTCATTGAGTTTATTGAATATGGTCTATACACAGGGCACATAATACGGATATTGCAGAGTTATGGAAACTCACAAACAGCCTATGCTCCCCAC
>JAEYRV010000040.1 GCA_023435305.1 Bacillota bacterium
TTCGGGGTCAGGCTTGAAATATTCCTTTATTATTATAAGTAATAATAAAGGAATATTTCAAGCCTGACCCCGATAACAGATAGCTTTACAGACCAAGCGATTTCATCCATTCAATAGCTTCTTCGAGTGTCCTGAAGTACTCGGTCTGGATCCCCTCGGCATGTGATGCCTGCTGATGTCGTTTTGCCTGGACCTTTATTGCTGCAAGGCCGCCTGCAACAAATCCAAACGCGATGCAACCAGCCTCTTCACAGCGCTGATGCATTAGGGCGAATTCCTGCTGCGTTTCCGCATCAAATATGGGATCCATTTTTTCGATCATCGGTATGTATCCCCATTTACCGCCAAAGCTCTTCCCTTTTTTGAGAACATATTCCGTGACCTTTCTCACATCAGCTGCAGTTGCTTGTCCGATACCTTCAGTATTGACGACCCTGCATCCTGGAATATCATAGGTTTCAAGTTTCCACTGTGACATACTATTACCTCCTGATATGTTTTATTGTTTTACATATGCAATGACATTTTCAGATCCTCAAGAATGCCTCCAAACCTTTCGGAGATAGAACCCATGCTTTTTCTGATATCCTTTATTCTCTTCTCGCCGTTGCTCGATGCCAGCGATATGTTGTCAATCGACGCAAGCACATTATCCACTGTCGCCAGGAGCTCTTTAGATGTCATATTGAATCCGCTTACCATATCATTGATAAACGTGGCATCATCATTATACCTGCGTGCAGTTTCCAGCATAGAAGTATAATCGTCATTGACATCCTCGGACATAAAACCAAGAATCCTGTTGGAGCATGTGGAAAGGTTGCCAACCGAACTCTCTACCTGTGAGGTTATACCCTGGATCTTTGAAACAGCCTGCTTGGACTGCTCAGCAAGCTTCCTGATCTCATTGGCAACTACTGCGAACCCTCTCCCTGCCTCTCCGGCTTTTGCTGCTTCTATATTCGCATTCAATGCAAGGAGGTTCGTTTGAGCGGTTATCTTTATGATGGAATCTGACAAAACCGATATTTGTTCAACAATTTTAGCTTCCTCAATGGCATCTTCCAGCTCCACCTTTACTTCACTAAATATTTGCTGCGCTTTAGCCTGTGATTCAACGACCCTGTTATTGATCTCCTGTGCCCTTGTGCTTATTTCTTCTGCAACCTGCACTCCTTGTGATGTCCTGTCAGTGATATTCTGTGCAGAACTGGCAATATCAAGTGTCGCCGCCGCAATATCTTCTGAAATGTCTGCTGTTTCCTTCATTATGCCGGCTAAATTTCCCGAGCTGGTGCTCACGTTACTGATATCCTGATACAATTCATGCAGTTCATTACATTTACCCGCTATTGTTTCAACCTCATCCTTATTGAGATTACTCTGTGACCCGCATCTATCTGTTACTGCCAATATGCTTCCCACTAGCTCTTTTACCTGATCGTTTTTACTCATGCTGGCAGGCATATCCCTCAGAGAGCCGACATCCTCTATGGATCTTAAGTATTCGGAAAAAATACGTGTTTCCTTTATTGACGAGACGGAAAAAAACATATGTAAGGAGTTGGCTGACAATGCAATGAAGGCTAATATCATCATAAAAATATCAAGGATTGTACTGCCTTTTGTTAGAAAACTAAATAAGCTCAATAAAAAGAGAATCAATAGGATCAGTTCCGCTGCGATAAGTAAATATGACCGTCTTCCCCATAATTTTATCATCTGACAATATCCCTTCTCGTACAAAAATAATGTAAGCAAAGGATCACTGTACATTTCAATCAAAGGTACTTTTTCATATATCCTGCATATATTACTTGCATTAGTATTATTTTACAGCATTTAGTGAGTTTTTTCAACAGGTTTATTTGATATTATCTGCAGCACTTCAACATGTAAAAGATTCTCGTTAACAGTCTTCAGAATGATCACATACTCTCCTTACAAAAAAACATACCGGCCAATTTCTTGTATTTGGCCGGCATGACTTATTTCAATCAACAGTTTTACACTTTATTGCTTCGAAGTTCAATTGCTGCTTCTTTTGATGGCTTCGGCTTCCTTTTGAAAAGGTAAACAAACCAATATACTGCACCTACAAAGACTGCGCCGCCTACTATATTTCCTAAAGTAACGGGTATCAAATTACCGGTCACAAAAGATCCCCAATTAAGGGCCGCGATCTTTTCCGGGTCGACTCCAAGTGAAACAGCAGCCTGTACAAATCCCGGGTTTGCTTTTGCAAGAATGCCTGCAGGTATATAATACATATTGGCAACACTATGTTCAAATCCGGACGTGATGAACAGCCATATCGGAAAAAATATGGCCAGGATCTTGCCGGTCATATCCTTTGCCCCGGCTGCCATCCACACTGCCACACATACCAGCCAGTTGCAGAGGATCCCCATGAAAAATGCATTTCCAAAGGTCATCCCAGTCTTGTATACTGCAGTTTTGATCGTAAAACCGCCCAGAAGGCCATTCGAAAAGTCCAACTGTCCGGAGTACAGTATCAGGAACACAACTATCATTGCACCGACAAAATTCCCCACATATACAAAGGCCCAGTTCTTGAGCAAGGCAGCAAGGCTGGATTTATGTTCATTGCATGAGATCACGATCAGACAGTTCCCGGTGAAAAGCTCCGCTCCGGCCACAATCACCATCATAAGTCCTGCAGAAAACAATGCACCTGCCAGGGCTTTGGCCAGGCCCACCGAGCTTATTGTATGTATCGCCGCATTTGAGCCCTCAGAGGCAAAAGCAATAAAAGCGCCTGCCAGGATCCCAAGGATGAATTGCTTAAGCGCAGGCAGTTCAGCCTTTTTTCGAGCGACCTCGATATAATTCTGCGCAATTTCTTCAGGGCTTAGAAACGATTTGTCCATACGTTGGTCCTCACTTCATAGATTATGCTATATCCCAATATTATTTCAGCAGCTTCAAATAACTGCCTCTGTATTTCCCATTTCATTCAGGATTTCCGGGATCACTTCAAATAAATCGCCGACAATTGCAATGTCCGCCATTTGCATCATTGGAGTATCCGGGTTTTTGTCGATTGCTATGATCAATTCACAGGACTGCATCCCGACCAGATGCTGGATCTGCCCGGAAATACCGCAGGCGATATAAACCTTTGTCTGTACCGTCTGGCCTGTCTGGCCGACCTGATGGGCATAAGGGACCCAGCCCGCGTCGACAGCTGCACGGCTTGCCCCTACAGCGCCGCCCACTCTTGCCGCAAATTCCCGCAGGAGCTCAAATCCTTTGGGACCCTTGACACCTCTGCCGCCTGCAACTATTATCGGGGCATCACCAATATTAACAGTGGTTTCACCGCTGTGAAAGCTCTCAACGATCCGTTTTATTTTGGTCACATCACTATCGATGACATCCTCACGAATTATCTCACCGGATCTTCCCGGATCCGGCACGAGTGCTTTCATGACCCTGGGACGGACTGTAGCCATCTGAGGGCGATGATTCGAGCAGCGGATCGTCGCCATGATATTCCCGCCGAAGGCAGGTCTTGTCTGCAGCAGATCTCCGTTTTCCGGATCTATTCCAAGCTCGGTGCAATCAGCGGTCAAGCCGCAATTTGCTTTGACTGCAACACGAGGTATGAGCGCACGTCCTCTTGCAGTGGCAGCACCTATTACTATCTCAGGGTTATATTTTTCTATCAGCCTTATTAAAATGTCGGCTTCCATTTCGTCAATAAAACCTGAAAGCCTTGTATCATCAACTAAAATCACATTGTCCGCCCCAAATGCAAACAGTGATCCGGCCTGCTTGGCAGCGCCGGAACCCATTAAAACGGCCCAGACCTGGGAGGCTCTCGCATCGGCCAAGGCCCTGGCCGCACCTATCATCTCATGCGTAACAGGCTGTATCTTCCCGGAAAGAAACTCGGCCACTACCCATACATTGGAGTATTTTGATTTATCGGTACCATTTGAAATGAACATAAATTTTCCCTCCGATTACAGTATACTGCGGACTTTAAGCTCGTGTACAAGCTGCCTTGCACAATCCTTCGGCGAACCTTCGATCCTTTTTGTAACAGCATTTCTAGGTGGCGGCGGCGCAGTTTTTACAACTCTTGTCGGCGAGCCGTTCAGGCCGATTTTTTCTATCTCAGCGCCTATATCAGAAGGCTTCCAGACCGGTATATCTATTTTATCGGAAGCAAGACGTCCCTTGAGGGTGGGGACACGAGGCGTGTTGATGTCCTTTAGCACGGTTATTACTGCAGGAAAATCTATTTTACAAATATCATATCCATCTTCATGCATCCGTTTGACTTTTATGCTTTCAGAATCTGCATCTTCAACACCCATGACATAAGTCGCCTGGACCCAGTCCAGATGTGCGGCGATCCCCGGGCCAACCTGAGCGGTATCTCCATCGATAGCCTGCTTCCCACAGATGACCAGGTCTACGTCGCCTATTTTATCTATAGCTTTCGCAAGAGCATAGCTTGTCGCCCATGTATCGGAACCGCCAAATGCTCTGTCACTTAACAGGACCGCCCTGTCTGCGCCTACGGATATTGCCTCGCGCAAACTGAGCGCCGCCTTATCAGGGCCCATCGAAAGAACGATCACTTCGCCGCCGAACTTGTCCCGGAGCTGCACCCCTTCTTCGACAGCATATATATCAAATGGATTAATGACCGCCTTTTGCCCTTCACGAATGATCCTTTTCGTCTCCGGATCTATCTTGGCCTCATTGGTCGCAGGAACTTGTTTGATGCAAACTACGATTCTCATATGATTCTCCTTACATGATCTGATTGGGTATTCCCATATTAAACATGTCCTTACCTGAAAATCAGGTCCATGTATCCTTTACCAGATGGTACTGTGTCTTGAATCCCAGCAGAGACAGGTAAACGCCGCATCTCGGATAAATCCTGTGAAGCAGCTTTAATGTTTCGATAGGATCAAACTGCGTATCTTCAGGTATCTCATATCCGACCGCATCTGAAAGAAGGCTGATTTTTTTGCTCATCCAGGCTTCAATAATTACAGGTACATCCGGGTATTTCTCCAGCAGCTCCTCAACGATACTGTTTCTTTCAATAATAGGCTGAGTCACTATGAATGAGGCACCTGCCTGCATTTTCCTCTGCAGCTTTTCAAATTCATGTTCGGGAGGTTCATATGGATTAAAAGCAACCCCCATAACAAAAGTATCGGGGTACTCGTCTTCTATATATTTCAACAATTCAACAGATGTGACTGACATTGCTGCTCCGCCGGCTCCTACATCGGAGGGCTGAAGTTTTGGCAAACGTTCGGAGCCGTCGCCGCTTATTACTAATAAGTACTTGATCCCCAGGGCTCTGCACGAGTCAAGAATGTTATGCAGATCCTGTTTTGTATGAAATGTGTTAAGGTGGATCATTACATTCTCAGCATTTACAGCAAGCCCCATCTCTTCTATAACCTCGGTGCCCTGGAAGGAAAGGTGGCCCATTGCATTATCTGTGATGCATGCACAATAACCGCTTTCCATGACTCTGTTAAATTTCGCGGCAAACAGCTCCAAATCGGCTTCCAGCTTCTCCGTATCCTGTTTGGGAGGAAGTATCTCAACATGATATATTTTGTTAGAAATATGGTGCTGCATTGACCATACCGCCTTTCTATACTCATTACAATGCGGAACATTAACAGTCCAAATATATTTTAGAACACGGAAAAACAAGAATCTTTTAAATTCTAACTAGAAATTGTAATTTTCGATTATTTTGGAGAAATATTCACTCAAACTCGCGGAACCCCATCTTAAGCCATGTTTCCATGTCTATCGTATTGTGGGCTTTTAGGCCGCTGTTTCGCTGGAATTGATGGATTGCCTTTTTAAGGCCGTCCTCATATATGCCGTCCAGAGGACCGTTATAGTAACCCAGCTGCTTAAGCCGCCGCTGTATGGCGAGCACATCGGCTCCCCTGTCTCCGGGATTGATCTCATCGAAATGCCTGCCGAACGGTCCGAACTGGCCATTCACGATCACTACCTCAGTACCGACGGATACAAGGCTGTACAACTCAGCCACATCATCATTGAACATGCGTATACAGCCATGGCTGGCTGCAGAACCGATCGACCCGCTTTCCTTTGTTCCATGGATACCATATTTCCCCCAGGGGACATCCAGCCCCAGCCACCTGCCGCCAAAGCCCTCTCCCCAGTCGCCCTTCTCCACTATCGTCCAGCGTCCCAGGGGCGACGGCAGCCCTGACTTGCCCGAGGCAATAGTGTACTCCTTCACGCACTCGCTGCCATCGAGAAGATACAGCGTTTTATCCTCTATCTCGACAAAAATGACATATTCTCTTTTATTATCTAAAGCAGAAGTGTCTGATAAAATTTCCTCTTTTACATCAATAAGCATCTGTGTGATCGACAAAGCTGATATCATAGCCAGAAAATATATCAAACATATCCTGAGCCTGTTCAATATGAACACCCCCCCCGAAAACAGACAAATGCACAGGATCTGATACCTCGGGTCTACTGCACCAATTATCTATATGCGGTGGTATATGACTTTATAATAATTGCACATGAACGTATAAAGTCAAAAATTTTTACAGTGGACGCCAAATGTTATAAGTAATAAAATTAAATAAAAACGCAGAGGGGATCGACAAAATGTACAGCTTTATGAGTGATTACAGCGAAGGAGCTCATCCCAGGATATTAAAAGCGCTGACTGAAATAAACGGCGAGCAGTTCGACGGCTACGGAGCAGACCGGATATCCGGAGAAGCCGCGGAGTTGATCAGAAAATTAATAAATAATGATAATGCAGATGTTCACTTCATATCAGGCGGTACATTGACAAATCTCACTGCGATATCAGCCTTCCTGAGACCTCATGAAGCGGTAATCTCCGCATCGACAGGGCACATCAGCATTCATGAAACCGGGGCGATAGAATCGACAGGACACAAGATCATTCTATTGGAACCAAGCAATGGAAAAATAACTGCAGAGCAGGTAAAAAAGGCATTCGAAGCACATACCGACGAGCACATGGTAAAGCCAAAGCTGGTCTATATATCAAACTCTACTGAAATAGGCACAATATATAAAAAATACGAGCTGGAACAGCTCAGCAAGGTCTGCAAGGAGTGCAGCATGCTGCTTTATATAGATGGGGCAAGGCTTGGGACTGCCCTGTGCTCTGATGAAAACGACATAACTATGTCGGATCTTGGGAGGCTGGCAGACTCGTTTTATATCGGCGGCACTAAAAACGGAGCACTTCTTGGAGAAGCGTTGGTTATCTGCAATGACATGCTTAAAGAAGATTTCCGATTCCACATAAAGCAAAAGGGCGGAATGATGGCAAAGGGCTGGATAATAGGACTGCAATTCGCAGAATTGCTTAGGGACGGCCTGTATTTCGAATTAGCAGGACATTCCAACAGGATGGCCGCCAAACTAATGGAGGGTATAGCTTCACTTGGTTACGAATTTTTATCAAAATCATCGACAAATCAAATATTCCCTATACTGCCCAATACCGTAATCAAGGGGCTCCAGGAAAATTACATGTTCCATATCTGGTCGAAATGCAGTGATGATACCTCTGCTATAAGACTTGTGACTTCATGGGCTGTAAATGAAGAAATGATCGATGCTTTCCTGAATGATCTAAAATAAGGTGTCTGGCGTCTCTATACTGATTCGACCAGTTTGTTGAACTGTTCCTCTTCCAGGGGCCTGCTCAGCAGGAAACCCTGGAGGCAGTCGCAGTTCTCCTTCTTCAGATATTCTAGCTGTTCGGTGTTTTCCACACCTTCTGCGATCACCATTATGTTCAGGCTGTGAGCAAGCCAGATTATCGATCCGATTATTTCATTTCCATGCTCTGTTTCACCGATCCTGCTTACAAAGGTCCTGTCGATCTTAAGCGTATCGATAGGCAGCATCTGCAGGTATTTCAATGAAGCATATCCTGTTCCAAAATCATCGAGCGCTATGCTTATTCCCATTTCCTTCAGCTGATTAAGAATTTCGATGACCTTCTCGGGGTATGAAATAAGCACTGACTCTGTTATCTCAAATTCGAGATATCTGCTGTCAAACCCCGTTTCCTGCAAGACTCTTTTGACCATATTGACAAAAGACGGCTGGACTATCTGTACCACTGAAATATTAATAGTCAGTTTAAAATCCATCTGGCTGGCCGCCTGCATCTGTCTGAACCTGTTCAGGACTGTTCTCATGATCCATTCACCGATCTCGATTATCAGGCCTGTCTCCTCCGCTATCGGAATAAACTGTGACGGACTGACATGGCCAAGACTTTCAGAATACCATCTGCAAAGCGCCTCAAATCCCCTGATGCGTCCTGTATCACAGAAGTATTGCGGCTGGAAAACAAGATAGAGCTCTTTATTATTCAATGCTGATTTTAACCCGTTCTCAATTCGGGACTTGTTAAGCAAACTGGTTTGCATCTCGCTGCAGAAAAAGCTGATGCCGTTTTTTCCGGATTTTTTTATCGAATGCATCGCTATATCTGCATTTTTCAGCAGATCCTCGGTTGTCTCTCCGTCCACAGGGAAAATCGATATCCCAAAGCTTGCATTGATGAAAAATTCCTTGTTTTCACACCTGCATACCTCGGCTATTGCAGTTTTAAAGTCATTGACATATTTGAGTATCTCCTCACGGCTCATCTCCCGCCGGACAAGCAAGGCAAATTCATCACCGCCGAGACGCCCGACCACATCCTTTTCGTCAAGCCTGCTTTTTAATCGTTCGGCAATGGTCTGCAATATCCTGTCGCCTATATGATGACCCATAATGTCATTTATTTCTTTGAAATTATCGATATCAATGAATATAAATGAAAATCCGGTGCTGTTAACACCTGAATAATGGATAAGCATGTCCAGCTTCTTTATTATCATTTTCCTGTTGGGCAGTCCCGTCAGAGTATCATAAAAGGCCATGTATTCAAGCTTTTTCTTGTTTTCATTCATCAGACTGTTATATTTGACAAGCTGTTGATTCTGCCTGCTCAATTCGTCCTTGGAGGCCGATATTTCTTCATACAGGGAGGTGATCTCCTCTTTCTGCTCTGACAGCATCTTAAAGTAACTGAAAATACCCTTTTTATAGTAGTAGATCACTATGCAAATAATAATTGCGCCAAAATATGTGATAGCGCCCGGTAAAGCATCCAGATCACTACCCATGATGATACCGAGGAAGGCAAAGCAGATACCTGTTATATTCAACAAAACAGATGCTGTAAACCCCCTTTTTCCGGTACTGATCGCCAGGTAGACAGTACAAAGCAGCTGTACCTGTGATGCAAGGCCTCTATATACATAATCGCTCATTATAACGCCAAAAAGTTTGAACTGAGTCCCAACATTATCGGCAGTATCTCTCAGGAAAAAAACCAGGGCAATGTAGACAGCCGAGCAAACAGCAATCATGATCCACTCGATTGCAGGGCTTTTAGAAACTATGTTAACGTCAGCCGGCTGTACATCAGTATTTCCGCTTACACGCATTCAATACCTCTCGTTCAAACGTGATTTTTCACTTCCGACCGCTTACATCTACATTATACCAATAAGTAATAAAATAAATCAATACAGAGCAATGAACGATAGTTCATCGGTGCCGTATCATTTTTTGATCTCACTGCCTGTCAGCAGTATTTCAAACTTGTCGAACCAGACCTTCTCTATGAATTGTTCAGATGAAAAAAAAGTTTTACGGAAAACAGCAAGCTCCTTTGTGTTTTTCTTCAGCCAAAGAGGCACAGGTATTTCAAGGGCAGAACACAGCTCCACAAGACAGTTCTCCAGTTTATCCCTGAAGCTGTGCTCGCCGTCATTATCCTGCGAAGTGCCTTCCCTCACGATTCTTCCTTCAACCAGCAGCTTGCCATTGAGTGTCAATTAATTTCCGCCTTTCACAATGAAGTACATTCGTCTAGCTATATGCTGCCAAGCTTGTATTCTATAGAATCGACCAATGCCTTCCAGCTGGCCTCTATTATATCTGTTGAAACACCTATCGTAGTCCATACCTCGCTGCCGTCTGTGGATTCGATCAGTACTCTTACCCTCGCTGCCGTTGCTGCAGTTGAATCCAGTACTCTTACCTTGTAGTCCGTCAATTTCATCTCATGTATTACAGGATAGAATCTGGACAATGCCTTTCTGACTGCGTTATCGAGAGCATTTACCGGGCCGTCGCCCTCTGCTGCCGTTATTTCTTCCTGATCTCCCACCTTGACCTTTATCATTGCAGATGAATTGCGCTCGTTGGCTTTTGCGGGTTCGTTCACTATGACCTTGAAATCCTTGAGCTCGAAAGACGGCTTGTACTTGCCCAGTACCTTTCTCACTATCAGCTCAAAGGAGCTTTCGGCGCCTTCATACTGATATCCCTCATGCTCCATTTCCTTGAGCTTTTCAAGGATCAGCCTGGTTTCCGGCGCATCCTTCGTGATATCAGGCACAATATTCCTGACCATATTCAATACTGCGCTTCTGCCTGCAACCTCTGACATGAGGAATGCTCTTTCATTCCCGACAAGTCCCGGTTCCATAAGCTCATATGCTGCCGAATTCTTTACGACAGCATCAGCATGCATTCCTGCCTTGTGTGCAAATGCTGATCTGCCCACATAGGGTGCCCTCTCATCATGGATCACGTTAGCGATTTCGCTGACTGCCCGGGCTACAGTCGTCATCTCTGCCATATTCTCTTCAGGTATGCAGCTGCAGTCCATTTTCAGCTGTAGGGTAGGTATGATGGAACAAAGGTTGGCATTACCGCACCTTTCACCAAACCCGTTTATAGTGCCCTGCACCTGTGTCGCACCTGCCTGCACAGCCATTATAGTCCCTGCCACCGCCATACCGGTGTCGTTATGTGTATGGATGCCGATAGGTATGTCGAATTCTGCAACCACCTTCCCCGTAATGTCAAAAATATCCATGGGGAGACATCCGCCTTTGGTGTCACAGAGGCAAAGGCAGTCCGCACCGGCCTCTGCTGCTGCTCTCAATGTATCCATTGCGTAAACAGGGTCAGAAAAGTATCCGTCAAAAAAGTGTTCTGCATCGTATACTACTTCCTTGCCCATGTCCTTGAAATACTTGATCGTATCAAATATCATCCTGATATTTTCATCAAGAGTCGTTTTCAGTATATCGGTGACCTGGAAATCCCATGACTTGCCGAACAAGACTACCGCATCGGTGCCGGCCTTCAACAGTGATTTGACATTGGCGTCTTCCTCCACGGGTATCCCGACTCTTCTGGTGCTGCCAAATGCGATCAGCCTGGCATGCTGAAGCTTCATCTTACCTGCTCTCTCGAAGAATTCCAGATCCTTTGGATTTGATCCGGGATTGCCTGCTTCGATATAGGCAACACCCAGTGAATCAAGCCTTTTCACTATCTTCAGCTTGTCTTCAACCGTATATGAAATTCCCTGCGCCTGTGCTCCATCTCTCAGAGTGGAATCCAGAACTACGATTTTTTTCATATTGTTTCCCTTCCCTCCGAAGCGCCCTTGCCATGATCGTTCACTACCCTGTTGATCGCATTTATATATGCCTTGACGCTGGCTTCAATAACGTCAGTACTGACACCTCTGCCAACGTAGATCTTATTGTCCTTCATTACTCTGACCGTAGCCTCGCCAAGGGCGTCAGTACCCTCTGTCACTCCCTTGAGGCTGTAATCCTGCAGCTCCATCTCAAAGCCAACTGTTCTCTCAATCGCCTTGAATGCGGCATTTATAGGTCCGTCTCCGGTAGCCGCTTCCATAACAGGTTCTCCGTTTCTGAACATGCTCACTGTGGCTGTGGCAATGACCTTGTTGCCGCTGTTGATCTGGAAGCTGTCGAGCTTGTAGACTTCAGCGACCTCCAACACCTTTTCTCCCACCAGAGCCTCGATATCTCTGTCCGTAACAGCCTTTTTCTTGTCGGCCAGCTCCTTGAACTTCTCAAATGCCCGGGTTATTGCCTCAGCAGTCAGGTTATATCCCATTTCCCTGAGTCTCTCCTCAAACGCATGCCTTCCCGAAAGCTTGCCAAGGATCATTCTGTTTTGAGAAAGGCCGATGGATTCAGGCGTCATTATCTCATAGGTGCTCTTTTCAGCCAATACACCATGCTGATGTATGCCCGATTCATGGGCAAACGCATTGGCTCCCACTATTGCCTTATTGGGATGCAGAGCCACTCCCGTCAGATTGCTGACAAGCTTACTGGTCCTGTATATCTGCTTTGTATCAATATTGTGCGCCAGTTCGCCGTAATAGTCCTTCCTTGTCTCAAGGCCCATTATCAGCTCTTCCATCGAGGCATTTCCGGCTCGCTCGCCAAGTCCGTTGATGGTGCATTCCACCTGGGTAGCCCCGTTCATTACAGCCGCCAGTGAGTTGGCGACGGCAAGCCCGAGGTCATTGTGACAGTGGACGCTTATATCCGTTTTATCGATTCCTCTTACATTTTCCTTAATACCTTTTATTATCAGTCCGAATTCCTCCGGTGATGAATAGCCTACAGTGTCCGGTATATTCACGACAGTCGCTCCTGCCTTGATCACTTCCTCGATTATCCTGTAAAGGAATTCGATCCTGGTCCTGCTGGCATCCTCTGCTGAAAATTCCACATCGCCGCAGTATTTCTTCGCATACCTCACCATTGCGGCGGCACGCTCAAGCACCTGCTCCTCAGTCATCTTCAGTTTATATTTCATATGGATATCAGAGGTAGCTATAAATGTGTGTATCCGAGGGTTCTCAGCATTGCACAAGGCCTCCCACGACCTGTCTATATCCTTTTCAACAGCTCTGCTGAGACTGGCGACAGAAGCTCCCTTTATATTATCTGCAATTGTCTTTACTGCCATGAAGTCCCCGGGTGACGAAATCGCAAAACCCGCCTCTATTACATCAACTCCAAGTTTGGCCAGCTGGCGTGCTATTTCAAGCTTTTCCTGTATATTCAGGCTGACTCCGGGGGTTTGCTCCCCGTCCCTCAATGTTGTGTCGAATATTCTGATTCGTGCAGACATACCATAAACCTCCTTCGATACCGGTTACAATGATCTCATATTTTAAATATCCGGCGGTACTCTCCCGCCTTTTCTCTCTTATGCCCCGCTGCAGCTTATGTCCCGCTGCAGCTAGTTCCAAATTACTTCTTGAGCCAGCTCATCATCTTCCTGAGCTCCGTACCCACCTTTTCAAGCTGATGCTCGGATTCGCGGAGCCTTGTTGCAAGGAATTCCGCTCTTCCACCGGCCTTGTTCTCCGTGATCCATTTTGATGCAAAGGTTCCGTTTTGTATTTCAGAGAGTACTTTTTTCATTTCTTTTCTGGTGTCGTCAGTAATGATCCTTTTTCCTGTCATGTAATCGCCATACTCGGCCGTGTCACTGATAGAATATCTCATGTATGCATAGCCGCCCTGATTTATGAGATCGACTATGAGCTTCATCTCGTGGATGCACTCAAAGTAAGCTATCTCCGGCTGGTAGCCCGCCTGGACAAGTGTTTCGAAGCCTGCCTTCATCAGTTCGGTAACTCCTCCGCAAAGCACAGCCTGCTCTCCGAAAAGGTCGGTCTCGGTTTCTTCTCTGAAGGTGGTCTCCAGAATGCCTGCTCTTCCGGCGCCTATGCCTGATGCATATGCCAGAGCGTAGTCCTTTGCCTTGCCCGATGCGTCCTGATATATGGCGATCAGAGCTGGTACGCCCCTGCCCTCGTTATACTGGCTTCTGACAGTATGTCCGGGGCCCTTTGGAGCTATCATTATAACATCGACGTACTCCGGAGGCTTTATCTGGTTAAAATGAATATTGAAGCCATGGGCAAATGCGAGTATGTCTCCATCCTTCAGACTAGGTGCGATGTCCTTGTAATACATGTCAGCCTGTGTCTGGTCAGGTGTCAGTATCATGATCAGGTCTCCTGCCTTTGCGGCTTCTGCCGTATCCATCACCGTCAGTCCGTCCGCCTCTGCCTGTTTCCTTCTTGCCGAGCCCGGAGCAAGCCCAACTACTACATTGACTCCACTGTCCTTAAGGTTCTGTGCGTGTGCATGTCCCTGACTTCCATATCCGATCACTGCAACTGTCTTCCCCTTTAATAATCCGAGACTGCAGTCGCTGTCATAATACATCTTAGCCATTTATCTCGCCCTCCTCGTTATTAGTTACTTTTATGATTCGATTGCCTCTTTCGATAGCAATGGTACCCGTTCTCACTATTTCCTTTATTCCAAACTGACGGAGCATATCCTCAAGTGCATCGACCTTGTCACCGCTGCCCGAAGCCTCGATGGTGAGCGTGGTCTTGGATACATCCACGATCTTTGCCCTGAAGATCTCCACAAGCTGTACTATCTCGCTTCTGGTGGCGGCATTTGCTGAAACCTTTATCAGGGAAAGCTCACGTGTTATGGACTCATGCTTGTCGAGCCTTTTTATCTTGATGACGTCCACCAGCTTGTTCAGCTGCTTGCTGACCTGCTCCACGATATATTCGTCCCCGTCCACCACAATGGTCATCCTTGAGATCTCCGGATTCTCCGTGACTCCCACCGCCAGGCTGTCGATATTGAAGCCCCTCCTGCTGAAAAGACCTGCTACTCTTGAAAGTACGCCGGCATGGTTTTCCACCAGTACCGATAATGTATATTTGGACATTTCCTCTTCTCCTTTCAAGTCCCGGATCGCACTAATACTGTGCGTATCTCTCTATATAAATCATTAATGAATGATCCATTTTATCTGCCATGATCACAGAGTCGGTTCCATCGGATCGACCATGCACTCCAGCAGATAGGGTCCCTTTGCACCTGCCAGCCGCTCCAGCGCTGATTTTATCTGATCGCCGGATGAGATCCTCTCCCCGCCGAAACCATATGCGGCGGCTAAGGCCACAAAGTCCGGGTTGTTGTCAAGACATACCTGCGAATATCTGCCTTCGTGCTTTGCAAACTGCAGCTCACGTACCATTCCAAGGCGGCAGTTATTGAACAGCACGATTTTTACATCAATACTGTGCTGCTTCATTGTCCCCAGTTCCTGCATGGACATCTGAAAGCTGCCGTCACCGCTTATCACGACAACCGGTGCACCGGGCTTTCCGAGTTTCGCTCCTATGGCTGCCGGCAGCCCGTAGCCCATTGTTCCCAACCCGCCAGAGGTAATGAAGGTCTTGGGCATGCGTACCTTAAAATTGTTTGCGGTCCATATCTGATTCTGCCCTACCTCTGTTGCCACTACAGCATCCTCCGGCAGGTAATCCGCCAGCTGGGACAGGACCTTCCTGGGATCTATAAATCCGGTCCCTTCATACTTATCTGCCATAGCCGACGTCTTCTCCCGGGCCTTCTGCTTTCTGTCAGTCAACTCATCGAGCCATTCCCTGTCATCAGAGGCTTTAACATACTCAAGCATATCACTCAGCGTCAGTCTCAGATCCCCAACCAACGGTATCGATACGTCGATGTTTTTCCCGATCTCGGCCGGGTCTATATCAATGTGTATGATCCTTGCCTTTTTCCCCAGGGCGCTGGCGGCGCCTATTGCCCTGTCTCCGACTCTCGCGCCCAGTATCAGCACCAGGTCTGAGTGATGCAGCGCATGGTTGGCAGTCTGGCTGCCATGGGTGCCGACCATTCCGAAATGCAATGGATGATCAGACGGTATCGCTCCAATTCCCATCAATGTCGTAACAACAGGTATGTTCCTCTTTTCGGCAAGCTCCAGCATCTCGCCGGCGGCATCTGCCGATATCACTCCGCCTCCTGCACATATGACCGGCCTTTTAGCCTCCTCCAGCGCCGCTGCGGCTTTCCTGATCTGCATCGGATGTCCCTTTACGGTAGGTTTGTACCCCTTTATTTCAACTGTTTGGGGAGCCTTATACTCAAATACGCTGGTCTGCACATCTATCGGTATATCTATCACCACCGGGCCCGGCCTGCCTGTAGCAGCAATATGGAATGCTTCCTTTATGATCCTCGGAAGCTCCTCGGCTGCCTTCACAAGGTAGCTGTGCTTGGTGAACGGCGCAGTCGCACCTGTTATATCTGCCTCCTGAAATGCATCGGTGCCTATCATGTCCCTTTTGACCTGGCCTGTGATGGCAATAATGGGTATACTGTCCATATATGCATTGGCGATCCCTGTTATAAGATTTGTCGCACCGGGTCCGGAGGTTGATACACAAACGCCGGGCTTCCCGGTAACACGGGCATATCCGTTGGCTGCATGTGCGGCCCCCTGCTCGTGACGGGTCAGTATATGCTTTATACTGCTGTTGAGCAATGCATCGTAAAACGGCGAGATCGCAGCGCCGGGATATCCGAATATGATATCGGTATTTTCAAGCTCAAGCGCTTTTATAATAGCTTCTGCTCCTGTTATCTTCATATCGTCCCTCCGTTTCCTCGTAATAAAATTATAAAAAAACCCTCGTCAACTGCATTGCTGCAGGGACGAAGGGTATAATCCATCGTGGTACCACCCTGATTCGGCAGGCATTTGCCCGCCCTCGGTAAGTACTGGTGTACTTGACTGTAACGCAGTCTGCGTCATCATCTTTGACAGATCTTCGATGATGAAGCTCCGGAATGAGCTATACACAGTTCCTGTGCACCGGCTTTCACCAACCGCCGGCTCTCTTTGGCACCCAGTCCTGTCTTTTTTCCTTCATTGCACTGGCCCTATTCAAAATGATTGTATAATATTGTATCAGCACAGCAATGCGGTGTCAATAAGATTTTTATCCTTTATTGCCTATTTAGCAGGCGCTTTTTTATGCTTTCCTGCATTAATGACCTATAAATAGATCCTCTCATTCGTGTTGCCCTCAAATTTACCGATGCTGTACCCATAACAGAAGGATTGTCTCATACTCACGACAATGAGCGCCTTCAGGTATTCTCTTTCCTCTTTGTTCAGTCCTCTGTCCATCATTTCAATAAAATTTTTCGTCTTGTCCGCAGCAATAAGCTTTATTGCCTCCCTGGTACCTGAAAGATCACCGTTGAGCTTCTCCCTCGCCTGCTTCAAATAGAGCTTCAGCGTTTTCTCAAAATCCAGGCTGTTTCCGGCTGAGCCTGCCATTAAGCCACCTCCTGCATGTATTCAGGAGTAATTGTTGCCAATTTATAGCCTGAAATATACGTCATCTTGTAATAAGTCCATCCTTATACTTCTTTCCAAGGACCAGTGTCGTCGTTATCCAGCTGTCTGTACCATGCATTCTATGATTGATCTGTATGGCGTCTCCGGGTGACTTGGAATAGATATAGGTCCTCAGCTGCATCATGGTGTTGATCTGCTGGCCATCCACCTTCCTGATGATACAGCCCTCACGTATGCCTGCCTTGTATGCGGGGCCGCTGCCGTCGACATGCGCAACATAAATGCCTTCCTTCAGCTTGGCCTCTCCATCGACATAGGGAATGACATTTCCATCATATGCAAACATCCCCATATATGGTTCCTCAAATGTACCCGTCCTTATCAGCTTGTCCATAACAGGTTTGGTGATGTTGATAGGAATGGCGAAGCCCATACCCTCAGCGCTGGTGACCTTCACGGTATTGATGCCTATGACCTCTCCCTTCGAATTGAGCAATGGTCCGCCGCTGTTGCCCGGATTTATACTTGCATCGGTCTGTATAAGATCCTCCATATAATTTGTCCCGGTTTCAGATTCGATGCTGATAGTCCTATTGAGGGCGCTTATGATGCCGGATGTAACGGATCTTTGAAAATCCAGCCCCAAAGGGTTTCCTATGGCTATGGCATGCTCTCCCACCTCCAGCTTTGAAGCGTCCCCAAGACGCAGAGGATTCAGCCCGGTGAGGTTCACCTTAACCGCGGCAAGATCCAGCACGGGGTCCGACCATACGACTACTCCGTCGACATTCCTTCCGTCTGCAAAGGAAACTACTATCCTATTACTCTTTCCTCCCGCGACATGGTAGTTTGTCAATATATATCCGTCCGAGCTGACCACAACTCCGGAACCAAATCCAACCTCTGTCTCCCTATTTCTGTCAAACAGGTTATTCCTTACAGCTCTTTCGACAGTGATTCCGACTACACCTGCAGTAGCCTTTTTAGCTACGGACTGGGTAACTGGTATACTATTGGGATCAGTATCAGTCATTGACGTATCCGGGACTGTGCCTCCGGACGCTGAACCGCCTTGGTCTGAAGTATCGGAGAGCAAATGTCCGGCGCTTCTTATCAGCTCGCCGTCAACGTTATACTGCCCCTGTCCTATACCCATCTGTGAAGCAATATCTCCTGTTCCTCTTTCCGCCGCAGGATCTTTGAACGAAATGTACCTGGGACCGGCAAATAGTACAAGCGTGCATACTGCAAGAGAGGTCACCAGTGAGATCATCAGCATACCGATGAATCCCGTGCGCTTTCCATTATCTCTGAACATCATATCATCCTCATTTTCGAATTCTTTTAGGATTATTATTTCAATAATGTCATAAAGAATACGAAAAAAATCCGGAGGTCAATTGACCGCCGGATCCTGAAGATTTGATTTTATGATCTTTTTAACGCTTTTCTCGAATTTTGGTCTGGGGAGCATTACCTGATGTCCGCATCCAAGGCATTTCACCCTGAAGTCGGCGCCGGTCCTCATTACCTCCCATTGTCTGCTTCCGCAGGGATGTTCCTTCCTGAATTCAACAATGTCTCCCAGGCAGAACCTGTCAGCCATTTTCCTTCACTCCTTGTGAATCATGATAATGCAGCTGCATTAATTAATAATTCTTCAAATAATTATCGATCTCCCACTTGCTGATCCTTATCCTGTATTCGGTGCATTCTTTCTGCTTGGCCTCTATATACTTGCTGAAAATATGCTCTCCCAGAACACCCTTTACAAAAGTACTGCCGCTCATTTCAGATAATGCTTCATTCAGGCTGGCGGGAAGATCCTCTATATTGGCCTCTCTTCTTTCCTCGTCGCTCATGTCGAAAATGTTCCTGTTTACTGGCTCCGGAGGCATGATCTTTTTCTCTATGCCCTCGAGTCCTGCGGTAAGGATCGCCGCCAGTGAAAGATAAGGATTGCAGCTGGGATCCGGGTTTCTCATCTCGAGTCTTGTAGCAGTTCCGCGGGCAGCAGGCACTCTGATCAGCGGACTCCTGTTTCTTGCGGACCATGCGATATAGACAGGCGCCTCGTAGCCTGCAACAAGTCTTTTATATGAATTGACAAGCGGATTGGTCAATGCAGTAAAGGAACGTACATTTTTCATGAGGCCGCCAATAAACCAGTAGGCTTCCTGACTCAGCTGAAGCGGATCATTTTCGTCAAAGAAAATATTTCTGCCATTCTTGAACAGCGAGGTGTTCACATGCATACCCGAACCGGCTATCCCAAAGACAGGCTTTGGCATAAATGTGGCATGCAGTCCGTGACGCTGAGCTATAGTCTTGACGACCAGCTTGAATGTGACTATGGCATCGGCCGCCGTAAGCGCGTCGGCATACTTGAAATCTATCTCGTGCTGGCCGGGAGCCACCTCATGATGGGAGGCCTCCACTTCAAAGCCCATATCCTCAAGGGCCAGGCACATATCTCTTCTGGCGTTCTCACCCAGATCCACAGGCCCCAGATCGAAATACCCTGCTTTATCATGTGTAATAGTGGTCGGATTGCCCTCGCTGTCGGTAAGGAACAGGAAAAACTCACATTCCGGGCCCACATTGAATGTATCGTATCCCATATCCGACGCTTTCTTCAGCGCCCTTTTAAGGACGTACCTGGGATCGCCTTCAAACGGCTTGCCGTCTGCGGTGTATACATCGCAGATCATCCTTGCGACCTTGCCTGTCTGCGGTCTCCATGGAAAAATCACAAACGAATTGATATCAGGCCTCAGATACATGTCGGACTCCTCTATCCTGACAAAGCCTTCAATAGATGAGCCATCAAACATGCACATGTTATCCAGCGCTTTCTCCAGCTGCCTTGCAGTTATCGCCACATTCTTCAGCATACCGAAGATATCGGTAAACTGCAGCCTTATAAACTCCACACCTTCATCCTGTACGATCCTGATAATATCTTCCTTCGTGTATTCCGGCATATTCATGCACCTCCGTTTTTAATAAAAAAAGCGTACTCAAACAAACTCAATGTTGTTTAAGAACGCCGTTGTTCCTGAACCTGAGACGCGGCTCCACTCTTTATCGGGATAGACCGTACCTATATTTTAACATTAATTTCTCTTATTACAATACTTAAAGCAAATCATCCGCCAGAAATCTTTGTCACACAGAAAAAGAGCCTGCGGCAAATTATTATTGCTGCAGACTCCGTTTTTTTGATCAGTCTTCCTTCTCAAACATATCCTTGCCTACTCCGCAGAGGGGGCAAACCCAATCCTCGGGGATATCTTCAAAGGGTGTGCCGGGAGCGATGCCTCCGTCGGGATCTCCGATTTCAGGATCATAAACATAACCGCAGGCAGTACATACGTATTTAGCCAAAACATCATCTCCTTAGAATAAACTTTTTCCTTATCTATATTCCCCTTGATATAGGGTCATAAACGATTTTTTTAAAATTTTAATAGCCTTTGTTCTTTTTACCGCCGCCAAGCACAATAATACCTATAATAATAAGCACGACGGGTATTGCATACGGCCCTGTCTGGAAGTTCAGTATATCGCTCAGCGAGAATGTGAAGAAAAATATGAACGACAGTCCGCCGAGTATACCCACGGGGATCAGCAGTCCTTTTTCCCTGCTGCCGAAGCAATAGAGCTCAAAAAGACCGAATGCCACAGCGAAAATGAAGAAGGGCCATGTTACCCCCCAGCCGCCAAACAGCATGTTGAACTGCAGGGTCATTCCAATTATCAGGAGTATGCCCCCCGGTACAAGTATTCCGGGATTTCTCCTTGAACCCGAGAAAAATTTAAAGTGGAACAGCAAGCCCGGCAGTATGATGAAGATCGTTGCCCAGAGTCTTGATATAATAAATCCGAATACGCTCCAGAAATTTAGTATCCCAAGATTTTGAAGAAGAAACAGTATGCCCAGGCATATAAATATACCGCCCAATGCCTTTCCGGTGTTTCTCATAGTAAGCCCTCCAATTATATTCAAAGTTTACTTGTTTCAAATAAGTCATTCTATATTATTATAATGCTTTATCTGAAAAAAGTCTGAATTTATTTGGAGATAGAGTCGAAGATATTTGCCGGCAGCTCCCTGTCCTTATCGAGCTTCCATATGACATATCTGATCCCCGAGGAGATCAGATCCGCTATCTTCATCACTACATAAAGCCTGGTGTTCTGAAGCACAAGAAAATCCATGAAGCCGCCGAAGTTCACGATACCTGTCACAAACATATCTCCAACCGGAGACAGCTCCTTATTGACGCCCGACCCGGGCTTGATCGGTCCTTCCCCGATCCCGACATATCCCACATGGTCCATGCTTCCAAGACATGCATCTATAGCAATTATAAATGGGTTCTCACAATCCCGGGAAACCTGTTTCATTATGTCATCAATATTTTTTGCATGAACAGGACTTTCAAGATTTCCATATACATGTACGCTCCTGCTCTTCAGCCCGGAAAGCTTGTGTCCTATGAGAGGTCCGAGGCTGTCGCCGGTAGAGCGGTCAGTACCTATGCACACAAATACCAGCGACTTCGCACCTTTGTCAAGCGCGCTGCTGATGTGCACATAGAGCTCATCTGTCAAATGCTTGAAAGCCGAAGCATTGCCCGAATTAATATATTGCTGTTTTGCAGCCGTCCTGGTTAGCATTTTGACTCCTGAATGTTTTATTGATATATATTATTTCCAGAATGCGTGGGTTTATTACCATATCTGGTTTAAACCATCTGATTTACAGAGATTTTTTTATTTGGTATCATGTTGTTGAGGAGTGGTTTTTACGGAATCGATAAGAAAAAGCAACCCGCATATTGAAGACATACTTGATGGGATGTATGACTGGGTCAGAGTCGTAGATTTTGACAATAAGATACTATATATGAACAGGGCTATGGAAGAAGACCTGGGAAAACTGACTATGGGCAAAAAGTGCTATGAAATGCTTGGACGCAGCGAGCCCTGTGAGAACTGTACCTCCAGAAGGGCGATCCTGGATGGAGTTTCCGGAGAAAAAGAGGAAAAAATAAACGACAGGACCTTCTCGGTAATGTCATCTCCCTTAAAGAGCGCCGACGGTAAAATAATAGCAGTTGTTGAGGTGCTGCGGGAAACGACCCAGCTGAAAAAGCTGCTTGATAAAACACAGGAGCAGAACCTGATACTGAAAAAGGATGTGGAGATGGCCAGAAAGCTTCAGTCCAGTTTGCTGCCAGGCCCGATCAGCGACCCGAGAGCGGATCTGTCGCTGATTTATATGCCCTGTGAAGCACTTGGCGGAGACTTTGTTGATGTATTTTACATAGACAGCTCTCATATTGGCATATACATTGCAGACGTATCAGGCCACGGCGTCCAGGCATCACTGCTGACCGTCTTTCTGCGTTCGGCACTGAACAAGAAGCTGCTTTCGCCATCAATGGCCCTGGAGGAGCTTTACCGTGAATTCAATCAGAGCAGGCTGGATGAAGAACTATATATATCTGTCTTTTACTCAATAATCGATCTGGATAACAGAACAATGCTGTATTCCAACGCCGGTCTGAATGTAACCCCTGTTGTTTACAGCGAAAGCAGATTTGAACTGCTGCGCATGCCGGGGATACCGATCAGCAACTGGATGAAAAAGCCCGGATACAAGGATGGAGAATTGGACCTTATGTCGGGCGACAAGCTGTTTTTGTATACCGACGGTATATTTGAAATGAGAAATGACCTTAATGAACAGTTTGGAGAGGAAAGGTTACTGGAAATCCTGCTGAAAAGTCATCTAAGTCCCAAGCAGCTGTTACTTAAGATAAAGAACTCAGCCTTCTCCTTTGCGGGAATAAAGACTGCTGATGAACTTAGGGATGATGTGACTCTGGCGCTTCTTGAACTAAAGTGATGACGTTTGCCGCAACGGCTCTGTCCACCCCAGCCAGATCCTTATATACTTTTATGTTGTAATACCTTCCGTCCCCGGCAATAAGACCGGCAACCTCCGCCGCCTGATCATACCCGGTTTCAAGAGCAAGCAGGCCCCCGCTTTTCAAGTACAATGGAGCAGCATCAATAATAGCTCTGTAAAAGCGCAGCCCATCCGCACCTCCATCAAGCGCCTCCACCGGCTCAAAATCCCTTACTTCCCTCTGAAGTCCTGGTAAATCACCTGTTCGTATATATGGAGGATTTGAAACTATTACATCGAACCCGGTACCCGTTATATTACTGAATAAATCACTTTCGATAAATAAGACACGGTCCGCGACACCATTCCTTCGGGCGTTACCCGAAGCGGTCTCCAGTGCGTCAGGCATTATGTCCGAAGCAGTCACCCGGCATCTGGGATAATGGTATGCCAGGCTTACGGCTATACAGCCTGAGCCGGTACACATATCCAGTATGTTTTGGATACTGCCCTCATTTGTCCTCCTGCAGAAATCAAGTACGACCTCCACAAGTAATTCGGTATCCTGTCGGGGTATCAAAACACTTGGATTTGTCCTGAACATGAGTGACATGAATTCCTGGACTCCTGTCAGATACTGAAGCGGCTGCCCCTCCGCCCGTTTCATGAGCAGTCCGTGATATGCCCGCCCTATCCCGGCGTCCAGCGGCTCACTGCCGTGGGCATACAGGTATGTCCTGTCGCAGCCTGCAGCATGACAAAGCAGAACCCCGGCATCGTTGGCCGGGGCTTCGATTCCCGCATTTTTCAATATTTGCATTCCTTCTCTGTACGCTTCGCCGTAGGTCATCATTACTCACCATTTATCGGAATCATTGTCCACCATGACATTTTTCATAGCGACGATTGCCACCTCTATCTGAGAATCATCCGGCTCTCTGGTGGTCAGAAACTGAAACAGCATGCCCGGAGCATTGATTATCTTCATCAGGAGCCAGTCCGTATGCCTGCCGGCAAACCGCTGCACCTCATACGCCACACCTGCCACCACCGGTATCATAAGGAGCCTCAGCAACAGGTTTATTATAGGATTGTGCAAGCCAAGGAACGAGAAGATGATAATACTGATTATCATGACCAGAAACAGGAAGGATGTTCCGCAGCGAGGGTGCTTTGTCGTATACTTCCTGACATTTTCCACCGTCAGCTCTTCTTCATGCTCATAGCAGTGGATCGTTTTGTGCTCTGCACCGTGATACTGCCAGACTCTTTTTATATCATCCAGCAAGGTTGCCAGATAAATGTATAGAAAGAAAATGACTATTCTGATCACACCCTCAAAAAGGTTGTACAATATGACATTTGCACCTTCCTTTTTAAGATTGATCAGTCCGGCCAGAAGATTGGGCAGCAATATGAAAAGCCCTATACTGAATGCAAGCGATATTATGACTGATACGTAAATAACCGCATCCTTGCCCTTATCCTTGAACAGTTTTTCTATAAACGCATCAAATTTCGATGGTTCCTTTTCTGATTCATCCTCCAGATCGACAAAATCCGCAGAGTACATCAATGCCTTCACTCCGACTATCATTTGCTTGAAAAGGTTCACGGAGCCGCGTACAAGCGGTATCTTCTGGATCTTTGACTTCTTTGGCAGGGGATTTTTCTCCAGAACGATCTCTCCGTCAGGCTTGCGTACGGCTATAGCCGAATTTTCAGGCCCTATCATCAGCAATCCTTCCAGAAGCGCTTGTCCCCCTATAGTAGTTTTCTTCATAATCTCTCCTCTGATGTTAACGCAATATGACCGGTATAAAAAATAAAGGCCGAATCATTTAATGTTCAGCCTTTAGTGTACCACTTTTGCTCTCGCTTTTCAAATTTCCTATGATGTCATGATGCATCTTAAGCGTTGTCTACGATACCGAATTTCTTCTTGAATTTTTCAACACGTCCGCCGGTGTCAATAAGCTTCTGCTTACCGGTAAAGAACGGATGACACTTTGAGCATATTTCAACATGCAGTTCCTTTTTCACGGAACCTGTAGTAAAGATCTCGCCACAAGCGCACTTTACAGTTGCCTCACCATATTTGGGCTGAATATTTTCTTTCATCGTCGATTCACCTTCCTTCGCTTTGCTGCAAAATAGATTCTGCCATTCTGCTCACGCAACAAGCAAAAAACATTGTAGCATATATTATCATCTTAATCAAGTCCTATTTATCTATGAAGGACTTGTTGATGCTGTTTACAAATTCTTCATTTGTCCTGGTCTGCGTCAGCTTGTTCAGTATCATTTCCGTGACATCCGATGTGCCCAGATTGCTCATAGCCTTTCTGATGGCCCAGATGCTCTCCATTTCCTTCTGGTTGAGCAGCAGGTCCTCTCTTCTGGTACCGGACTTGTTGATGTCGATGGCAGGGAAAACACGTTTTTCCGACATCTTCCTGTCAAGGTGTATTTCCATGTTGCCGGTTCCCTTGAATTCCTCGAATATTACATCATCCATACGGCTGCCTGTCTCTATCAATGCGGTCGCAATGATTGTAAGGCTGCCTCCGAACTCTATGTTTCTGGCCGATCCGAAGAATCTCTTGGGGCTGTGGAGCGCGCCCGGATCAAGACCGCCTGACAATGTCCTGCCCGTTGGAGGTATGGTCAGGTTATATGCTCTGGCAAGCCTTGTTATACTGTCAAGGAGTATGACTACATCCTTTTTGTGCTCAACGAGCCTCTGGGCCCTCTCCAGAACCATTTCCGCAACCTTTATGTGATGCTCAGGCACCTTGTCGAAGGTCGAGTATATTATCTCTCCATTTATGGATCTCTGCATATCGGTGACCTCTTCCGGCCTTTCGTCGATAAGCAGTACAATAAGCTCTATTTCCGGGAAATTGGTGGTTATAGCATTTGCGATCTTCTTCAGAAGTATGGTTTTACCTGCCTTCGGGGGTGAAACGATCATTCCCCTCTGCCCTCTTCCTATAGGTGCGATCAGGTCGATGAGCCTTGTGGACAATTCCTTCGGACTGGTCTCAAGTGTGATGCGCTGATCCGGGAATATAGGCGTCAGGTATTCGAAGGGTCTCCTCTTTGAGGCCACATCTGGAGTGTCGCCGTTGACAGTCGAAACATAAAGCAGCGCCTGGAACTTTTCTCCCTCTTTAGGTATCCTTCCCTTGCCCTTTATCTTATCTCCGGTCTTCAGTCCAAACCTTCTGATCTGGGATGGTGAAACATATACATCCTTTGTGCCTGACAGGAAATTATCGCTCCGAAGGAAGCCATACCCATCGGGAAGCACTTCCAGAACTCCCTCCACAGGATCGTCGCTTTCGATTTTCTCAGTCCCGTTCTGCTGTGGCTGCTGTCTGTCCTGTTGGTTGTTCCACTCTTTCTTCTGCTGCTGATCATATGTCTTAAAGGCCGGTTTGTCTTCCGTCCTTGTCTCTTCAGTCCTCATGGCGTCCTGGCCATCAGTCCGTTCTGCTCCGACAATATCGGCATCTGGCGCCTGTACTGCTGCCTCCCGCTTTCCCTCTGCAGCAGCTATAGGCTGCTCTCTCCTTAACTGCTTATAGTGTCCTGCTCTTGCGGGCGCGCCTCTGAATGCGTTCTGCGCACCTCTTTTTTCTCTGTGCTGTACTGTCGCCTGGCCTTCAGCAGATGTATCACTCTGTGCTGCAGCTGCTGCAGTATCCGTTTTCTCTGTTTCTGTGACTTCAGGCTTTATATCTGCAGTTTTCTGTGCGACTGCAGCTTCTGTCTTTACCTCTTCCGCAGGAACGGCTTCAGGAGAGGCCTCTTTAACTTCTTGCACAGTCTCCTTGGCTGCCTTGCTTGGTCTGCCCCGCTTTGATTTCCTCAGGACGACCGGTTCCTCAGACGAATCATTTTTTATTTCATCAGCGGCCAATTTATCCTTAACTGATTCATTATCAGCTTTAGTGTCTTCTTTGATTTCCACACTGTCATCTATATCAACCTTTTTAGCTTTTCTGCCTCTTTTAGGTTTCATGTCCTCATCGGTGTTCTTAGCTTCCTGGGCAGCTGCTGTGTCCTTATCCTTTTTAGCCTCCTTGGGTGCGCCGGCTTTCAGGATCTTATCTATCAGCTCATCCTTTTCAAGCTTTTTAACGCCTCTGAGTCCCATCATTTTTGCTATGTACTGCAAATCCTCCAATGACTTTGCAGAAAGATTCACTTCTTCCATACTCCACCTACCTTGTTATATAGTTATTAAGTTTTATTATCAGAAATTCATATGAACATCTATGTGGCGTTGAAATATACCCGATCAGCTATGCCGGGAAAATTTCCACAAGTACTGACATCCGGTTGTAATAATATGAAACATATGAAAATTCCTAAGTTTAATCAGGGAAATCTAAACAATTAGAATGATTCTTTTGATTCCAGAATATTATATCATCTTAAAGAATAAATTGTCAATCATATACACCCTGAACCGGCGAATTTGCGATGTTTTGCGAATTCAGGAGCAGACTTATTTCCCGAACTTATCACCTGAACGTCTGAATAAGATATTGTGCTCATACTCCAAATCATTTCCGGTAATGAACTGGTTTTTCTTCAATACCTCTTTGAGATCCTCATTCTTTGCCGCCGGTATCCACTGATTTCCGCCGCATTTCCCGCATCTGAGCAATACACAGTCCGCCAGCAGCACCAGTTCTATGTCGGATGCTCCGCATTCACAGTAAAGACTTCCTCTCAGAGCTATGTCATGTATGTGGTTCAATGTGTCAAACATGACCTGGGTATTGCGGAAATAGTTCTCGTATCCGTAAGTATCCATGAGTTCGTCAAACTCTTCTTCCAGGCTGTCCACCTTTTTGCGCACTGCCTCATCCCGGCCGATGAAGCATATCTGCATTCCTGTTTCCGGACAGTTCAGCACTATCGTCTCTCCCAATAGTATCGACTTTTTCGTTATGAGGTAGATATGCTCATTATCGCATCCGATACAGGGTATATTTATCAAAAAATTGCTTTCACCCTCCTGCTTTATTGATATGCATGATTTCCTGCAGCGGCACGCAAGTCCGCAGTTCTTCTTGTATATAAGAGTAAACATCGAAACATTGAAAAAATCAAAGCTCCCGCAGGAAGTACATTTATATGCGATGGTGATACTTGTATCTATCAGCATTTTACCCACCTCAAATAAATATATTCGCCAAATATAAAAAAAATCCTGCTTTACCGCAAAACACATATATCATAGTACATGGGGCAAAAATACATAAAACATCTCCTTTATTTATACATAAGTATGTTATAATTTATCTGTTACACGAATTATGTCACATTAACAACAGGCAGGGTACAATGAAGCATCTTTTTATATTAAATCCGGTTGCCGGCAAGGGTAAAACCAGCAGGCTCATTCCGGAAATCGCAGAATATTGCCAGGCCCATGGCTACAGACACGAAATCACTGTCACAGATTACCCGGGTCATGCAACAGAGATAGCAAAACAAAAAAGTGATGAGGAGCCCTGCAGGATATATTCAGTCGGGGGAGACGGAACACTCAACGAGGTGCTCAACGGCATGGCCGGGAGCAGCAGCAGCCTTGGCGTGATCCCAAGCGGCTCTGGAAACGACTTCATAAAAAGCATTATAGGAGATACGATCCCTGACAACATCCTCGCTTCCACAATTGAAGGCTCGGAAAGGCTCATCGATTACGCCAGGGTCAATGACAAATATTTTGTCAACATTTCCTCCGTAGGCTTCGATGCGGAAGTGGCATATCAAACCGGCCACTTTAAGAAGCTGCCTCTCATTTCAGGCAAACTGGCATACGTACTTGGCATACTCAGCACGATTGTCATATGCAAGAACCATCACATGGAGCTGATACTCGATAATGAGACCATCTCCGGAAAGTCTCTCCTTATAGCAGCCGGCATCGGCAAATACTATGGCGGAGGAATTTATGCCCTGCCCGGCGCCGAGATAGATGACGGCCTATTCGATGTATGTCATGTGGATGCTGTATCAAGGTTAAATATACTGCGTCTTTTCCCAAAGTACATGAAGGGTCTTCACAGCACCATTAAGGGCGTCCATCTGTATAAGAGCAGGAAGGTCGAAATACGGGCTGAAAGGCCTATACCGATGAACCGAGACGGCGAGATCATACTGACGGACAGCGCGGTCTTTGAAATATTCCCGAGAAGTCTGTCTTTTATAACCCCTGCACTTTAGTTACAAATATCTACATGGCCTCAAGCAGGCGGTATTGTGCCGCATAAAGGCTGTAATATGCGCCGCCTCTGGCCATCAGCTCATCATGGGTGCCCTGCTCGACTATTTTGCCGTCGCTTATGTACATTATCTTATCGGCATTTTTTATGGTTGACAGCCTGTGGGCTATTATAAATGAAGTCCTTCCCTTCAGCAGCCTTTCCAGGCCCTCCTGAAGCGCCAGTTCCGTTTTGGTGTCGATACTCGAGGTAGCCTCATCCAGTACCAGTATCCTTGGATCCGCCAACAGAGCCCTTGCAAAGGAAATGAGCTGTCTTTGTCCTACTGAAAGCCTTGAACCCCTCTCATTTACTTCGGTATTGTACCCGTCCGGCATCGCTGCGATAAAATCGTGGGCTTTTACTGCCTTTGCCGCAGCTATTGCCTCTTCATCCGTTGCATCCAGTCTGCTGTACTTTATATTATCCATGATAGTGCCGGAAAATATGAAGGTGTCCTGCAGCATGATCCCCATCTGCCTTCTCAGCGACGCAAGAGTCACGCTTCTCAGATCCATGCCGTCTATCATGACACTGCCGTGTTCTATATCATAAAACCGGCTGACCAGATTTACGATAGTTGACTTGCCCGCCCCTGTGGGACCAACCAGCGCGACAGTTTCACCGGGCTTTACATCGAAGCTTGCATGATCCAGTATGATCTCATCCTTCTCATAGCTGAAAACAACATCCCTGAATTCTACTGCGCCCTGTATCATGGGCATCTCCACCGCTCCCGGCAGATCGTCCACCGTCGGCTTTTCATCGATGGTCTCAAATATCCTTTCAAGATATGCCACAGCGTTGATAATGGAGTTATAGAAATTTCCCAGATTGCTGACAGGCTCCCAGAACCGCCATATATAGCTCATAAACGCGACAATGATACCGACTGTTATGCCGTCTGTCCCAAGCCAGCTTACCCCGGCAATGAACAATGCAGCAACGCTGGTCACAGAAATGATGTCAATGAAGGGCCACATCAGGAACTGTATTTTTATTGCCGATAGCCAGGAGCTTCTGTACTCATTGCTCTGTTCGAGGAAAATCCGCATATTTTCCTCTTCCCTGGCAAAGGACTGTGTGACTTTCATACCGCATATGCTCTCATGGATATATGCATTCATATTGGCCTGTTTTCTGCTGAGCTTCTGCCATGACCTGCGCTGGGCATTCTTCACAAGCATGGTCACAGTAATCAGCACAGGCAGGCCGGCGAGACAGACCATCGCGAGCCTGACATTCAAAAACAGCATAAATCCGATTATTGCAATAAGCGTGAACATATCGGTAATAACACTTATAATACCGTTTGAAAGAAGATCGCTGAGTGAATTCACATAGTTGACCACCCTAACGAGTATCTTTCCATGAGGCCTGCTGTCATAGTAGGCAAACGGAAGCTTCTGCAAGTGCGTAAACAGATCCTTCCTGATATTGTACAAAACATTCTGTCCGATATTCGTCATTGTCCTTATCCTGAATTTCATACACACTGTATTGAAAATAAGCGTCGCAAGATATATGGCAGCCAGAACCGCAAGTCCGGCAATATCCCTTTCCGGGATCCTTATATCTATTGCTGTTTTCACCAGATAGGGCCCAAGTAGCGCAAGCCCGCTGGATACCAGCATCAGCAGTACTGTTGCGATAACCTTTCCGACATATGGCTTCAGGTATCCCATCAACCGTCTGAATTGATTGAAATCAAATCTGGTATCCAATTCCTCGTCTATATCGAATTTATTCCTTGCCATATGCCTCACCTCCTATTGTAAAAGAATCTTTTTTATCGAAATCTCCGTATTGATTTATGAATACACTGTAATAATAGCCCTTCTGCGCGAGCAGTTCATTGTGTGTGCCTCTTTCAACGATCCTTCCCTGATCCAGTACAAGGATCAGGTCGGCATTTCTTACCGCTGATATCCTGTGTGCAATAATGAAGGTTGTCCTGCTCTTGCAGAATTCGCTGAGAGATCTGTGAATAACATGCTCTGTTTCAATATCAACACTTGAAGTAGTGTCATCCAGTATGATCACAGAAGGGTCCTTGACCAGGGCACGGGCCAGCGCTATCCTCTGCTTCTGTCCTCCGGAAAGGCCCACTCCTCTTTCTCCGATGACCGTGTCATATCCTTCAGGAAAATCCGCAATAAATTCATTGGCCTCTGCCATTCCGGCAGCCCATTTTACCCTTTCGGCAGATGCCTCTGTCACGCCGTAAGCAATATTGCCCTCTATGGTATCGGAGAACAGAAACACATCCTGCATAGCCACTGCGACGCTCTCCCTCAGGGCCTTCAGCCGGTGATCCTTTACATCTCTGCCATCCACCAGTATCTTTCCTCTTCTGCAGTCATAGAACCTGGAAATGAGGCTCACAAGAGACGACTTTCCGGAGCCTGTCGGTCCTACGACGGCCACTGTCTGTCCCGGATATGCTTCAAAGCTTATGTCCTCAAGCACCAGTTCCTTTCCGTATCCGAAGTCCACGTTCCTGAATTCCACATGTCCCTTCAGCTTGCCGCTGACGGCCGCCGCATCACTGTCCTTTATCTTTGGTTCTCTCCCAAGCAAAAGCATTATTTTCTCAGCAGATGCCGCAAATCTCTGAGCATCATTTATAAGCCAGCCGACCATTCTCATCGGATTGTTCAGCGCCCATATGAAGCTGTTGAAGGTAACAAGCTCTCCTATGGTTATGTCTTTTGTTATTACCATGATCCCGCCGACAAGGATAATGACCACCGAGAGGAGTCCCGCAAGAGAATCCAGTACGGGAAGATATTTCTCCCATATCCTGGCCGCTTCGATATTGCTGTCTCTGAAGCCGGCATTCTCCCGTGAGAACTTATATATCTCATACTCTTCCTTTGCAAAGGCTTTTATGACCCTGTTGCCGCTGATGCTTTCCTGCACTGTGGAATTGAGCCTCGAGAATTGCTCCCGTATCGCTGAAAATGCCGGTTTGACCCTGGCTGAGAGCTTTATTGCAAAGTATCCCGTAAAAGGCGTTACTGCCAGTAAAATAAGGGTGAACAAAGGGTTTATCGTAAAAAGGATTATGATAACGAACAGCAGCGTTATCCCATGCATAAAGAACTGATATATGACATATGCGGAAAAATGCCTGACCGCCTCCAGGTCACCCGTCAGCCTGGCCATTATGTCGCCTGTCTTTGTACTGTCAAAGAATTCGAAATCAAGCTCCTGGACCCTTTTGAAGATCGACTTTCTGGCATTGAACACCACATCCTGGGAAACATGTTCAAACATCATAAGATATATATATCTTATGACTGACTTGATCACAGTTATTGATATCATTATAACAGCCAGCCTAAGAAGCAAATCAGTCTGGCCTCCTATTATGACCTTATCTACGATTTGTCCCTGTATCAGTGGGTTGGCCATGTTCATCACATTGACGATCACTACGAGCACCATCGCCGAACAGAACATATACTTGTACTTTTTAATAAAACCCCAGATCCATTTTAACTCCGCCACATTAATCAACGTCCTTAACATTAGTATCAAAATCCTTAATCATTATCGGGCATTTGAAATCTATAAGAAATGTACAATTCTAATCTCCTGATGTATAATCTTATATTGACGATAATACATATTACATTGCTGCTTTAAATCTATTTTGAAAGTTGGAAAAGGAAATGTGCGAACTCGGCATAAAGGCAGAGAGCTTCAACCCCCATATATATTTTGCATTCAAACGGAGATTTGCTGAGTCCCATGTAACCGATATACACTCGCATGATTTCGTGACCATGATCTATATCCTTTCAGGAGCCTGTACATATACCATCGGCAACGGCATCTACCACGTTAAAAAAGGTGACATGCTCATCTTCGGCCCCGATGTGTCCCATGGAAAAACGGTAGGACCGGGAGAGGAAATAATGGAGCTGCACATCGGCTTCGGAAATATCTGCGTGGATGGACTCCCCAGGAACCACCTTATCGCAGAGGGCACACCTCCGGTATTCAATCTGCAGGAATATGAGCAGGACTTTCTGAGCTGCTGCAGTGATATCTGTACTGCTCAGGAAAGCAATTCGCCGGGCTGTGAGCTGATGATAAAGGTACACACCATGAGGCTCATTATTCTTTTTCTGCAGGTGACCAGAGCAGGTACTCATCGCAGCAACCGTACACAGGTAGCCTTTGATTCTTCGGAGAAAGCCGTAATTGTCAATACGCTTATGAAATATCTCAATGAAAACTATATGCGGCAGATATCTCTCGAGACCATCTCAAAAAGCATTTATTTGAGCCCTGCCTATATTTCAAAGGTCTTCAGGGATGAGATAGGCGAGTCTCCCATCAACTACCTGATAAAGATCAGGCTTGCAAAAGCACGGGAACTGCTGCTGGAAGGCAGCCATTCCATCAAGTCGGTCGCACGGTCTGTAGGCTATGAGGATGTATACTATTTCAGCAAATTATATAAAAAGTATAATAATATTTCTCCATCAAAGGTAAGAAAACAATCAATCTGACTGCAGCCTGGAAGGGCGTCCCTATTCATGAGCCCCGGCTGTCTTCCGGACCGGCTGTTTTGAATCGGCGAAGGAATCGGGGAACAGCTCCCTGACCTTTTTGGATTTATTGAGGTATATATACCATCCGACACCGAAAGCTATTATGAATGCGAGACTGATAATAAATGCAACTATAATGCTGCTGTACATCGATGCATACTTTTCGGAATCGATACTAAACGGTATATCATTGATCTGGCTGATCGTATTGACTATGAGATATGGGATCATATATATGAATCTAAATATGAGGAATACCTTTGAGACTTTGAGGGCATACTTTTTGAGCAGCTTCAGTACAATTGCCGAGTATACTGAGAACAACACATAAAATACTGCGATGGACATGAGAATTATACCCATGACCTTGTTTACCGGCAGCAGGTTGTATCCATACGACAGAGAAAGAATACCCAGCAGGGATTCCTCTGCCAGAAGCATGATAAAATATAGCAGCAGTAATCCGCTGACACCCTTCTCATCATCATATTCATAAGGCTTCTTAAAATCATCCATAATAAATCTCCATTCAAACAAATATAGCGCACTTCATACAAAGTACGCTTACATTATAACAGGAAATATCTGTAGGAACAAGTGTTCTGTTTAATTATAGTAATTTTATCCTATTCGGTTACGGTATATGCTGCCGTTATTTGCTCTCCGCCGCCAGAGACCATTACTCCATATGTCCCTGGTTCTGTCTGGCTGCTCACGTTCCATTCAAGTTCGACCATGCCATTCTCTCCCGAACGTTTTACGGCAGTTGATGTAACCATATTACCGGAGTTATTGTATACAGCAGTTATGGTGTACTGGGTATCCGGCCTCCCCTGGATGGAGATTCCGCCGGTCTCACCCTGCCTGACAGGCGTCCTGATACTCCGCAATTCAAGGCCGCTTCCACCTCCGCTGCCCTTCGGAACTGTAGCCCCAATCAGACTTGCATAGCTCTGCCCCGGGTAATCCTCCCTGCCTCTCTCATATTGCAGGCCCATTCCGCCAGGCTGAGGCTGATCTGTTAAACCGTTCCCATAGCCTTGTTCCATCGGCATATTGCCCTCAAACTCGGCTGCACAGCCAGCCATGAGTAACACTAATATTAAAGAAACCATGAGCAGGAATGATAACTTTCTCATATAAACACCTCTCAATTGTTGGATAAGGTTATTCATATGATGCCCATAAGTGCCTGGTTATCACTATTGTATAATTTGCCAATATATCAGCTTTTTTTCATTTTTTTGTCTGCTGATACATTTTGACTAGTCATCAAAATGCCATCACGGAAAATAGTTCAGAATACAATGTATTTTTTTGAGAAAGCTAAACCTGGTATCCCTGAAATGATCAAGCTAAAGGAGTGGACTTTTTTGAATCAGAAACGCGCAAAACAAATATCATCATCGCCAATTATGGCCAATGTCACCTACGAAGGCACACCTGTCTATATTGAAAGGGTAAATGATATAACAGGGACGGCCTACATACATTCCCTCGATATGCCCGGCATGCGCAAGGAGGTATTCATATCAGAGCTGACAGAAGAACAATAGTCTCATCTGCCCGGAAACGAAGGAAATTTTTGAGCATTTGAAACATTATTTTCTAGCTTATGTTATAATATCCTTTGTACGAAAATCGCAAAGGATGTGGGGTCATTGGAGATGGTAAAGCAGCCTGAAGAAGCAGTCGTCAGCATCAGAGGCCTGAAGAAGAGCTTCGGAGATAAGGAAGTCCTCAGGGGCATCGATCTGGAAATATTCAAGGGACAGATCATCGGCTATATCGGGCCGAACGGAGCCGGTAAAAGCACGACAGTGAAGCTGATGCTCGGTATACTCGAAGAATTTGAAGGCGAAATAAGGATCTTTGGGGAAGATATCAGAAACGGGAGCGTCGAGTACAAACGAAGGATCGGGTATGTCCCGGAGTCAGCCGATGTCTACGACAGCCTCACTGCCAGTGAATACCTCACATTTATAGGCCAGATATACGGCCTTGCTCATGATGTGGCAGATGTTAAGGCCTCAAAGCTGATGTCTCTTTTCGGTATCGAGGATGTGTACCAGTCAAGGATATCCTCCTTCTCCAAGGGCATGAAGCAAAAGCTTCTCATAATATCAAGCCTCCTGCACGATCCTGACATCCTCTTCTTTGACGAGCCGATGAGCGGCCTTGATGCAAACAGTGTCATGGTGTTCAAGGAGATCATGTCTTCGCTGGCAGCCCGGGGCAAAACGATATTCTACTCGTCCCACATCATGGATGTCGTCGAAAAAATCAGCAGCAGGATCATATTGATAAGCGGCGGACAAATAGTTGCCGACGGTACCTTTGACGAATTAAAGAAAAAAAGCAGCGAGGGCTCCCTGGAGGAGATATTCAACCAGCTCACCGGCTTCAACAGGCACAGGGAGATAGCCGATGAATTCATTTCTGTGGTAAAAGGGGTGTAGCTCTTGAAGGAAATCAGACTTTTAAAGCTTTTGGACAGATTCAGCGGCATATTCAAACGCATGGGCATAGACTATGACATGCTCAGGCTGATACTTCAGCTTAAGCTTGTTATGGACACCCGGAGGATACCAACTGTAATTGCCAATAATGCGAAAAGGAAAGAAGGAAAGAACAACTTCAAATCAAGCCTTTTTATCTATGCTTTTATGGGACTGTTTGCAGCGCTGCTGATAGTGAACCCCTTCCCCCTGTTTTATAAAATGAACATTTCGATAGGAATGATAATTTTTCTTCTGATGTCTACAATGATTTCTGATTTTTCTTCGGTGTTGCTGGATGTCAGAGAAAAAAACATACTGCTGCCAAGGCCGATCACGCCAAAAACCCTTAACACAGCCAAGGTCATACACATCATATATTACCTTTTCTACATCACCATTGCCCTGGCAGGACCATCGCTGGTGATTGGTTCCATCAGGTACGGGCCGGTTTTCTTCATAATATTTTTTATAGAGCTCATCCTTATCTGCGCTTTTGTTGTGTTTTTCACATCCATACTCTATACATTGATATTAAGGTTCTTTGATGGGGAAAAGCTGAAGGATCTCATCAATTACTTTCAGATAATACTCTCTGTGGTGATGCTTATATCCTACCAGCTTATAGGACGCATATTTGATATTTCCAATGCGGTGATCACTACATCGTCGCCGGCATGGTGGCATTATCTGATGCCTACAGCCTGGTTCGCGGCTCCTTTCTGCCTGTTACTTGAGCATGATCGATCCCTATATAATATATTTCTTAGCATCGCAGCATTAGTCGTGCCGCTGATATCGCTGGTATTGTATATCAAAGCAGTCGTGCCCCATTTTGAGAAAAACCTGCAGAAGCTCAATACTCAAAACAGCAGAAACAAGGAGTCAGGAGGAATCAAAGCAGCTGTCAATGAAAAAATCGCCGAGCTGCTGTGTCCCACAGACCACGAGAGGCTGTTCTTCAAATTCACGCAGGATCTGGCAGGAAATGAGAGGAAGCTCAAGCTGCGTCTGTACCCTTCTTTGGCCTTCGCAGTTTTCATGCCGTTTGTGTTCATGCTCAACTTACTGGGCAGCGGAAAAACAATGGCCGAAATTTACAACAGCATATCAAACGGCGCATATTACCTGGGGCTCTATTTTACGGGCATCATGCTCGGAAGCGCTGTACTGATGCTGAAAAACAGCGAAAACTACAAGGGTGCCTGGATATACAGGGCATTACCTCTTGAATCTCCTGCACCTGTTTTCAAGGGAGCCTTCAAGGGTTTCCTGATCAAGTTCATCATACCTGTATACCTGTTTACATCTGTAATTTTCGTTATTCTGTGTGGTTTCAGGATTATACCCGATGTTTTGCTGATATTCTTCAATATGATGATATTGATATTGCTGATTTTCAAATTCTCAAAAAAGGAACTGCCATTCTATAAAGACTTCCAGTACACTCAGGATGGAAATACAACAGGGCTCATCATGCTGTGCTTTTTCATAGCAGGACTGCTGGGCGGGGTACATTTCCTCGTCGATCAGGTTCCTTTCGGGGTCACGATAAATATGGCTGTATCGATCCTCGTTGTAGTGATCTTATGGAAGAGCAGCTTTAAGCTCACCTGGAAGGATGTATCCTATTAACGTACATCCTTAAGAACAATATACCTGCTCAGAAAATCAGCCACACGTGTAACATACGTTTTATAGTCGACTTCGCTTGCAAGACCATGCCCGGCATCAGGTATGATCAGCAGCTCTTTTTCGCCTGCAGCTGCATCATAAAGCTGCTTCACCATTTCGTGGGGCACAAACATGTCGCCTCCCCCATGTATAAATAAGATTGGCAATCCGGTTTTTTTCACCTGCTCCAACGCAGATGCTTCTTTGAAAAAGGACCCGGCTATGAGTTTGGTCAAAAGGCTAGTTGAGTAAAGAAACGGGAATGCGGGCAGATGGTACAGTCGTATAATTATAACACTTCAGCTCAAACTCCCACAATTCAACTATCCCCTGAAACCGCATATGTATTGTCAGCCAGTATAAAGGCAATACTCTGTATATGGTTTCCAGCTGCACATATATGCATGGACATGCGAATATTATTGTATTGACCGATCATTGTGGAGGTAAACATGAGCTTATATGAATTCAAATACAAATACACCCTTATTGGAAGATTTGTCAAGAAACTAAATGCCGAGGATATCCCCGGCAATATAAGGCCAATCATGCTAAGGCTATATGCAAGCTCTCTGAAGATCCATCTCACGGACAAAATGGCACAGGACCTGCTTCTATCTGCTTAATCCTTATTCGTTTCCCCGCTCCTGCTGTTTGACTGGACCACGCCGCGGATCATCAGTCCTATGCCAACAGCCGTACATCCAAACATAAGTAATGTAATATACAGGCTTGTGGGCTTGAAATAGATTTCCAGTCCCATCAGCAATCCAAGCAGTATCGTGGCCAGACCAAAGCCTATCAGTATCCAGCCCCATATCTGTTTTTTCATTGCGAATAAGAGTATTATACCGATCAGGACAGGGATCAGCAGTATTCCGAAAGGAGGATTATACCCGCCTGTCAATCTGCCCAGATTAAAGCCCGTTCTGACAACGGTGTTTTGCGTTATGAGAAAGACACCCAATACAAAAAAGGCTATTCCCGCAAGCAGATTCTTCATGATCCCCCTACCTCCATTCAACGATTTGCGCAAATATATGCGCACTGTTAAATATTATCAAAATTCACTCACTCTTTCAAGCCATTCCATGACAAGGGCATTCATCAGCTCATCCTGCTCGATCTGAAGATTATGTCCTGCCTTGTCCAGTACGGCAAATGTTGCTCTTGGGTAGTTGTCAAGAATATTCCATGCATCCTTGTATCCCACGCAGGAATCCTGGCGCCCCATCAGAAAAAGCGTTGGCTTGCTGAACTTTTCCGGAAGTCTGTCACAATCAAATGAGAATACATAATCACTGTTAAGGATGCTGTTCAGAAAAAATTTGTTCCCTAATGCTATACCGGAAAGGATCTCGTCCCTGTATCTCTCCCATACCCTTCTGCTCTGCACGACATGCATTGAGGAAAACCCATCCGCCACATCTGGATCGAGTTCCTGCAGCAGCGTTTCATCCCTGCTCAGCACAACATGTTCCGGTACATTGCGGTCAGCATTATTCGTGACGATTGCCGGACACAGCAGAAAAAGTCCGTCGATCCTTTCGGCCATTTTGTATACCAGGCCTCTGGCCAGTAAACCCCCATATGATTCACCGGCAAGTATGAAATTCTCATTTGGTATGACTTTATCGATGAACCCGGTGATGATGTCCAGCATATGGTCCGAATTCCTTATCCAGTCCCCACACTCTGACCTGCCCATGCCAGGCAGATCCATGTATATTCTTTTGTAACCGTCCTTTTCATTGAATATTGGTTCCATGCAGCCGGACATCAGCCTGTGGTCGACACTATAGCCATGGAGCAGTAAAATTGGCTTCCCATCACCTTTTACCTCATAGTTGATCGACAACCCTCTAATTATACATTCCATACATAATTCCTCCCTTATATATTTAGTTTGACATCAAACTATCATGACAAAAAACTCACAGGTTTCTGTAGATCTTCTCTAAGATCCTTAACAGCTCATCCCTATCGCTGTCTGGAATGTCCTTATACAAAGTCTCTATTATGTCATCCGAGATTTTATCAAAAACCGGCTTGAGCGAAATACCCTTTTGGGTCAGCGTCACATATACGATCCTTGTGTCCTCGGTGCCTCTTTCCTTCCGGACATATCCCAGACCCTCAAGCTTCTTAACAAGCGCTGTGACTGTGGATTTGTCCCTGTCGATTTTCCCGGCTATCTCCGCCATGGTCATCCTTTGCCTGCTAAAGAGTGCATAAAGGATATCCCCATGGGATGTCACAATGCCATCCATGCCCTGCCTGGACATCTCCAGCTCGATATGCCTGTTTACCTTCGCCCTGATTTTTGAGATCAGTGATATTATATCTGTAGTCGTCATACAATTATTATAGTTTGATATCAAACTATTGTCAATCCCCTTTCCCAATAACATTTTCAGGAACACTTCTCTCAGGACACTCGTCAAATGTGTATAAAATAATCATAAACTAACGAGGTGAATTATATGAAGAATAAATTATTAGCTTTAGTTTCAGCAGCAGCAATAGCTTTTTCCATAACAGCAAATTCTTTTGCATTGGGTACTGCCTTCAAAGACATCGATAATGTAAGCTCAAAGGAGAAGATCATAGCGCTTCAAAATAAGGGAGTGGTCCATGGAACCGCTGACGGTGTTTTTTCTCCGGACAGCAAGGTCACGGCTGCTCAGAGCATTCAGCTTTTAGTAAGGGCATTTGATTTGAATCTGGACACCGTTCGCTTTATTAAGGAACCAAAAGCAACGGATTATTTCAGCAAGGCCAATGATAATGCCTGGTACGCCGAGGCCTTGATCATAGGCTCGGTCAGAGGTCTCGAATTCCCGGGGGACATGGACCCTGAGCATGTAATGACAAGAGAAGAGTACACATATTATTTGATAAACGCGGCTGAAAACTACGGGCAGCTTCCGAATATTAAGCTGGTGCCGACTGAAATCGCGGACGGTGATAAGATCACAGCCGACTACAGCGGAGCAATACAGCGTGCTTTGAAATACGGTGTTACAAGTTTGGATAAAGAAGATAATTTCAATCCAAAGGATTTGCTGTCAAGAGCAGAAGCAGCTGAGATGCTGTATAACACATTGGAGTATCTGAAGGCTCACCCATCGCAAGACTCTGAACCCATAAATAATTGATCTGTAAGTAGTGTTGCATAAAGAATGGCCCAAATAATGGGCCATTTTATTTTTGACTCTCTTTCTATGTATGGTATTATTGCTTATCGACTTACGATGACGCTGCTGCCGCCGACGCACTTGCTGCTGCCGCAGCTGATATTGCCGCAGTCTGCTGGGCTATGATAATCGCTGCAATACTATTTCCCAATGTCACCTGTAACAGCCCTTTCTCAACACCCTCAAGATAGTAGTCCGAAACCAGTGAAGCAGCCAGGATCGATCTGGTATTCCTGTCAAGGCTCCAAAAACCAAACCCGTCTTTAGTATAGATGTAGTCGTAGACCTGCTTTACTTCTTCCACGATTTTGTCAGCATCAGGTGCAATAAGCGACAGTACTCCTACTGAGGCCAGACCAAAATAATTCAGGTTGCATTTCCTGTCCTTGAGTTCTTTGAATATCTTTATTGCCTTATGGCATTTCAGCTGTGTTTCCTCTTCGCCCAAAGCCAATACATGCGACAAAGTCTGAAGATAATTGCCCTTGTACATGCCTCCTCTATTGAGAGTGTGGTAGCAGCTTTCGATTTCCTCCGATGTAGTTTCCACATCCATATCGGTAGTCGCCAGTATTGCGGCATGGACATAATCATCTGTGGATGTTATCCAGAAATGCTTTTCCCGCATTTTCTTATAGAATGCTTTCATTCTATCGATCCTGTGATCCCACTCTTCGGCAGGCACTGTCTTTGCTATTGTAAATGCGCTCAATGGCAGCTGTGTACTGTATTGGAAGCCCGAATCCCTGAGTTTTTTATACAGATCTGCCACATTCGCAAACATCTGCTGATAATTATCCTCCAGGCATAACAGACTGGATATTATCTGCAGGTTTGTCCCCCTGAATTGAGATACCCAGCCTGTTTCTTCCTTCAGGTGCTTTCTGACATCACGGAGCAAATCGGGATTTACCCTTACACCTTTTGTCGTATGGACCATGGCCCCGAAGTGATTTACCAGGCTGCCCTCCCACTTGAAGTTTCTCTTGAGTATCATATAGTTTTCTGCCAACAAATCAGCTTTCTGTTTTAATAACTCGTCCATAAAAGCACCTTAACAATATTTTACTCTCAACTGCTTGCTTACTCATTATACCAATGAGGTCAAGTAAAGGTCTGCAAATTTCTTACTATGTCATTACAGTTTTTACTATACCTGTTCTTTATATAAAGGAGCCAACAATAAGCAGTACTATTGTTACAGCAGCAAAGCCAAAAGTCTTCCAATACCTATAGTACAGCACCTCCGTTATCCCATAGACCACAAGCAATGACAGCGCAATTGTTATTGGTGTGCTCAGATATGTACGTAAGATATATGAAAGCAGAGATACCGTAAATAAGACCGCTCCGACAACCAGCATACATATTGCCTTCACTTTTATCTGCTTATCTGTAACAGAAGGCGGCAGCTCGCTATGCTGCTTTCTCGCAAGTATTAATCCATTCTTTCTGGTCAAATACATTGTATTAGTAATAATCTGAAATGATCCCAGCGCTATAAGCAATGCTCTTATTATTTCATGTTTCCAGCTCATCATGATTCTCCCTTGATAAATTCTTTATAATTTTGTTCAATGAATCGTACAGCCTTTGTACCTCATACTGATCCATACCTTCCAACGCCTCGCCGGTGACCGCTTTAGCCCTGGCCTCGATTTCTCCGATGATCTTTTTCGCTTTCTCCGTAAGATGCACCACATATGACCTTCTGTCAACAGGGTCCAAATTTTTTTCTGCGTATTCCTTTTCCATCAGCTTGTAAATTACGGTGCCGATAGTTGCCCGGTCACTCATCAGCTCTTCTGCGATCTGGGCCTGAGTTAATTCCTTTTTTGTATCCAGCAGCTTCAATACGGCCCATTGGGATGTAGTAATATTGTACTTTTCCAGTTCATGATCCATCCTTCTTTTTATGAACCTGGCGCTTGTGTTTAAAAGATACCCTAGAATCTTATGAATTTCCATATATCATGACCGCCCTAATATTAGTATGTATACATACTGTATGTACACACACTAATATACACAGATTTTTCCACTATGTCAATATTAAGTTCTCATTCAGGCTTCATTTAAGAATACCCAGGGGCAAAGTGCTTTTTCAGCCACATCGATCACCTTGAAAATAACTGCCCCCATAATGCTCAGCGTAAGTATACCGGCAAACATCTGGACATAGTCAGCCATTATCCAGCAGTTCATTATGAAGTAGCCTATACCGAACCGTGTAGCAAAATTCTCACTGAAAAATAATGCGGCAATGCTTATTCCAATGCTGACTCTCAACGCCGAGATGATTTTAGGTAAAACCGAGGGAAATACCAGATGGATATATGTTTGTTTTCTGCTCAGCCCCAGGGACTTAACTGAAAATGCAAGCTCAGTTGGTATTTCCTTAACTCCGTCCCTTGTTGCCAGCATTATCTGAAAGAAAATTATCGTGGTTATGAGTATTATTTTAGTAATGTCACCAAGCCCGAATAATATCATGAATACGGGCAGGAAAGCTATCTTGGGAAGCGGGTACAAAATGTAGGCAATCGGTGAAATGATAAAATCCGCTGCCTTATTCATACCTGTCAGCAAACCCAGAGTCACACCAAGTATCATTGATATTGATACTGCTGCAAGGATCCTCATAAAGCTATATAGTACATGCCGCAGCATATCTCCCTGAATGAGGCGGATAAACTCAACAGCTGTCGCATATGGGCTTGGTATGATGTTCGAATTGACTGTCAAATGAAGTATATACCATAGCAGTAGAATAACTACAGAACCATATATTGTTCTGCTATAAGCAAAGTTCTTCAGTACATTAACTATTGCATTCCGTCTTTTCATTCTGCGTCCCCTCCATCCAGTAGCTTCCGTACTTCCAGACAGAGCCGATAGTACTCCTCTTTTGATCTGAGGTTTTCATCTCCAAAAAGCGGATTGTCAATAATATGCTTTATACAAGCCTTCTCCATTACAACTATTTTGCGTCCAAGGAATACAGCCTCTTCAATACTGTGCGTCACAACGACCATAGTCATAGGTCTCTTAGTATAAAGCCTGAGTATAAGATCCTGCAGATGCTCTCTTGTGATCGTATCAAGTGATGATGATGCTTCGTCGATCAACAGCAGGTCCGGATCCAGCACAAGTGTGCGTGCTATGGCTGCCCTTTGCTTTTGTCCACCACTCAATTGTGCAGGATATTTGTTTCTTTGTTCAAATATTCCGAGTTCTGATAAAATGGATGAGGTTTTTTGATCGATTATATCTTTATCCTGACCTCTTGCCTTAAGTCCCAAAGCAGCATTCCTGAAAACAGTTTTCCAGGGCAGAAGCCCTCCGTGCTGGAGAATAACACCTGTTTCCCGTCTGATGCCGCGCAGCACTTCACCATTAATGAGGACTTGTCCTTCGCATGGCGGTAATAGGCCCGCCAATGTATACAGCAATGTTGTCTTCCCGCACCCTGAGGGCCCTATGACTGCGCATGTCGAATTGACAGGAATGTTCAGATACACATCCTTTAATGCAGTTTCGCTGCCAAAATTGACCCCAAGCCCGCTGACCTGTATCATTTTCCTGTATACTTCCTCTCAATAAGGTCCTCAGGTGTAACCGCTAATTTCTTATTGACTGTAGTCGATGTCCAGTCGATAACTCTTTGGATATAATCCGTATCCGGAAGAGTTGCTTTTGTGTATTCAGGCAGAACGATCCTGTCCCTTATTTCTGGTTTGACATTCGGAATCTTTTCGATCAATATATCCCTTGCCTGACCGGAATCATTCTTAAGCTCCTCTACTGCTTTGTTATAGGCCTGGTGAAACAAACGTATGGCATCATTCTTTTCTTTCAGTGCCTTGCCGGTAAATACTGCTACATCAGGGCAATAACCCGCTTCAGGCTCATATATCCTTTTAACAAGGCCATTCAGCTCACCTGTGGATGCCACGGGTTCAGGGAACAGCCCCATATTCAGCTCTCCGCTGCCTATAGCCGCCAGCCTTGCCGGTATTTCATTTATAAAGACCTTCTCTATTTCGTATTTATCCGACAGCCATTCGTCAATGAGGAAGTTTGTCACACTTACCTCCATCATGCCGACCTTGACTTTTTGCTTATCCTCGCTGCCTTCCTTCATAAGCACAGGGAAGACGCCATTTGTCATTGTAGTCGCTTTTATGTCAAAACCGCTCTCGACATTGGTTGCAACTGCGATGAGATCAGTTATTGCTCCATCGATGGAGTTCGTCTGCAGTGCGCTCTGTCTGTCCTGTGCATTGCTGAATACCTGCAGTTCTACATTCAACCCAAGTTCACTGAAGTATCCGTTTTTCTCAGCTAATAAAAAGGGTACGGAATCGACAGCAGGCATAAGCCCGAATTTGAGCGACATTTTTTCATTCTGTGACTTGCTTGAGGTACTACAGCCCGATAACAGAACTGCTAAAAGTATAATAAATGTTATGATCCTGCCTGGTTTATACATGGTTCTCCCCTTCTTTTCTGCAATTATCTCCGGTTTTAGGTTATTCATATAGATACAAACTATTCCGCTGTTTTACCCTGTCAGCTTTCTATACTCATCAAGGACACTTGCAAGCAGATGGATAAACTGTCTGATCTCCTCATCCCGGATCAGAAATCGAAATGCATCGGTCACATTCCTTTTGAAGGCTTTATCAATTTTCAGATCCATCGATTCCATAAGAAGAGGGCACAGATACTTTGCCCTTGGATCCTCGATCACAGTAAGTTTTCCGCTTTCATCAATATAAGGCGCATAGGGAAAAATCCTGCAGGCCAGTGGCCTGAGTCTCCGCTGGCAATCACCTTTGCAAACTGCAAAAAGAACATCCGTGTTTTGTATCTTGTCCTTCCGTATGCTAAGAAAGCCTTCCTGTCCGTCTAACATTACTTCTTCACCCGGATAGAGACACATGCCCATATCACTGTCACCCGAACAGCATTTACTGTTGCAAAGAAGGCCGCAGTCAAATTTCAAGGGAGTCGAATCCTTCAGCAGTCTATATGCTTTCTTATATAAAATTTTCCTGTACACTATAGTACCTCTCAATATCTCTGCTTATCTGCCCGGATCTTCAAAAGTTCAATTATTGTCTAGCTATAATATCTACATTTGGATTTTTATATCTTTTCCTGTTGACAGTCTTTGTTCCCCATTGAATGGCTTCTTTTGGACAAAGCTGGATACATGCCATACACCGTTCACAGTTATGCTTCCATTCAGGTTTTGTGCTAAACTCTATGTTGTTTACCGGACATACTTTCTCACACAATTTACAGTTATTGCAGTTTTCATTTACCCAATACCCTGAATCTGTTGTATTTAGGTTGGCCATTATTTTATCTGTCATTGAAATGAAAATATTGTCTATGATCGTATCAAATATTAATCTGCTGACCTCACATTTATAGTTCTGTTTTCTCCTGATTAGTTCACAAATCCTTACAACCCTTTCTCTTTCCTTTACGAATATCCTGTCTCCGATCTTAACAGGTTTGGTGCTATACTCTAAAACATGGTTTTTGGGCATATGTACCAAGAAGCCTGCGTTAAGAATCTTCCCGTTTTTCCGCAGCATATTTTCGAGCTTTCTTAAAACTGTCGCCGGCGCTCCGCCATAAGTTGCAACTGCAAATACATATGTGTTTTTGCTGATCACAAGTTTATTAACTACACTTTCGACAACTAATGGAAGCCTTGCATAATATACTGGGAAAACTATCCCCAAAATTTCAGACTTCACCTGAATAGTATCTTCATTTCTCAACACTGCCAGATTCATCCGGTCAAGTCCCCCTGCGTTGTCGCATATATCCTTCGCGACTTGCAGACTGTTGCCTGTTCCGGAAAAGTATAGTAAGGTGCTGCGTTCTAATACCATTGTACCATCCCCCTTATCGGTTACTAATGGTATGATAAACCATGTACTATACTACACTGTCAAGCATTCTCTTCAAAAATCCCCTCGGCGGTAAAACACTCTCTCTTTTGTGATATCACGCTGTCCTTTACTCTTTGAAGCAGCTCCCTGGTCTTATCCAGCTCAGATATTCTATTCTCGATTTCATCTATCTTGTAATTGACGATTTCTACTATGCGTTTAGCATCTCCACCAATTACGTCACTAAATATGGTCAAAATGAGAATCTTTATTTCCTTTAAGGTAAACCCAAATTCCTTGGCAATTTGAATAAACCAAATAATATTAACATCCTCCTCGGAATAAATCCTATATCCATTGCTTGTTCTTTTTGGCTTTGAGAGCAGACCGATTCTTTCGTAATATCTTATGGTCTCTTTATTAATATTTAATTTTTTTACAACATCTCCAATTTTATATGATTCCATATACTATTCCATCACTTATGATAAGTCTCGCCATGATTGATTTTGAATGCACGGAATATCTGTTCCAGTAATATCAAACGGGTCAACTGGTGCGGAAATGTCATGTCAGACAGGGATAACCTCAGATCAGCTTTATTGACCAGCTCGGCATCGACGCCCAGTGATCCCCCGATAACAAAGGTAATGTTGGATCTGCCGCTCGTCAGGCAGTTTTGGAGGGCTGCTGCAAAATCTTCAGAACTCTTTTTCGCTCCTTTTACATCAAGAACTATGAGAAAGGCCCCATCCTTTACTTTGCCCAGCATCCTGGCAGCTTCCTTCTTTTTGATTTGTTCCTCTTGGGCTGGGCTCAATGACTCAGGCGCCTGTTCATCCTCCACTTCAATTAGCTGAAGGTCACAAAACCGGGAAAGGCGCTTTGCGTACTCCGCAATTCCCTCTTTTAGATAGCGTTCCTTTAGTTTTCCGACTGCAATAATCGTTACTTTCATAATTACCTTCCACTACTGAAAAACAATTCGTCCGGCATCGTTATATTTCTATAACCTTACCGACCCGGTCACGCAGAGCAACTTCAAGTGTATAGTCGGTACCGGCCTTTAGCTTTTTCTCGCACAGTGCATTACATACAGTCTGGTAGGCAAGCTCAGGGAAATTATTCTCCTTACTGAGGTGCCCAAGCAGAAACTGCTTTGTCCCGTTTTCCGCCATATAGGCAATGACTTCGCCCGCTGCATCATTCGAAAGGTGTCCATGCTCTCCTGCAATACGCTTTTTCAGCGGCCAGGGATACGGTCCCACCTTCAGCATCTCAAGGTCATGATTCGACTCCAGCAGTAATAGATCGCTGTCCATAAAGTTATTTAGAAGCTCCATGCTGATATGTCCTATATCCGTAGCTATCGTCACCTTTTTGCCGGATGTTGAGAAGCTGTAGCCCACTGGTTCATTGGCATCATGGGGTATCGGGAACGGAGTGACTGTAATATCGCCGATATCAAACGGTGCATATGACGAAAACACCTTTTTATTACATTCATGGACGTGCCCTATCATGTGCTCCATTCCTCTCCATGTGCCCTCACTGGCATATACAGGCAGGTTGAACTTGCGTGAGAGAATACCGGCGCCTCTGATATGATCGCTGTGCTCGTGTGAAACTAAAACAGCGCTGATATCCGAAGGCTTCTCGCCTATGGAACACAACGCTTCAATGATCTTCTTTGCACTCAGACCCGCCTCAACAAGAAGTTTCGTTTCGCCTGAAGCCACAAATATTGAATTACCGCTGCTGCCGCTATATAGACTGCAAAATTTCATTTTGTATCTCCGTTATTCTGATTTCCCAGGCAATTACTATATACAAAGCAGGCTCAATCCTCAATACGGGTTATGTCTGCGCCAAGATTCTGCAGCTTGCCGACAAAATCCTCATAGCCCCTGTCAATATACTTGGTATTATGTACGACTGTCGTTCCATCTGCTGAAAGGCCGGCGATAACGACCGCAGCACCTGCTCTCAGGTCTATCGCATTGACCTCCGACCCGTTCAGCGCGGCAGGCCCGTCTATTACAGCAAGGCTTCCATCGACACGTATTTTAGCGCCCATCCTTTTAAGTTCGTCTACATACTGGAAACGGGTCGGCCAAATGCTTTCTGTAACAGTACTGCTGCCATTTGCCAGGCAAAGCAGTACTGTGGTCATCGGATGCATGTCAGTGGGAAAACCGGGATAAGGCAGAGTCTTAATATTGGCCTTCTGTATCTCATTCTCTCCCGTTACTCTTATCCAGTCCTCTCCTTCGATCACATTGACATTCATCTCCTGAAGCTTGGCGGATAATGACTCCATATGCTTGGGTATCACATTTTTCACCGTCACATCTCCGCCCGTCGCCGCTGCCGCTATCATATATGTTCCTGCCTCGACCATGTCGGGTATTATCGAGTGTACCTTCCCGCCCTTCAAATGGCTGACTCCCTTTATCTTGATGACATCGGTCCCTGCACCCTTTATATTTGCTCCGGCAGCATTGAGAAAATTGGCCGTATCAACTATGTGAGGCTCCTTTGCCGCATTTTCGATAATGGTGATGCCTTCTGCTTTGACAGCAGCAAGCATAAGGTTAATGGTAGCTCCTACACTGACTACATCAAGGTATATCTGGCTCCCCACTAATTTCTCGGCAGAAAGCTTGATCATTCCATGTTCAACAACCACATTGGCCCCCATAGCCTCAAAACCCTTTATATGCTGATCCATCGGTCTGTAACCGAAATCACAGCCGCCAGGCAGCGCGACCTCGGCTTTGCCGAAACGGCCAAGCAGTGCGCCAAGCAGATAATAGGAGGCCCTCATGCTTTTTATCATATCATAGGGTGCTATGTAAGAATTAACATCACTGGAATCTATCTGAACAGTATTTCTATCATCAAATGTGACCTTTGCTCCCAGCTGTGTGAGAGTATCCACTAAAACCCTTGTATCCCTTATATCCGGAAGATTTTCTATCCTGCACTTCCCATCGATCAGCAGTGCTGCAGGCAATACTGCCACCGCCGCATTTTTGGCTCCACTTATATAAACATCACCTTGCAGTGCCTTACGTCCATGAATAACGATCTTTCCCAATCTGTGCACCTGCCTTCTTATCCTTTGTGTATAGGAATAACTACATTCGATCGGCATCCTATTTCATTATACCACCGATTTTTCTTTAATACTAGAATGATATATCATGGGGGGTGATATATAAAGGCTCTTTTTCACCCTTAACCATGATTCTCCACACAGGCAGGGGCTCTATTGATATGGATGTATCCTCGGATGCTTTTTCCATGAGCTTGTATCCGCTGTCAATACTCGTGATCACAATATCTTTATCCTTTTTAAAATAGGAAAGCAGTATCTGATATACCTCCGGCTGTTCAATATTCTCAGCCGAAAAGCCTTTTATTTGATACTTCTGGTATTCAAGCCGTGTAACTCCATTAGCATTAAGTTCGATAATAAAGTAATTGTCAAATAACAATTGGCCTTCATATTTCTCCGTGTAATATAACACAAACCCGCCGTCATCTTTCTTTTCAAACCTCTCAAGCATGTATTTCCCACCTGTCAGTCCCTTGGCTTCCATAAACTTATAGGCAGCTTCAGATGCTTTGTTTTTATCAGGAATACTTCCTGCAGCCGATACGGCCTTAGCACCAGTGTATTCAAACCTTGTCTCACCTGAAAAAGCAACTTCGCCGGAAGAGTTGAAATAGACTGAATCGTCCTTCCCCTCATGATCTTCGCCCAGCAGTCTGGCCGCGATGCCAGCCCGATCCAGGCCACCCTTGTTATACTCAAGTCTGTGGCTGTTGCCCGCTTTTACAGGTATATCACACTCCAGTGTGATACCTCGCTGCTCCAATATCGTTACAGCATTCTCCAACGTTTCTTTGCTGACACCCTGAGCATCAGTAAAAACCAGATTATTAACAAGCAGGAATATGTTAAATGCTGCGAGCAATGCTATTATTACAGTTTTAGCCCTGGAAACATCCATATGTCAATCTCCCTCTTCAGGCTGCAAATCAAGAAATATGAGGCCTTTATTCTTGGTTTCTATGATCAGAGCAGGTTCAAGCACTTCGCTCTGTCTATTGTCGATATAAAATCCAGTATCTATCTGTCGAATATTGATATCATCAAATAATATTTTATTCTGTCCCATCAATTCAAGGACCCTGTCATTGTACATGCCGGATCGTGCATGTCTGAAGTTCCTGAAGAGCCAGTCACATTCCAGTACCCTTTTGCTGTCTGCCACTATGCTTATGGCATGCTGCAGTTTATTACCATTACCATCCTTCATATCATAGTCGATCTTGACAAGCATACCCTCGATCTTGTAATCAAATCCGAATTTATATATACCTCCGGCTTTTTTCTCAACAGATGTCAGTGTAATATTCGCCTGTGAATCATAAAGCTCTTTCTTTCTCGCTATAAACTGGTATGCATTCATCAGTGCTTCATGCGCCCTGGATCTGGAATCCTGTTCGGCACTGCCCAGATAACGGTATGTGAGATATCCGTCGGGATAATACCTGTAAATATTACTGCCATACGTGAACTGTATAACATTTTCATTATATATGTACTTGTTGTAACGGGCGGCGTCGCTTCCCAGGATAATATAATCAAGTTCATCCCTTATCTCCGTCATTTCAGGAGGATCGGCCGATATCACCGGATAAGACCAGTACCTTGGAGAAACGGCGGCATACAAAACGTCCGGTTCATCTTCCTTCTTTTGAATATTGCTTCCGGCAAAGGAATAATACCTTCGATTTAACTGATCCACATTCTCGTACAGCCTATTAATAGCGTTAGTCAGATTGACAGCCTTCTCATACCTTATCGGGTTTGAAGTGTAAACGGCCCCATCTTCTCCGTATATATAAAATGTCCCTATATCGCCGTTGATAATATCCCTTTTTATCATGATCTTCGTGAATTCGGGCATATCATTAGCCGGATCGCCTGTACCCAAAAACCAACCAAGGAGCTCCGGCTCCACCGGATACCTGAAATCTATCAAGAATCCTCGTTTTTCAACGATCTTATCCCATATTTCAGCAGAAGCGGTCAGCCTGACCTTACCGTCAGCTATTTTTGTAAGTCCTGCCACTGCTTCGTTCCAAAAATCATTATAATATTCATTTGTCTCTGTGATCAGCCAATGAGAATTGGAATACTCTCCATCTGAAACGATGATCCTGTCAGGCATGAATAGATCTTCCCTCACAGCTTCATTACTGATCTGGATATCATTACTAAAGAGTCTCTCTAAAAAACTAATAGGAGCCCCCTGGTTCTGATAGCTCCAAAGGATTCCTACCTGTAAAAGTCCCGATACTAAAAGTATGTATATGAAAATCGTCTTTATTCGCTCTTTTATTTCACGGCTCATTTAAGCCCCCGTATAGCCAGTAGATTACTTTCCTTTTCCTAATAAATTTGTTATGAATGTCTTAAAATCTTCCAGTGTGATCTGTGGGTCGCTGGTTGGCTTCTTGGCGGTCTTTTCAGGACTGATGGCTTTATCGGCGGCGGATTCTTTGTTTGCTTCAACTACGATACTGTTGTATTGCACCTTTGAATCCAGCTTCTCCGAATCCCTGTAGGAAATAAGAAGCAGATTGTTCATCCCATATCCCAGGATAGCTTCCTTGGTCTCGGTACCGCATGCCAGCTTAATGGATTTCTCTCCATCAAATTCGATTCTTTCATACTTTCCGGTCTCGCTGTTCAGTATGGCAACAGAGAATACTACATCATCGAACTCAGTCTTTACACTTATGGAGAATTTTTTTGAATATATCGATACTTTCTCATTTATCACATCAGGTTTTAATATCTCTATGATCTTCAGTTCATTATTTACAGCTTTCCCCTCATCGAGCACCTTCTTGATAGCGGCGTAAAACTCTGCATCCGGGCCTTTTATTTCTTTGTCAGCATATGTACTCTTCTTCTCATCAGCGCTTCCCTGTTCCTGTTTACCTGCAGAGTCTGTTTTGCTCATTTCTGCTTGCAGCGCGCTGCTCTTGGCTGCGGCCACCGACGCCGGAACAGAATCTCCTGCACCCTCAGTGTTGCCGGCAAATACCGTCATCGTAAAGCTTGTAATTATTATCAAAGCAATAATCAATGCTATCAGCTTTTTCAACATTTTTCGATTCCCTCAATCACATTTTCTCCGCATCAAATATTCATTATTTTCTATTTATGCTACTAATATTATACAGGTACTCTGTTACAGAATTATTACATCATACTTACGAATAAATTACATAATAAATCCTGCAAATGCTCATTTTGTCAAGCTTGTCTGTTCACAGGCAGTCTTACGGTAACTTCAGTGCCAACACCGATTTTACTGTTTATACTGATAGTACCGGAATGAGCTTCAACGATCTCCTTTGCAATAGACAAGCCCAGGCCTGTCCCTCCCATTTCCCTGGATCTGGCCTTGTCCACCCTGTAAAATCTCTCGAATATTCTTTGCAGATCGCTTTCGGGTATTCCTATCCCGTTGTCTGAAACCTTAAAATAGACATCATTATATATTTTTCCGACATAGACCGTAACCTTACCGCCTTCCAGTGTATATTTAATGGCGTTTCCGATTATGTTGAAGGCAACCTGCTCAAGCCTTCCGTAATCGGCCTGGATCTCAGGTATATCTCCCATAACGAAGCATTCAAGTACTTGATTTCTTGATTTGGACTCCAGTTCCATCCTTTCAACGGCACTCTTGATCAGATCCACTATCGACATTCTTTTGAATTCCCACTTCATTTGGTGGTTGTCAAGCCTTGAAAGCTGCAGCAGATCCCTGACGAGCCGAGTCATCCTGTCCGCCTCGGAGTTGACGACCTCAAGAAAATGTTTAGCAGTCCCCTTGTCATCCAGCGCTCCGTCAAGCAATGCTTCGGAATAACTCTTAATGGATGTGAGCGGTGTTCTAAGTTCATGGGATACATTTGCCACAAACTCCTTGCGCATATCCTCCAGTCGCTGCTGCTCGGTTATATCCTGCAGCACGGCAATGACACCCTCCGGCCTCTTTATCTCATCCGTAAATACAGCAAAATACACCTTCACAGTTTTCGTGCCAACAGTAATGTTAATCTCGGCAGTTTGATTCGACTGAAGATACAGAACATCCTCCAGTGAGTACTCGAACCCGAAGCAAGATCTGTAATCGCTGAAATTCCCGAGTCCTTCGACACCCAGGATCCTTGCTGATGCCGGATTGGTATGAATGACCTCGCCCTGCAGGTTGAACGCTATTATGCCATCCGTCATATAGTTCAAAATGGTTTCCATTTTACTTTTTTCACTTGATATCTCTGTAAGATTGTCCTTTAGGTTCTGAGCCATGTAGTTGAAGGTCTCTGTCAGTTTTCCTATTTCATCACCGGATTTGACCTCAAGCTCCAGATCAAAATCGCCCTTTGCAATGCTTTCCGCCTTTTGCATAAGCTTCACCAGAGGTGACGTGATCGTCCGTGACAGAAAATAGCCCGCCAGCAGAGCGATAATAATTCCGATCAATAAACTGGTATAAATAATGTTGTTAAAATACTTGGTAATAGCAGCCCAGTCTTCTCTGTAATAGCGGAAATATATGATACTGCTTCCCACAGGCTTTGCATAGTCAAAAAAGCTCGATTCTCCCGAGCTTTCGAGTATTCTGATATTGTCTTCCTTTCCTGCAAGAGCCCGGATGAAATTATCCGAGCCAAGAAGTGAATTCAGTGCAAGCTCCCTGGTGTTGTTATAGAACTCATTATCATTGGTGAAATATATCTCACCGCTGTTGGTATCGAAAATAGTATAGCTTCTGTTTTCCAGGTTCAGTTGAAAAACGCTTTCGCTGTTCTGCAGAGCTGACTTCAGCTCTTCGGCAGTCGGAGAATCGTTTGCCGAAGCTATGGACCAATCAGTAAATCCCTTCTGGATCCTTGTAATGAAGTTATCATAATATTTGCTCTCTATCCTGCCGTTAAGATAAAGTCCTATCGGAATGATCAGGCAGAATATTATCAGACAGAAAAAACTGACCAGCCGCCACTGTAAACTTTTTGGAAACATACACACCTCGTATATATGAATGCTTCAGGGCCTGCTTTATTTGTCCTGTTTGTCGAAATAATAGCCTACCCCTCGCTTGGTCAGAATATACTCGCAGTTGGCAGGATCTCTTTCAAGCTTCTCCCTGACCCGCCTGATGGTAACATCAACTGTTCTCACATCTCCGTAGTATTCATAGCCCCAAACCTTTTCCAGGAGATTCTCTCTGGAGAATATCTGCCCGGGATGCATCGCAAGGAATTTAACAAGCTCAAATTCCCTTAGTGTCAGCTCTATCCCATCATCGCCCCTGACTACCTCATATCTGTCACAATCTATTTTCAAATCGCCGCATTGTATAAAATTGGTCTTGGTCGCTGCGGCTTCCTCAAGTGCGGTCCTTCTGATATTTGCCTTTATCCTGGCCATCAGCTCCCTCTGGCTGAAAGGCTTGGTTATATAATCATCCGCACCAAGCTCGAGGCCAAGCACCTTATCTACCTCTTCCTCTTTTGCTGTCAGCATGATAATAGGCGTAGAGATCGATTGCCTAAGCTTTCTGCATACAGTGAAGCCATCCATCTTGGGAAGCATGACATCAAGCAGTATAAGATCCGGCTTCTCACCAAGCGCCAGCTCCACAGCTTGTTCGCCATCGTATGCCTCTACCGTAGTGAAGCCCTCTTTTTTAAGATTGAACTTCAGAATATCCACTATATTTTTTTCATCATCAACGATCAATATCTTCTTACTCACAAATACTCTCCCTTTATTCAAACGGTTTATTTACAATCGTTTTCATCCGGCTTATACAATGTTTATCAGGGACAGTCCTTATACAAGACGTCCCTGATGTATTTCAAAGCTGTCACTTTAAATATTATATCATTATAGTTACAAAAAACATAGCTATTATCATTATGTGTCATATTTTACCACGCCATCTGCATGGATATACAGTTTTACTGTTTTGTCTTTAATTCAACAGGATCTATGTACATCCTGAAGGATTGTACTGCCTTATAGTACTCAAGCTGTGCATTATTCAGGTCAACCTCGGCTGTGCCAACATCATTCTGTGCACTAAGGTAATCCAGGTATGTGCTCATACCAAGATCATATTTTTTCTTTGATATTTCAGCCAGTTTGACCTTTTGGTCATAATCCATCTGTTTGATGGTTATATCATCCTTCAGATTCAGGATATTATTGTAATCCTGCCTTATCTTCAGCTCTACAGCTACTTTTTTATCTCTTATATCATAATCACTGTTCAGCAGACTATCTTCAAGCGTGTCACATTCATCCGGTCTAATGTACGAATATCGATATAAAACATCATATCTTGTTTTAGTCAAAAGCTTATTGTTCTCCAGCTTTTTAACATCATGTGACTCTGTTACAGTCTGCACAGCCAGGTCCTCTATTGAATCAATATCCACGATCTCATTTGGAAGCTTGGTTTCTGTGAGTAATATTTCAGCATCCAGAGCATTTCCCATCTTTTGATTCAGTGAAGATTTCAGGTTGCCAAGGTCTCTCTCGTAGCCCTTTAATACAGTTTCTGCATTCTTGACAGCAATTTCATATGACAGTGCCATAGTCTCCGTCACTATACCGGATTTCACCTTTTTCTGTATTGATTCATATTCCGCTTTAGTTCTTGAAACTATGTTGTTTTGATTATCTATGTAACGCTGAGACTGAAGTATTTGAAAATACAATAACGTAACATCGATTCTCAGTTTCTTTTCCGAATTGGATTTCTGCCATAAAAATTCATTCAGGTCAGCTTCCTTCTGTAGTGGATAAAGAAGCTCCTCAAGTTTGTTATTTATACGCTGTGTATCAGATGACCAAGTCTTATCAGGCGCTAATTTAGCCGCTGCAACAGCCATGTTATATCTTCTCTCCGCAAGCTTTATCTTATCGTCTAAAAGCTTCAGCGAACCATCATTCTTTAAAGCGGTATCAATTGCCGACTGTAAAGTGATCTTAGCCGGTTTTCTCTCTGCTCCCCAGACAGCAGATGTGGATAAGCATATCATTACTATAACTAAAAGAAAGCTCAACAACTTTTTCATTTTAATACCCCCCTGATGCATAGCCCGGTCCAATACCACTAGCCGCATTCAATTTATATACTGCATTATTGTTATCCCGCATTGCCCTGTTGTATTCCAATTTAGCCTGCGAATATGAGATCTCAACATTCCAAAGGTCCGCCAGGCTTATCAATCCCTTTTCATATCTCATTTCGGCTTCCTTGTATTGCCGTTCTGCATTCTGAAGTTTCTCAATTGAAATGAAAAAGTTGGAAAACTTTAGCTGCACATCTTTATAACCATATGATATATCCAATGTAACATTATTAACAGCCTCATCATATGCTATCTGCTTCTCATCGAGAGCCATATCGGACTCCATTCTCTCTACAAGCAATTCATTCGTAATGTATTGCTTCATAATGTCATTTTCTCTTTTCGTCGTCTGCAAGTCCATTTTTGCTGTCAATATCTCATTACGGTTACTTAATGCCTTGTTCAAATATGTATTATAAGTATTAGCCTGTTTTACCCCTTTAGCCTTGACATATGATAACTCTATCTCCTGGTTAAGAGGAATGCCGATCTGTTGTTTCAATAACATCATCATGTTATCTATACTTCTCTTTGTCTTGTCAATAGATAATTTCTGCTTCTCAAGAGCACAGTCCGACATATATTTATTGATCTCAGACACCATTCCTTTATTGTATCTGGTCAACATCTGTTCATTCTGCTTTTTCATATTTTCGTAGAGCTGCTCTTGAATCGTAAGCATATCCTGCATATCAATGAGTCCGTCAAATATTTGTTTGACCCCGGACTCGATGGATGCGCTGATCACCCTTCTGCTTGTTTCAATATTTTGTATGGCCGCCCAGACAGAATAATGCGGGATATCACGATTCTTTATAAACTGCTCGTACATTTGTGTAGAACTATATACAGGGGGTTTAGGCCCGAATATGGTTTGATATGCCAGCAATTCATTCTCTTCATCGATTGTCAGGGACAGATCCCCAATACTCTTGTCGTATAAAAATTCGTATCTATCCAGGACATCCAGCTGCTCCTGTATTGCATGACTCATCGCAAAAAGCTCATTATGCTGTTCCCATAAGTCCTCCAACTGCTGCTTTAATATTTCATCATGATGATTATACGCTATAGCTTTATCCATACATTCGTCTAATGTAAGGATCAATGAACTGTTTTCCTGGTCGGCTTCGGCAAATACATTGCATTGAAACATCAGTATAACCGCCAGTATGAGAAACACAGCTACCGGTTTCCGCATAAAATCCCCCCTCGTTTCTCTATATGATACGAGTAATTTACTATTTGGTCTGTTACTTCATTATTTAGTGATCATTTTCCCAACCGAACATCTAATGAATTTGATCCGTCTGTTTTTGTCCTTGTATTTATACCGGAATAATCCTTTAAAGCATCGAATGAAAGTGTATATTTCTTATCGTACTCAAGAGAATCAAACCTCAGTATGATAGTAGTTGCATTATAAAATGTTACACTTGATGGAATTCTCTTTATTTTTGCTCCGTTTTCATCATTCTCCAGCGAATAATTCGTATTTAACAAATTGGGCAGATCCATGGCGATTTCTTTATTAAATGTCACCTTTATCGCATCGGGAGAGATGATGACAGCATCTGACATAACAGGTTTTGCCGTTGTTGAGCCGTTTCCGTTAAAACCGTACTCTAGGATCTGTGATGAACTGTAACCCATATGATCCAGTAAGGATGGGATCACACGAAGCTTATATGTCTTTGTACCATCCAGCTGTCTGTCTGCAGGCAGAAACAGCTTAATAAGATACGGATTTGTGACAGCATCGTAATAAGTTTTTACAGGCACTGATAAATATCCGCCGTGAGTTATTCCGATTATGTTGAAGTTCGAAGGGATTTCAGCCGAGGTCTTATCAAGCGGCCTGTCGAAAAACACAGCAATAGTACCGGCATCTGTCGGAGTAGCATTTAATATCTTTATATCAGATTTATCCGGGTAACTTCCATAAAATGAATAGCTCTTCTCAGTTATACTAAACTGACGGCTTATATCATTCACGTTATTGATCATAATACTATAAGCTTTTGTTTTTTCAAGGATCATATCCAGAGTAAGAAGCACGCTTTTACCCTGTCTTTCTCCATCACCGGAAATGACAGCCTTATTGATCCTGATTGGAATGCCTGCACTATCAGTCAGATAATAACTGAATACCTGCTGAGCTATTGTTGGATTTAACTCCATGTTGAAATCCAATTGCAGCGTTCTGTTATTTATGGGCTCAATATTGATCATCTGAAACTCTGCATTTTCTAAAGCTTTTCCTGAAAATCTGATGCTATCTCCCTGCATTTCATTTAACTTTACACCATAGGCACTGCTCAAAGCGCCGCTCACCTTAAGCACATATTGAGCGCCATCTGTGAAGGTTTTATCTTTAAGCGTGATCATTACAGCATTGTCAACTGTGCCCAATAGCTTTACGGTCATTGTCTGAGAACTTCCTCTCTCAAACAATACATCATTCTGATAAATCTCATAGTTAGATGCGATCTCGCTGTTTATATTCACCGGATGTGTAAAGTACAGTTTCAGCATGTTTTTACTAGTACACTCGATTTTGCTGATCTTAAAGAAATCAGACTTTAATTCAGGATTACGATACCCGTTGAATGTACCAGAAATATTTAACGTAGCATTGCCTTGTAAATCTACTACATTCATTAATTCAATAGTATAACCTCTCTCAGGAGCCTGATCAGATGTTTTGAGAACAAGCTCATTATTCAATAAGGACTCAACATTAACAGTCAGACGTTTGGAAAGATCCATTGTTTCATATATGTATATATCATCAGTCGATATTGGCTTAATATTTTCACTGAACTTTATTGATATCTTGTTTTTATCAACAACAGTGATCAATGCAATACTCGTTGGGACATCATCGGAAAAAATGCCTGCAGCCACAGCCTGAGACTTTGTTATTGCACCTTCATTTATTAAAACATCGATTTGCTTGATTTTGGATATCTTGTTCTCAATATTCAGAGAATTGTACATTGCATCGACAACGAGCCCGCGCTTATATTGAGAATTATCTGCAACCTTGCCGGCATATGATGGATCTTTCACTAATCCTTCACTGTAAGCGGTTTGATATACATCGCTCCATGTAAAATCCACACCATATGCATAGCCTAATGCACATAGAACCATCTTTAAGAAAGACTTTTCACTAATATAATCATTCGGTGCAAATCTGCCATCTGTGAAACCTGTCAATATACCTTGTTCAACACAGTAACCTACATAAGGGGCGTACCAGTCTGTAGGCTTAACATCACTAAATATGGTATATATATAATTTTCCTTATTCTCAAGCACATGATTTTCCTTGCCAAGAAGTCTTACAATGAAGGTCGACGCTTCACTCCTGCGCAGCTGTCCATTAAGATTGTAATCGCTGCCGTCACCTTTTAACAAATTAAGCTGATTTAAGGAATTGGCTTTATTTTGAATATCAGTAGCGGCATATACCGGGATCACAACAAATGAAATGAGCAATACGACCGCGATTAATAATTTTATAGACCTCATATCAATACCTCTTTTCTCTTGTAATAGTATAAATACTGCTTACATTATAGCAGTTTATACCGATAATTAACAGTTGTTTGACTCTTAAATTGTGGTTATTGTTCCGCATTCCAAAATTATAATAAACAATAAAGGATGGGAATCCATTGAGGACCCCATCCTTAAAATTAACAATGATCAATTGCCAAGCCGGACACTAACACTATTCAGGTCCTCTGTCGCCAATCTAAAATACAGATCTGAATAATCAACCAAACGATCGTTGAATTTCAATGTATAGACTTTAGATAGATCCAGATTATCAAATCTCAGTGTCAGGGTTTTTGCATTTACATAATTTACACTGGCCGGATTCTTTGTAACCGTGTTGGAGCCATCCTTATATGACAAGCTATAGTTTGTGCTGAGTGTATTTGGTACATTTGCTGATATTTCCTCATTAAATGAAACTTTTATAGTATCATTGGAAATGATCAAAGCTTCTGTCATATATGGTTTGATATTATTATTACTGGTTCCATTAAATGTATAGTACAAATCATCAGGCGGTGTTTCTCCAAAGTAATCCTGCATTATCTTGTCGACCTTAAGTTTAAATGTATTTGGAGCGGCCATTTCATCGCCTGCTATGAACAATTTAACCATATAAGGATTTATTTCGCTATTATAGTATACTTTTATAGGATTACTGGTATATCCCGGATTAGTAATTCCTGTTACTGTATAACGGAACTGATCCGTAGCTGTAGTATCACTTAGAGGTCTGTTAAAGTATACACTTAGTGTTCCCTTATCTTCAACAAAAACATTAACCAAAGATAGATTTTCAATATCAGTAGTAACACCAACTAACTGATACGGCTGATCCGAAGTCAACGGTATTTGCCTGAAACTATCGTATACATTATTTATTATCAATTTATATTGCTTATTTTCAAGCCATGATCCTACCTGCAATGTAACCTCTTTATTCTTGTATACCCCTTCCTTAGTTACTATTGCATTCCCAATGAAGCCCGGTATTTCATTTGAATCTTTGATTGAATAATTAGTAAATACCTGCGCAGATGAGACATCGACGTCTTTATTGAATCGTACTCTTATGTACTTCTTATTGATCGCAGTGATATTTGTGACATAGAATCCCTCATTCGCACTTGCCCTTGCAACAAATCCCATACTTTCGCCCGAGCCATTATTAAGTTTCGTACCATAAACGCTGTAGAGCTCGCCGCTTACTTTCAGCGAATAACTCTTGTTGTCAGCCAGATCCTTCTCCTTAAAGAAGATACTAACAGCATTGTCATAGGGTGCCAGGCATTTTACACTTTCAGACTGGAAGCTTCCCTTTATGTAGGTTGTAGTACCATCTAGTACATCAAAATACATAGGTACCTCAGCATTTAAATTCACAGGATGTGTAAAAAATACATTGATTACATTTTTACTTACAGGCTCTATCTTGCTTATCCTAAAGAAGTCAGATTTCACTTCTACGTTTTTATATCCGGTAAAAGTACCTGTAACAGTATTCACATTCTTTTCCTGGTCTGAGACATCTGAAATATTTATTGTGTATCCTTTATCAGGGATCTGTGTTGAAGTAGTGATTGTTACTTCATCATCTGACTGAGACTTTATTGTTGCAGTCAGCTTTGTTGATGTATTCTGTGTTTCGCTGATCAAAATGCTGGAGCTGCTTATACTTTTTATTTTTTCATTAAACTTGACCTTAACAGTAGTGGCATCAAGCACACCTATACTTGATATGGCTGTGATTATTGAATCCTTTATGAATCCTTCAGATACAGCATCAGCTCTTTTAATGATCCCTTTCTCCAATAAACTGTCCAGTACTTTGACTTTTGTTGTTCTGTTCGTTCTATCAAGAGAATTGAAAAGAACAGTGACCACAGAACCTCTTTTATAATTCACGTCATCCTTTTCTTTGAACTCATAATCAGGACCATATACCAGGCCTACATCGTAAGCTTTCCTATATACATTGTTCCAGGTATAATCAACGTTATACTTGTAGCCGAGTACGCCTAATACAAGCTTTATGAATGCCTTCTCGCTTATATTTTCATTAGGCTTGTAATTACCATCCGGATAGCCATCTATGATTCCCATCTGGCTGCAATATCCCACATATGGTGCATACCATGCAGAACTCTGAACATCTTTAAATTTAGTATTTGCCCACTTGGCCTTGTCAGCTAATACACTCTCCTCCATACCCATAAGACGGACGATAAATGTTGCTGCCTCACCTCTGACAAGTGAACCATTCAGATTAAAGTCTTTGCCATCTCCCTTTAGTATATTGAATTTATTCAGGGTTATTGCCATTTCATTACTTGATTTGGTCGACGCGGCATTTAAAGGCATCATTATTGACATCACAATGCACATAACTAAAAATATAACAGTTGCTTTCTTTAAACTCATATCCCTCACCTTTCCTGTGTTTACTAATTCAATTATATCATACTTTTATGGCATTGCATCGCATGTTACAGAAGTGTAAAAAAGAAAGGCCTTTGAGAGATTTCTCTCTCAAAGGCCTGTTTCCTTTTAGATTCTTGATGTCAGACCATTAAGTCCTACATCACTCACCTGTTACTGCAATTACTTCTGAGCAAATACTACTGCTGCAGCATCTCCGTCGTGGAGCTGTCCAGTGATCGTTGTCAGAGCCTCAGTAACTGTTCCGAGGAAGTCAACTGAACCCTGTCCGTTGAGTGTCATTACCGGAGTAACTGTGATTACAAATCTGTCGATATAAGCGGCACTTGAATCAGCTACTGTAGCATCACCAAGTTTTGTTACTACTGCGATGTCACCATCAACGAGAGCTGTAGTACCATTGATCTTGATTTCAAGAGCATCCAACAGATTGTCATCGTTAGTAGTAACATCAGTAGCTGTCTTGAACTTCTGATTCATTATTACTGTAATTTCCTGACCAGAAGCTTTAACTTCCTTTATTGCCAGCTTAGCAGGAGCTGCCGTGCTCTTTGCAAACTGGATAGAGAGGTTCGCATTAGCATCTGTTTTAACTGACTTGTTTCCAATTGCATTGTAAATTGTGTCAGCAGTTATTACCAGATTGTCTGTTGCTGTTGCAACATCAGCACTCAGCTTCAATGTTGCTGTCTTGTTTGTGCTATTATACTCAGCATCAATTACTGTTCCAGTAGTTACTGCATAGTTTGTTGTAGTTTCTACATCTGTCTCATCCATTTCTTCAGGGAAGTATACTACAAGTGTCCTGGCGTCAGTTGCTACTGTGTAAACATCCTTGATATAAGCAGTCAGGCTAGTGTTTCCGGCGAATGCTACGTTTGTAACATCTGCGTTCATTCCAACTGTTGTGGTTAAAGCTGAAACGTTAGAGATAAGTGCAGCTCCAGCAGCAGTGTTAATAACAAGCTTGTAGGATGCCGCTGCAGGAGTATCGACACTAAGTCTTACTTCCCACTGAGTCTTGTCTGTGTTAACTGCTCTAGCCGCTACGATTTCACCATCTGTTCCATCAAGGTAACCTGTAACACCGTCAAAGTCTACATATGCAAACTCATCCGTTGCAACTGCATTGTCTGTGAATCCTAATACTCTGATCGGCTGATTGAAGTAGAGTCTCAAAGTGTTCTTTGAAGTAGCTACTATACCATCAACTTTAATAGCAGCAGGAGCTGTAGTGTTTTCTGCAACTACTATTTCATCGTGTTCCACATCCAGTCCAGTACCAGTAACAGAAACTGTTACTGTATTTGCTGTTGGGTTTTCAAAGCCATTGAGGGTCGCTGTATAAAGGATTACTACTTTGTCATTTGTTTCATCAATTATTGCTGCATCAGGTGCAGTATCATTTGCACCAGTTACTGTAAACGATGCTGCCAATGTTACAGGGCTAGTAGTAGTAAAACCAGTGATATCCTTTACTGCTTTGGAGAAGTAAAGCTTGATTGCCTGGTCATTAAGAGCTACAGCGCCTTCCAGTTTAGGAGCGGCTGCAGTTGCTCCACCTGTACCAATAAAGTTCTTTGAGAATCCGGCAGCGTCCATTGCTACGCCATCAGAATTCTTAACGTTCTTGATCGTGATCTTGTAAACTGTTCCTGTAGTTGTTTTTGGTATTGTCAGGTCAACAGCTGTTGATGAACCGCTTACCTTTGCAACCTTGGAAGGATAGCCAATACCCTGATCGAGCACGTATGATGAAACATCGAGAGCTCCATCGCCATAATTTGCACCGAAGTCTACTCTTAATGTTCCAGCTGTTGCTGTGTTGTCAGTGATTGTAGCATCAGTGAGTTTTCCAGCTACTGCTATACCAGCAAAGAGCTGCTTGTTAGCATCGCTTGAAGTCTTGATCGAGTTACCGTAAATATCAAGGATACCAGTAGCAACGATCTGGTACATATCTACTGTCATGGAAGCTACAGTAAGCTTAACCTTGTCGCCGTCGACAACTGCCTTTGTGATTGCAAGAGCAGCTTTGTCGCCGTAAGTCTTTGCGATCGAATAGTTAGCTATGTTTTCACCTGTAGTCTTGTCAACGTCATTAGTAAAGTCAAGTGTAACTTCGGTGTTGCTTGAAGCTGCAGCTGTGTATGTCATTGAGTCAGCTCCAGGCTTGGAAACACCGGTAAATGTTGTATTGGTCTTTGCTTCAGTTGTTGAAAGAGCTTTTCCATAAAGCGTATTGACACCAGCAACAGTTACTTTGTAGAGAGTTGCGTCTTTGAGCTCGCCAGTAAGTGTAAGAACTACACCCTTCTTAGCTGCAGCTGCCTTCAAAGCGTCTGTGTTGTTGGCTGGATCATACTTCTCAGTCTGTGCATTTGTTGCCTGCTTAGCGTCAGCTACTTCTATAGTAGCCTTGTCGCCATACATTTCAACGATAGTGAAATCAGTAGCAGCTACAGTTGCGAAATCAACATTCAAGCCGAACGCAACATACAATGTTTTGTAATCAATTGCTTTTGCACCAGCAACTTCCTGATCTCCTGTCGGTTTGGATTTACCAACCATTGACAGCTCAGCCTTGTCCATTACATTTCCTGCAAAGTCAGCTGCACTTTCAACAACTACTTTATAAAGTGTTGCATCAGCCTGATCTGCAGTTGTATATACGAGCTTGGATGAACCATCATATTTTACTGCTGTAGTTTCGAGAGCAGCCTTATCATCATAGGACTTAGTGACCGTAACTTTTACAGTTTCGATCTTTATAGCCTCTGAGAAAGTAACTACCATTTCATTGTAATCTGTAGATTCAACAGTAGCTGTTGGCTTGCCAGTATCAACACCCTGTCCACCGAAGTTAACGCTCTTTGCATCAACTGTCAAAGTGTAAAGTGTGCCAGCAACTGTATCAGCATCCAGAGTAACAAGAACTGCCTTGTTGTCAGTTGACCAAGGAGCAAATTCAGCTGATTTAACAGCTATTTCCTTAGCCGCAGAATCTTTTACTGCGAATGTAGCAGCAGCGAGATCCTTTGCAGTAGCAGCTGTTCCGAGTGATACTTCAACAACTTTGCTGTTGATAGCAACTGCACCGGAAACATCCAGAGCAACTGCACCCTTAACAAGTCCAGCTTCTTCAGCAGCAGCTTCGTCTATAATGCCGTCTGCAACCAATTTAGCTGCCAGGGTAGTATCGCTGTCTTTTACTTTTGCATTGAGAGCTTCAACAATAGCAATTGCCAGGTCGCCATTTGTCAGGCTAGTGACATCAGCTATCTTGGAGAGACCCTTGTCAGCTGCGAAAGTAAGAACGTCAGCCCATTCGAAGTCTGTTCCCTGCTTGTATCCCAGAGCCTCAAGCATTACCTTGTAGATCATCTGAGCAGATGCCGGGTTAGTAGGCTCGAAATTCTTGCCTGCTGCGTCAACGCCCTTCCAGCCCAGATCCGGGTTGGCCTTCAAATATGCAAGGACTTTCTGTCCGGCTGCATATATCAGTTTTGCGTCTTCAAAATTTTCTGTTGATGTTTCTGCGAGAGCTTCGTCTTCCAATCCTAACAATCTAAGATAAAGAAGAGCAGCCTGATACCTGTTTGTACCTTTTGCAAGGTAAGTGTCCGTGACACCAGCACCGTCGCCCTTAAGCACGCCCAGAGCTTCTACGATCTGTGCGTCGGTTTTGGTCTCAGCGGCAAATGCAGGAATCGTCATTGTTGCAAGCACGCATATAGCGACGACTACTGCAAGTAACTTTTTGAGATTTCTCATACTCTCAAATCCTCCTCGTAAATTTTTGGGATAGGCCTGTCTCTCAGGCCGGGCTACGCCTCTCCCTTGTGTTATAGCCCAACCCGCCTTACAACTTACTTCAGCAAGGGCAAGCTTCACCCTTCTGAATTCAAGTTGATTATATCACCGGCATTTTTGCCAGTCAACATATCCATCCCAAGTGTAAAGAAAATGTAACAGATTTGCAATAAAGCAATACTGCACTTTTCAGTCACTTTGATATACTATGCCTATGGTGGACATGCCTGCGATAATGCATCCTATCCGGGTACCTACAACTGCAAAATTCTCCCCAGATTTTAGCAAATATAATTATACCACCGCAGAGTAAAGGTTTCAATAATAAAAGTACAAGTTTGGTAAAAATGGAGACATAAAAAGAAGCCGGATGAACCGGCTCCTGTTACGCTGGGTCTAAAGAGGCTATTTGGTTTCAAGGCTTTTCTCGGCCATTTCTATAGCTTTTTTGACGATATTGCCGCAGTCTCTGGAAGAAACGGCGCCCCAGCCTTCAGCCTCAACTGTACTGTAGACCCCAAGTTCTTTTGCGATTTCATGCTTCAGCTGCTCTGACATCAAGCTCCTGTGTCTACTCACAATAAACGCCTCCTTTTTGGATAAACCAATCCTCAGCGTACATGATTATATTTCCCCTTATCTATCATTTTTATCAATCTTAATTAATATACTTGTTGCTCAGAAGGTTACCATTTATATGTTATGTTAATATACTGGTATAAAGGGAGGTCGAAGTATGACTGACAGAGAGCTATTTGCAAGGCTTATCAGATGTGAGGCTGAAGGCGAAGGAGAAGCAGGTATGAAGGGCGTGGCTACCGTTGTCATGAACAGAGTGCATGTAGCTGATGGTGAATATTTGCGTACCGGACAGGGAAACCTGCGCCTGGTCATAGAACAGCCATATCAGTTCACTTGCCTGCTTACGGAGGTATACGGCCAGATCAATCCGCAAAATGTATATAACATCCCCGCAGAGCAAATACACTATGATATAGCGGATTGGGCACTGGGGGGAAATGTGTTGACTGCCGTTTCACCATGCCTGTGGTATTACAATCCCTTCAGTGAGTCATGTGAATCCATGTTTCCGAGAAACGGCTCAGGCAGCTTGTTCAACAGGGTCGCTCAGCACTGTTTCTATCAGCCTACATCATTGTATTACCAGACGTGATTACAAAAAAGGTATCACAAATGAAAACACACTAAAAAATAATTACATTAATTATATAAATGGAGTAAGGAGTGATTTTATGTTATATAGAAATGATAACACAGGCAAAAAGCCATATGATCTACAGCCGCAGCAGTATATACCCTCTGCTGGAGCATCCACTTTCAACGGCACATATCCCATGCCTCAGAATTACAGTATACAGTTTCCTGCCATGCAAGGCGGAATAGGAATGGGGTCCGGAGTACATGGAGCTTCACATATGCCGATGTCAGCGCCATCCACAAGCACAATGACCTCTGTAGGCCCTGCCGCCGTTCCACCAGGCATACCATCGGTGCCGACATCAATGCAGGGCATCTCTCCCACCACCATGACCCATCCGGGAAATCAAGTGCCTTCCACCGTTGAAAACACATTTTTTACTCCCGGTTTTTTAAGAACTCAGATCGGACGAAGGATGAGGGTCGAATTCCTTCTTGGCACCAACCTCCTGACAGATCGTACAGGCACATTGGTCGCAGTGGGCGCAAGCTATATCGTACTTAAGCTTATAGACTCCGATGACCTGATGATGTGTGATATATACTCAATAAAATTCGTTACAATAATACTGTAGGTGTCCTGAATGGACCCCCTTATCCGATGTTCCCTCAGCAGACTACGTTCAGCCGCACAGCAGAAGATGGAATTCTTCTGCTGTTGCTGAACCTCATCGCTGTATCACTTTACACAAATCAGATCGGTTTATAACCGGTTTTGCTTTGCTCAAACCAGATCCGTCTATTTAGCCGGCTTTGATATGTCTGTAAGTGCAGAGGATGCCTCTGTATCAAATCTCCGGTCGGTTGCCAGGTCTCCCAGTGCAACTATACCGACCAGAGTATTTTGATCTACTACAGGTACTCTTCTGATCTGTCCTTTTGACATAATGTCTCCTAAGTCGTCTACATCAGTATCCGGTGATACAGATGTTATGTTTGTAGTCATTATATTGCTCACCGGAGTGGATTTAGGATCGGTACCAGTAACTACATTTCTTACAACGATATCCCGGTCAGTGACCATACCAACTACACCCTTCTGGTCACAAACCGGTATGGAACCGACATTATGCTGCTGCATGAGTCTGGCAGCATCGATTATCGAAGTATCAGGCTTTATATACGCCACGTTCTTGGTCATGATATCCTTGACTTTCAAATTAAAATCCTCCTTCAACACATATTTCAATCCGCTTTGTCCAGATTATTTTCCCCTGTATATCTGATCTTATTACATGTAAAGCTTCCATTTTTACTTACATTGAAAAAGCCGGCAGGCGCGCCAATACACATGTTTTTCCACTTTACAGCCAACAGTAACTCAAGCATATAATATTATTATGTCTTTATATTTTAATAAGAAGGAGATCATACAATGCAAAAAGCACTCTTCTATATTAAGCAGCTTTCACGCTGCATAATACTGATCCTCATTCCACTCCTTCTTCAATCATGTACAGGAGTCAATAAGACCATATCGACGTCATATGGCAATCCACTCCCATTTAGCAGTATTTCCGCTGATAATAACGAAATGACAATATTACTAGAAACATCCGATCCAAGAATAAACAGCGTCACAGCAGATCCCGAAAACTTACTTCTCCTTAAGGTGCAGGTTAAAGACTGTTACGGTAAAAATATTGAGGGTGTACAGGTCAAACTGGAGCTTAGCGGGATTAGTCTCTCAGACTCTCTGCTTTCTAATGAAGATATAGCATCTGGCAATCCATCGAATGATATAGGAAAGATAATAGCAGATGAAGGTTCGTCCGGTACAGGTGGAGTCCTTTACACGGCCTACTCCCCTCCTGAGACGCTGGATAATGAACTCTCAATGATAAAGATAACTGCCTATATCAAAGGTACCGAAATAAACAGCTCATTGACCATAAAGCTTATGCCGGTCCCGGTTGTACTGGTCCATGGCTATCAGGCCACATATGATATTTTCTCCGGCCTGTCCCGCTATCTGCAAATACAGGGCTTTACAACACTGGGCTTAGATTACGATTCTAGAGCTGGCGTAGCGGCCGGCGCGGAAGAGCTATCCAGATATCTGGCTGAGAAAAAGCAAGAGCTTGCTGCTTCCGGTATACAATTAGGAAGGTTCGACATAATATCCCACAGTATGGGGGGACTGGTGGCAAGATATTATTCCTGCAGCAAAGAGTATGTCCAATATAGTAATGTAAGAAAATTGATTTTTATATCAGTTCCTCACAATGGCTCTGATTTTGCTGCACTTGGGCAGCAATACTTCAACGATGCCAGCATCAGGGACATGTCCTCCGACAGTGATTTGTTCAAACGTACTTTCCCTGGGATGATCAATGGAGGTATAAATCCATCGATCCAGACTGCATCGATCCTTGGGATGTATGATGAAGTCGTCAGCACGTCCGGTGCCAATCTGACAGGCTGGGGCATTAATACCGAGATCTATGAAATTGGAGAAAGCAATCTCACTGTGGAAAAATTACTGACAGGCGAAATACTTGAGGCAAAAAATCACAAGCTCATATTGTATAATGGTAAAATATTCAATAGAATAGTAGAAATGCTTAAAACAAATCTACCATTCCCTGACACAATAAATTGAATTAATTTTACTAAAATATTGTTATCAACATCCCTGTTTTCCAGTAATATTACTGTTTTGCAAGCATTTTTGCCTCCTTATCCACACGCTTGTGGATAAATAACGAATTGCCTCTTCTCCCTGTAACCCAGTAATATTGCGCGCTGTAAGGTAAAATTAGAAATTTATCAAAATTCGACTAAATTTTCTGTGGATAACCGCAAGTTTTATCCACAGGTTGTCATTACATCCTGTCTTAACAATGAATTAACATTTTTTTAACATTTATAATGAGTAAGAATTGAATAATTATGTAATATATACAAATAGCAGAACGGAATCATGAACGCTTAAATGCAGTGATATAATGAGTGCTTACGAGCTAGCCGTATTATCAGGACTTACGGGCACTAGGAATTTCTGCCCTTAAAACAATGGTGCTGGCAGCGTTTACAAGTTGCAGGGAACATCCCTCTCCTCATGATGGTGTACAGTTTAATACTTTACTGATATCTCGTCCAATAGACACCAGGTCAAATATTTCCCCGGGAAATAGGGACCTGGGTGCACAAAATTTTGACTTATGCAAGCCGAGTTGCTCATCCTTACTGATATTTGGCCAGATAATGCATGTGAATACGATTTTATGTAACCAAAAACCAGCAAATACCTCTGTTTTACTCATGCAGCATCCACATAACTCAATTTTTTGTGCATGCTGCTATACAGTGCCTGCCAATTTCGCTATCCATATGAGAGAATCCATCTAAAAAGTCTTTAGACTTTTTAGAGTTTTTCGACATTATCCCAAAAGTCTAAAGTCGCACAAGAACAAAGCCCCATGCTGTATAGCACAGGGCTTTGATATAAATCTGGCGGAGACCTATTTTCCCGGGCCGTTACCAGCCAAGTATCTTGGGCACTGAGAAGCTTAACTGCCGTGTTCGGGATGG
>JAEYRV010000050.1 GCA_023435305.1 Bacillota bacterium
GGCTTGAAAAATTCCTTTATTCACTTGGGTGAATAAAGGAATTTTTCAAGCCTGACCCCGTTTTTTCAGAATATTAATCTTTCGGCATATGAAGCTGTTTCGGGCTTGTGCCAAGTGTGATCCTTACCTCTGTGCCGGTTGGGTCCACTGTATCAAATTCAAGGCCGCAATCCTCGCCGTAATAATAAACGATACGCCTGCTGATATTGATAAGCGCGATATTCTCTATTCCCCCGGCTGTTTCCTCATCAACGCCTGAAGATGACAGCTGAGTTTGAAGCATCTCCAGTTCTGATTTGCTCATGCCTTCACCGTGGTCACGGATCACGATCCTGATCCGCTCCTGTGAAATTACCGCAGATACTTCTATAACACAGCCCTGCCTGCGATTTTTATAGCCGTGAACAATTGCGTTTTCGACAATCGGCTGGAGCAGCATTCGAGGGATCTTCAGGTCCATGAGTCTGTCGTCCAAATCAAATGACGCCTCCAATTTATTGTTATATCTGATGTTCATGATATCAATAAAATTCTGCAGGATATAAAATTCTTCCCATGCATTGATGAATTCATCCTCGTCATTGGCATAGCGAACCAGCTTCGAAAGCCCGTCACAAAGCCCGGCCGCTCTCTCCAGCTCCTCTTTCGAAACGAGGATCTTAATAATATTCAGTATATTTACAGTGAAATGCGCATTGATCTGCTTTTTAAGAGAAAAATTGATCGCCTTTTCTTTTTTTATTTCAGAATCCTTAAGCTGCAGCTGCGCACTTTGGATAGATTTGTTTTTGGTCTCGATCCTTTCCAGCATTTCGTTTAGCTTTATGACAAGCTTATCAAATTCCGGACTTTGCACATAAGCTATAGACCCGGGGGTATAGCTGGAATCCAGATGATCGACACTTTCAAGTAATTGCAGCATTGGTTTGAAGAACTGCTTTCTTATGAATATTGCAAAAAACAGAAGAGAAAGACCCAGCGCTAATCCTGTAACTAAAGCAGCCACAATGAAATAGATATATGAAGTGCCGAGATAGTCTGTATCCGCCGTGACCAGAATGGAAAATGGGGTCACGCCGATACGCTTATCGGTGAAATAGTATGAATCGTTCTGTATATCATCCGGAGTATACCCAAGCAGCTCCTGCCAATCGGATACGATCACCTTTCCGTCCGCCAGCAGCGAAACATGCAGCCTTTCATTCTGAGCATAATCCATTATCCTGGCAAGTATCACTTCCCCATCGGTAAGTATGACAAATGTGCCGATCTGCCCCCCGCCAATATCATAAATGCTGCTTCCATAACCAAGCATTAAACCATCCACCGTATTGACAACGATGTGTTCGGGAACTGCCGTTTTCTCTAAAATATGCAATATCCGCGTGCAGGCGGTATTACCTGCCGTGCCCCTAAAACGGTAAAATGCTCCATCCTTATTATATGAGATCACATTCTCGATCAGGCTTCCGCTTGATATGCTGCCTGACAGCAGTTCGTTGATCCCGGGTGCACTGACAAAATAATCTTCCAGGGTATCTTCCGAAACAAAACGCTTTACAGTTTCGTTCTGAGAGAGCGAAAACGCAAGCTGTTCCATACCTGCAAATTCTTTTCTCAGTTCCTGTGCTATTCGTTCCGCCGTACTCTCGATTTGAAGCTGCGTATTGCTGCGTGTAAGTCCAGTGATGTATATGTAGAATAACCCCCATACTAAAAACACAGCAGTAAATAAAGACAGACTCCAGAGATAGTATTTTTTCTTTATGCTCATTTTATTATCATTCCTTATGTTCATCCCTGTACTGGCTCGGCGTTATTCCATAATATTCCTTAAAAACCTTACAGAAATAGAAATAATCCCTATACCCGCAGCTTACGGCAATTTCCTTGAAAGCATTTTCAGTGGATATGATCAGCCGCCCAGCCTCGGACATGCGCAGATTTGTTACAAATATGGTAAGGGTTGAATTGTAATGCCTGGCAAACAGATTGCATATATAGTTAGGGCTGATATTAAAGCTTTTACTGAGGGAAGCCAGCGTAAAACGCTTGAAAAAGTTTTCCGTTATGTATTGCACCAATTCGTCAAAGCTGGTGTTACCGGATGATGAAAAAGAAACAGATGGCTGCAGACAATCCTTTTTTGCCAGCTTACGGCTGAGACGTTCCAGCACGATCTCGGCATCGGATTGATTAAAGGGTTTTAGCAGATAGTCGAAGCCATTTAAAAGGAAAAAACTTCTCGCATCCTCAAATGTGCCAAATGCACTTAGCATAACAAATTCGCAGCCTACATCGTGCTCCTTTAAAGTTTTTATAAGCTGGGTGCCGCTCATGGAAGGCATCTTGAGGTCGCTGAACACCACATCCGGTTTGATTTCCATAATATCGTCAACGGCAGCCAGCGGGTCCGTATTGCTCCCTGCCACTTCAAATCCATTATCCATCCATAAGACCGACGTCGTCAGGCTTTCTACAATAAGCGGATCATCGTCCACTATATATACGCTGTGCATGTCTTCCTCCTCAATGTCTCCTATCGCCTGGTATTCGTTATGCTGCCGACAACCACACTTTTGTATGTTCGAAATTCACATTTTTCCATATTTGTGCTATTATTATATAGTATGCCGCAACATAAGTAAACTCAGGAAATGGTACATTTATAATGTGGAAGAAATGGTTCATCATAGTTTTTAGCGTGATTATTGTTCTTGCTTTGGTACTGAGCTTTGTGTTTAGTACATCAACAAAGGGAAAATCCGAGGGCGAGACCATAACAATAGGTATAAAGGCGAATCCATATATACAGGATCTCGATACGAATTTCTACAAGCTCTGGCTGGAAGAACAAACCGGACTGAGACTTGAGTTTTGTGTTTTCCCCGAAGAATATACGGCCCAGTATCTTGACCGTATGTTCAAGTCCGGGGATATCATTGTTGACGCCATGTTCTCTTTTCCGGGTACGGACAACTCATATCCGCCAAACTCATCTTTGCAGGAATATGGACAACTGGGGTATATTATCCCGCTAAATAGTTACATAGAAAATTCTGCTTTCATGCAGGAGCTTTTTACCGATTTTTCAGAATATGATATGAAAAACGTTTTGACCTCCCCAGACGGCAATATTTACTACATGCCGGGTCTTGATTCCTCATACAAAGCGGAATACTCCCAGGTCATGTGGATCAACAACAAGTGGCTGAAGGAGCTGAAGCTTGAAATCCCGCGGACACTCGTGGATCTGGGAAAAGTTCTGAAAGCTTTCAGGGACAAGGATCCAAACCGGAACGGACTTAATGACGAGATTGCTCTGGCAGGCAGTTTTGATAAGTACAGCGAACAGTCCTACAATTACATAATGAATGCCTTTGTATATAACGATCCCAACAATTCACGCATGTTCGTTGAGGATGACGTCGTTTATTTTGCGCCGCTTACTGAAAGGTGGCGGGAAGGTGTACAATACATTCATGATATTTATTCTGAAGGACTTCTGGACGATTTTCAATTCACTCTTGACCATGGGCAGTTTGTCCAGTTGGCAAATGACCCGAGAGATTTGCTTGGAGCGTTCACCAGCGCCAGCTTCACTGATGTTATTTTACATAGTTCACCGGAGCTGCTGAACAATTTTATCCGGGTAGTTCCGATAGAAGGGAACGACGGGACACAGTATGCCACAGTCAATACGCCGCTTCCTGATGCAAACGGTATCATCACCTCCGCCTGTAAAAACCCCGAAGCAGTTTTCAGACTTTTCGAGCTGATGCTCAGCCGCGAGGCTTTTTTGATCGGCCGCTATGGTGAAGAAGGTGTGGACTGGGAGTACTCCAAACCCGGTGAGCTTGACGTGTTTGGGAACCAAGCCACAATCAGCAGAAATACTCAGCTCTGGAACAAAGTCCAAAATAAAACCCTTTTGGAAACGGGCCCCTTTATTGCATATTCAGAGTATGCAAACGGCGTCAAATGGAACGGCATCGAATCCGAATCTGATTCTGCGGATGCCCGGGCTTACCACATTTACAGCCAGTACCGTCCTGATGAGTATTTGAGAACAATCCTTTTTGAGGGAGACGAAGCCGAGAGCCTTATTGAAATAAAAGCTAATGTGGACAGGTATACAGATGAAATGCTGGTTGAATTTATTACCGGGAAAGCCGACCCATATGACGATTCCGAATGGGATGAATACACAGGATACTATCAGACCTTGGGGATAGATACTTTGACAGCCGCAGCACAAGACTCCTATTATGAGCTGCTGCAGGATTAACGAAAAGGATGAGCCTATGAGGAAAGCTATTGCGATACTATTATTGACAACAACTCTTATTCTGTTTTGTTCATGTGCCGGACAACGACATAGTACAAGCCCGGATATGGATGTGTGGCTTCGGAATTCCCGGCTGGATGCGCAGGAAACACCACAGGAGTTATATCGGAAGGCACTGGAGGAGGATACTCTTGTGATATACAGCAGTTCGACCAGAATAATGGATGTCAAGGATTCTTTTGAAAAACAGTATCCCGGGTTGACAGTATCTGTTCAGGATATCCGAAGTGTTGATCTGGTTGATGTTCTGGAGCAAAAGTTCAACGACGGCGAGTACGATTGTGATATCATGGTCTGCAGTGACGGCAACGGAGAGGTCTCTCAGAATCTGGTCCCGGCAGGTATTCTCTATAAATATACACCATATGACCTTGCCGATAAAATAAGACCGGAAAATGCTCCGGTCACACTTCCTCTTGTCGGAGAGATTGAACTGGCGTTTTATAATACAGAGGTGTATGACAGCCCACCTATAAATAATTGGTGGGAATTGACCGAGAGCAGGTTTTTCGGTAAGGTCGTCATGCCGAATCCTATAAAATCGTTTTCTGCCATGGGCCTTATCGCCATGACGATAAAAAACAGTGACGTCATGGCACAGGCATATCATGATCTATACGGCACCGACATCGAACTCTCCGACGGTGAAACCGCAGGTGAGGCATACTGGCGCATGCTGACAGAGAACGGAATGAAATTGGTCAACTCTAGCGACGAGGTCGTCGAGCTCGTGGGCACACCCGGTCTGACCGATCCGCCGATAGGCATCATGGTGTCAAGTAAAACGAGGATGCGTGAAGTCGGATTTAATATCGAACCCATCTACAATATGTCATATTTTGCGGGTACATACTCTCCAAACAGCATAATGATTTGTGGAGGCAGCAAAAACGTAAACTCAGCAAAGCTATTTATCAGGTGGGTCCTGGGAGAATCAGACGGACGAGGTGCAGGCTACAAACCCTTTCTCCAAAATGGAGCCTGGTCAGTCAGAACCGATGTGCAAAGCGAGACGGCTGTTTTGCTCGACAATCTCAACCCCATCCCCCTGGACCCTGAATACATATACAATAACCTTGACGAAATCACTGAGTTTTGGCTAACTTTGATGTGAAAAGCGGGGTCAGGCTTGATTAATTCCTTTATTCACCTGAGTGAATAAAGGAATTAATCAAGCCTGACCCCGCTTTTCCAAAAAATTATCTTACTATGTCTGTAATGCTCGAATCATCTGAGAACTTAACCATACGCAGGGCTATCAATATCGCCTGCTCGCGGGTGGCAGAGGCATATCCCTTGGCGATCTCTGCATCCGTAGTCGCCCTGGGAGAAAACTTGTTGCTGCCGGTACCGTTAATGATGCCATTTGCCGCCATAAAATAGACACTGTCCCATGCATATTTTGAAATCTGTGCGTTATCTGCGAACAGAGCTCCCCTTGTATAAACAAGCGAATACTGGCTGTCTGTATCCAACGTCCAGTTTGGATCCGCGGCCTTCTTCAGTACACGGGCAAGCATGGTAGCACATTGCTCGCGGTTTAGGATTACCTTGGGTGAGAAGGTGGTGGCAGATGTACCGTTGGTAATACCTATGGCATAGGCCTTAAGAACCTCCTTGTCAAAAGTGTCTGTAAAGGGGTTTTCTCCGGCACTTGCGTAAACATTGGTCAGTTCCTCATAAACCTTCACAGACACTGCAGCAAATTCTGCGCGGTTTATCGGTTTTGAGAGATCCTGAGCTTCAAGACTTTCGGGGATCAGTCCGCGTTTTTGAGCTTCGGCAAGCTCCTTTTTTGCCCAGTTCGAAGCTACGAATTCCCATTCACATATTAAACCTGCCATTTTAGTTGAGAAAAAATCCTCCTCGCCCTCAATGTGGTTTTCATTGTTTATGTCGTTCCAGACGCCAAGCTGAGACTTATTGCCCCAGTGATGCCGCTCCATTTGCAGGTAGTGCTCAGTACCCTGATAATTATTGAAGGTGACAGTATCACCCCAATAGGTCCAGCTTTCACCGGTGATCCAGACCCATTCGTCTTCCTTGGCTTCGTCTGTCCCTCCAAGCCAGTACTGCGCCTTTGTTCCATCTTTGACAAGATTTTTCACGATTTCTTGTTCCTCGGCGGATGTGATGGTCACAAGATGGCCGCCGAGGCTTTCACAGTATGCAACAGCTTCTTTCCAGGTCATTCCGTCTTCGATCCGCTGATAGCTGTGACCGTTAAAATTGGCAGTATCGGTCGCTGCCATTACGGCAGCAGGTAGAAGTGACACAGACATGATGAGTACTAAAGCAATTGAAATAAATCGTTTAATCATTTTCAGACCTCCTAAGTATCATTTTTCTTTCTTTATTTCGCGTATCAATGCTCCATTTTGACTGCTTTTTCCTTCCATTATCAATTCAAACCTTTAACAAGCGTATATTCACCATCCGGTGTGCCGCTTTGCATATATTTTGCAGTCGCCCAGCTGGTGCTGACTGTGATATGTTCGCCGTCAGCGGTGAAGTTGATGGCTTCAGTCTTATCTACTGCCTTAGCGGAAGATGTAAGCGTCCCTGTTGACACATGGGTGTAGGCGCTTGATTTTGCTCCATCCGGCATTGCATATAGATAATACTTAAACCTAAGTGGGTCATCTGCTGCACATATATACAGTACCGCGCTGCCGTCTGAGCGCACATATTTGCCGAAAGTAAATGTGTTGAGCCCGTAGCCTTGGGAACTGTCGGCCTTCCAACTCCATCCTTCAGGGATGTAGCCCGTCATGTCGCCGTTATCAGCAGATGCTGCAGGAGATTTCTGTGCTCCGCCGGCAGTGAGGGTAATGCTCTTTCGCTGACTGGCATCAATGAATCGATGGATAATGGCGGCTACCTCGCTTCTTTTTATATTGCTGTACGGGTTAAAAGTTCCCTTTGTATCGCTTCCAGCCACGATGCCTGCCCGATAAAGGGAATAGATCCCAATGCTCACATCGCTTCTTGGTATGTCAGGTATGGCATTGTCGGCTATACTATTGCGTGATCTTTCACTCTCGCTCATTGCACTTAGTACACCTGCCATGATGTTTGCGAACAGCTCCCGATTGGCGGGAGCGTTAAAGTTATAGCCTGTGAGGACAGGGAAACTTTCTGTTTCATCGAGATAGTCCAGATAGGGCTGATACCAGGGGTTCCCTCCTGTAAAGTCATAACTTCTGGCGGTAAGTTTTGCATGTACAGCGGCGGCTAGCTTTACAACCTCAGCAAGCGTCACGTTATCATTGGGTGCGAAAGCTCCGTTTCCTTTGCCGTTGATAATATTGGCCTCGGCGACGGCACGTACATTTACAGCGTACCAGGAGTTATCCGGCACATCGGAGAAGCTGACGGAGGTCGTGCCGGTTTTATTTCCTCCACCGGTTGTCTTTCCATCATTGTCTGAGGGGTCACTGGTAACGGTTGCTTTCCCTTCGCTGACTGAGGCATCACCTGTGGCAACTTTATTCCCGTCTGCATCTTTCAAAGTGCTGGTTGAACCGCTGTTATCAACAGTTATGCCATCCTTGCAATCAATATCATCAAAGGTCACATAGTCTATGGGGCTGGAAACAGTAATATCAACAGGCTTATTATCTGTGGTAGTAACAGCAGCACCGGTGGCAGAAGGAGTAATCGTTACCTCAGTACCGCTTCCTTCAACGGTGGTAGCAAACAACTCACCCTTTGTCTTGTCGCTTGCAACGCTGACCTTGAAACGGCCGCCTTTGCTGTTTACTCTTGTGGTATTGGTTTTGTGTTCTATATGGATCTCAGACTTTTCATCACTGTCAACTTTAATAAACACACCGTCATACCCTTTTTCGCTGCTTTTGCTATAGCTGATCCGGGTGCCCGGGCCGGAGTAAATGGTGGTATACCACGGCTCTGTTCTCGTCTTAGGCGGATTGATGAAGAATACTACTTCTTTTCCTTGATCAATTTCATTTACCGGACCCAGATACTTTACATCCAGTGTACCGGAGGTCTTCTTTCCATTTTCGAACACAGCGCTTTCGCTGCCGCTTTTTATCGTCAGCGTATCAGTACTGGACTTTATAGTTGCGCTATTTTCAGGCATTTTGGGCATCGTAAACGGTTCAAGAGCTTCCTGAAATTTCTTATTCTTTAGTATTCCGGTACTTAGGGGTACATTAAGACCCAAATAGCTATCGTTGTACTTATTATTGTCATATGTTATTTTTGAATAATCAGAGCTTATGGTCATAGTGAGAGGCTTCTTAGGGTAGTTGGGATCATAAACCATTATTTTATATCCGGTTTCTTTTTTTTCCATGTCATAGGCAAGCATAGCATGAGCCCAATCGCTGCCTCTGAGAAAAATCAAAACCGGTTCTGGCAGATGACTTCTCAGAGAAGACACCAGTTCACTCGCATTTTCAGAACTGGTATTGGTTATATCACCCAAAAAGTCGTTTACCGCATACGTCTTTTGCATGAGCTGGTAGTAATAAATCGCATCACGCAATGCAGGGTTTTGTACCGGGGCTTTCAGTGCATATGTATTTGCTGCGCCGGTTTCAATCTGGGAAAGCTTTAAATCACCTGCATATAACAGTGCAGATACAGCCGACATGCCAAAGCAGTTGCCGAAAAATGCGTTGTTCATCACCGAATTGATAGCAGCAATTTCACTGGAGGAAAGCCCATCGATAAGCATTTTGTAGTATTTAGGGGATAATTGATAACCATTGGAGGCACTGTAGGTCATTCCAGGTCCTGCAGTATCATTGGATGCTTTTATAAAGAAATTTGACGAACTATTGGCAAATGAAAAGCTGTCCTCGCCGAAGATGTACTTTTCGTCGGTAAGCACTGTTCTTGTGCCTCCGAACCAGTAGGTTGAACCCATCTTTCTGTCTTTTGTGCCTAATGACATCATAAATGAATCGCCTGAAACTTTATTTGGTCTTGGAGTAAATATCAAAGAAGGATATTTGTCATATCCATCGGCAGTTATGTAGGCAATATATTGCTCACCCTGCCACTGCGGGTCTCTCATTTCATACTGATATCCAAGCTCGCGATCCACCTTTACCGTGAATACGGCAACGCCCTCGGCGGGAAGTGCGTTGTATTTTTCAATCAGCGCCGGCTCGCCCTTTGTTGCCGGGACGCGCGTAAAATACGCTGTGGCGGTGGCGTCGCCCTCCGTATAAAGGATCTTGAGCTTGGTTTCATAGTATGTGCCCTTTATTCCGGTGCCAAAGGTATGAAATTCGATTGTAGCTTCAAACTGAAGCTTGTCTCTCACTTCCGCTACCGCTGCCGCCGCCCCTGTTGACAGCAACACAATTGTCATGCACAGTGCAAGTACAAGGGAGAGCGCCCTTTTCCCGATTTTCACTGATTTATTAATTAACAATGTCATTCCTCCGTTACTGCATCCTTAACGTATGCAACAAGATAATTATTCGATATCGAGTCATTTACTCTAATCATACCGTTCATGTCCACACCGGCAAGTATTCCCGCAACCGCCTCCGGTGTGCCGCTGAAAACACAGGTCAATGGTCTTCCGTTCTCACCAAAGGTTACTGTTCCATTCGTAAGCCGGTGCATGCGATCGCCAAACTGGATCAGCGAACTCACATTGCCGTCACCCGCGCATTCAAAGACGATTGCTCCGGCGTTTCCCTGTGCTTCATCTTCCTTTGTAAAAATCAGCTTCATATATGAGTTTATGCCCTTATCAAGATAGTCATATATATTTGAAGCCGGCCACCCTGAGTATGTAACTGTAATTGCTTCGCCTACAAAAGCGACGCTGACCTTGTCTTTGGTCTTAAACGGGCTGTCATCCTTATCGCTGTTATCGGCTTTGGGAGCCGCATTATCACTATTTGCCGATTTGACTGTGCTTTCAGCTGCCGGCTTATCTGTCTTGATCTCCTTTTGACCTCCTTTCCCGCAGCCGGTTAAAGCGAATGCAAGTATTAGTACTGATAGAACATACACAATTGTTTTTTTCATAACCATTCTCCTCGTTGATTAATATTTTTTATTGCTTAATCTTCCCATTCAATACGTCTGCATGATATCTGGTCGTAGAAGAAGCCTTCGCCTTCCTCGCGGGCAGGCTTCGGGTCAAGGTAGTTATCAATGCAATCGTAATAAACAGCATTTTTATACCCCTCAATATCCTGTTCTTTCCGAACAAAATATAAGTTGATGTGTGGGTCAAAATAGGTGAAGTAGGTCGATATATCAATATCAAAGGATAGCTTGGTAACTTCTTCTTCCTCCATCACTTCTGTCCTGAAATTCGAGAAGCGTGACAGGAACTCCCCTTCGCCAGTGGATAGTGCATCCATGTCCATCTGTAGAAACTCGTTGTCACTATATGGTGAATAGCTGTAATACGTTGAATACTCAACGCTTTCGACCATGCCGGTCTCGGTATCATAATGGAATGTAATGGTGGGCAGGTGATCACCAAATCCAAAAATACTCTCCATAGCGCCAGTTATACTCGGCATCATAGCATCGGCATAACCGATTACTCTGACGGTTTTATAGTAATGCTTATTACTGTCTGACGCCTCCGGCATAACCGGTTCTCCATCATTTGCTTCATCAATTACATCTGTATCAGCTTGTACACTGTCAACTGCCTGATCAGCAGTATCTATATCGACAGTATCCGTATTACCGGCAGGCTTAACACTAATCCCGCATGCCACTAAGACAAACATCATGATCACAACAACAAGAAAAATAAATTTCTTCATAGCTAATACCTCCTAAATCTCAACGTAATGAAGCCCGCGTTATTTGTTCACTCAATCTCAATCATTCTATGAAATATAAAGTACAAAGTACATGGACTGGATTAGGATTCGTTGGTAGAATCTTCATAATATCGTCTTATCGGGGTCAGGCTTGAAAAAAATTGGGGGTCAGGCTTGAAAAATTCCTTTATTCACCCAAGTGAATAAAGGAATTTTTCAAGCCTGACCCC
>JAEYRV010000029.1 GCA_023435305.1 Bacillota bacterium
CACCCGCGTTACTAAAAATCTACTTGGATGAATTTTCAAGTAGGGGCAGCATTCTTGTTGTATTTCGATAACATAACACGTGAAAACCCGAATTATGTATTCTAAATATGGAGTAATTACAATAAAATGAGCAGTCAGTCTGCCCCTAATTGAAAATTCATCCACTTTGACCGAGGACCACTGCCCTTAATTGAAAAATCATCCACTTTGGCCGAGGACCACTGCCCCTAATTGAAAAATCATCCACTTTGACCACGGCCCGCTGCCCCTAATTGAAAAATTATCCACTTTGGCAGAGGCCCTCTGCCCTTAGTTGAAAAATGGCCAAGTTGATTCTCCAAACACATAACACCTCATTGGCTGTCTCTTCTTTTCAGTCGTTCACTCCGCCGCTTTTCAGCCGCCTCATGCTCCCTCTTTTCTTCATCGGTCTCAAGCAGCAGACCACATACCTCGACCGGCTTGCATTCCGAATCAACGGCTACAAATGTAAGGTAAGCCCTGTTTGTGAATTTCTGCTCCCCCGTCATAAAGTCTTCGGAAAAAACCTCAACGGCTACTTCCATCGAAGTCCTTCCGACCCAGGTCACCCTTGCCTTAAGGGTTACGATCTGTCCCTGCTTTACAGGACGCTTGAATTCAACACTATCAATAGATGCTGTCACGACTATACGGTTGCTGTGCCTTTGGGCCGCCATAGCACCGGCGACGTCCACCAGATGCATTAGCCTGCCTCCAAGGAGATTTCCCAGCAGGTTCGTATCATTCGGAAGCACGAGTTCTGTCATTTCAACCATGGATTCCCGGGGTGATTTTAATATCATAAGCACTCTCCACTCAATAATTATTAGGTTTGATCTATTTTATCATTCTCAAGTCTGTTTCAAAACCGGTTAGGTCCAGATATATCTTACCCATTTTGTCACACTTGTAAGCAGGGCCGATAGCACCGGATTGTCAAACTCCCCTGCACCGCTGCTCCCTCTGTAAGCAGGACTGATAGCACCGGATTGCTCAACTCCCCTGCTCCGCGGCTTCCTCTGTAAGCAGGACTGATAGCACCGGATTGTTCAACTCCCCTGTGCAGCTTCCTTCAACGCCTCAATATCCCTGATCTGCACAGACGACCTGTGAAAATCCAGTATCCCCTCGTCCCTCATCCGGCACATTTCGCGTGACAGCGACGGCCTGGTCACATTCAGGAAATCTGCCAGCTCGTTCCTGTTCATCTCCAGCATGAAGATAAACTGGCCGCTTCTCCTATGCTGCTCCAGCAAAAAGGCCGCTATCCTGCTGCGCATGCTCCTTATCGACAGATACTCAAGTTGACGGCTAAGCTTTATAGCCTTCCTTGACAAAATGCCCAGCATATTCATCATCAGCTTCCTGTGCCCGGCACAAGATTCAGTGCATTGGCCTACCAGCTTATCCGCAGGCACATACATAACACTGCAATCGCTTTGGGCAATTACTGTTGCAGGCCACTTCATGTTCCCGGAAAAAACCGCCATTTCACCGAAAAGCTCACCCGGTTCCAAAATGGAGAATATGATCCTCTCCCCGCCTGCATTCTCCTTGACCACCGAGACCTGCCCTTCAACAACAACACCCATACCCTCGAACAGGTTCCCTGCCATATTGACTATGTCGTTCCTGCTAAAGCTGCGGACCTTGAAATCAAGGCAATGGAGCATGCCCTGCAACTCCTCCGGCCCGATATCGTCAAACAGCCTGCAGTCTGATGCCATTTTCTTGACTTTCTCCATCATTTTTCTGTCCAACGACTTTTCTTTCATGTATTTTCTCCCGACTATTCTTCATCAACAATTATTTCCCATTCGTAACCTTAGTTACCGAATAAACAATTGAATTATACTACAATAAACATGCAGAAAGCAACAAGCCCTATGGCAATGGGAACCAATACACGAATCTGCCGGCTTACTAAAATATATTACTAAAATTTATTCATTGAAGGGAGTATTTTAAATGAGCAACATGTTTTGTTTTCAATGTGAACAGACCGCGGGAGGAAAGGGATGCACCATGGCAGGCGTATGCGGCAAGAATGCTGTTGTGGCAAACGGGCAGGATGAGCTGACCTGTGCTTTGGTAGGTCTTGCAAGAGCAGCAGGTACTGCCGGAGAATCGGGCAAGCAAGCCGGAGAACCGGGCAGGCAGGCAGACGAACTAATGCTGCAGGGGCTTTTCACAACAATAACCAACGTAAATTTTGATATAGACCGGGTGAATGAGCTGGTCAAACAGGTAAGAGAAGAAAAGACCAGACTTGGCGGAGCTGAAGATCTGGCGGCGGACACACTTTGGACAGGAAACGAAGATATCGTATCGATGCGTTCAACTCTTCTTCTTGGTCTGAGGGGCATGGCTGCTTATGCATGGCACGCATATGTACTCGGCAAGGAAGACAAGGAAGTAATGGCATGGTTCTACAAGGGAATGAGGGCCATCGGGGAAGAGCATTCTGTCGAGGAATGGCTGGACCTGCTCATGGAGTTCGGAAATGTCAACCTCAAATGCATGGCGCTGCTCGATGGTGCAAACACCGGTGAATTCGGGCATCCTGTTCCCACAAAGGTCACGACGAATGTTGAAAAGGGACCGTTTATCGTAGTCAGCGGTCACGATCTGCATGACTTAAAGCAGCTGCTTGAGCAGACTGAAGGCAAGGGGATCAACATCTATACCCATGGTGAGATGCTGCCGGCTCATGGCTATCCGGAATTGAAGAAGTATGCACAACTCAAGGGCAACTTCGGTACCGCCTGGCAGAACCAGCAGAAGGAATTCGCCGATGTTCCGGGAGCATTCCTGTTTACCACCAACTGCCTTATGCCGCCCAAGGCCTCATATATCGACAGAGTTTACACAACAGCAGTCGTAGCATATCCGGGTCTTGTCCACATACCGGACAACAATGGCAAAAAGGACTTCACTCCTGTTATAAATAAGGCTCTTGAGCTTGGAGGATGGCCAGAGGACAAGCACTTCACGGGAATAAACGGCGGCAGCGTACTGACAACGGGCTTTGCCCGCAACACTGTCCTCGGAGCAGCAGATGCAGTGATCGATGCGGTAAAGAAAGGCGACATCAGGCACTTCTTCCTTGTCGGCGGCTGTGACGGTGCGAAGCCGGGCAGAAATTACTACACTGACTTCGTGGCAAATTCACCGAAGGACACGGTAATACTGACACTTGCATGCGGCAAGTTCCGCTTCAACGACCTCGATCTCGGAGAGATCAACGGATTGCCCAGGATCATGGATATGGGCCAGTGCAACGATGCATACTCCGCAATACAGGTGGCTATAGCCCTTGCAGGAGCATTCAACTGCGGCGTGAATGACCTCCCGCTGACACTGGTGCTGTCCTGGTATGAGCAGAAGGCTGTCTGCATACTTCTGACGCTGCTGGCGCTTGGCCTGAAAAACATCTATGTAGGCCCGACAATACCAGCTTTCTTCTCCTCCAACGTCTTGAATGTACTGGTCGAGAAGTTCGGAATCAAGCCTATATCGACTCCAGAAGCCGACCTCAAAGCAATACTCGGGTAATATACAAAATAATATAAAAAGGGACGGGGTTTGTGATCATCAATACCTCCGTCCCTTTTATTTTCTATTGTGCAGATTTTTTAACCAGCTCAATGAATGCGGGCGGGTCAATTATCAGTGTACCCTCGTCAACCTTATACGCAGACTCGAATAACAGATCGATCATTTGGCCGTAAGTGAGGTCGGGGTTTATTTGCCATCCCATTGCCATGACCCCGGTGCAGTAAGGTATACCCCAGCTCAATCCCCCCTGTCCCGTGTACTGATACTTGCATTCACCCTTAACATACTCCTCGGCTGTTGTTCTCGGAGAAGTAGGAACAAATATGTTATCGGGCATAGGCCAGCTAGATCTGACAGACGGGAAACCTCCCTTATATGACGATGGTTCTTCCTGATCTCCTCCATCATAATAACACGGAGAGACGAAGCCATGATCAGATGTACAGTCAAGTACCGCGATGCCGGCTTCTTCCGCCTTCTTTACAGCTTCGTCCCACAGCTCATTGTTCTTGCTGAACGGTGACCCATCACCCGATGGCGCGGCAGATACAGATACCGCTCTTATCTTGTTGCTTTCGGGCAGTTTGCTGTTTTCCTCCACGATCCATTCCAGGGCCTGTGCATAATATGATGAATCACGCAGCCAGCTTGGCGCTGCTGCATAGTAAAGGTTTGCTTCCGGAGCCGTCCCTATGGTATCTCCCACAAGAAGACTTGCAACAGCAGGTCCGTGCATGCTGCTTTGGGACCCGCATCCAAAATCCCTGTATGCTTTCACCTTTCCGGCAAACTCCGGATGATCCAGATACATGGGCTGGTCGATAATAGCTACATTAACACCCTTTCCGGTTATACCTTCATCATGGAGCTTCCCAACACCAAGTCCGGGATTCTTTGCTTTTTCGAGAAGCTCTCCCGGATCGCAATCAGGAGGCATGCTGGCCGGCCATTCAGTGTCCTTATTGAACCAAAGGGTCGGCAATATATCAGCACTCTTACTTAAATCGAGACCGCTTATATCTTTTGACACATACTCCTGACCGACCTTTCTTACATCATCATACGCCTTTATCCCTGATATAGCTGAATAAGCTCCCTTAACCGCCTGTCTTACGTCCTGATTCAAAAAATATACTGCTGCAAAGCCAACAATGATTATTAGCAGAACTACAGAAACAAGTATTATGACTGATCGTTTTTTCATTCCACTGCCTCTTTTCCGGATAGAATAGTGCAAATAAAGCCACTGATATAATCATTTCACACTTTTATGTGCTTGTCATTATTATTTTACAATATCTTCTATCCCTTACAATCATCCTTGTCATTCATTCGCACTGCACAGTTCATCCGGCTTTACCCAAAAGTGCTCCATTGTATCTTTGTGCTCATTCGCATTTTCACTGAATATGGGTTATAATTGTAAATGCCAAGACGAGAAAAAGATGCAGGAGATAGAATAAAATGAAAAAGAAAGACTGGCTAATATTAATAATTCCAATTGTGATAACAGCGATAATATATATATTTCTCCCGGCAAGGATCCCCAAGCAGTTCGGCTTCTCGGGAAAGCCCAACTCCTATATGGCAAAGGAATTCATTTTCCCCTTTGCCCTTTTGCCGTTCATCATATATAAAAGGAACCAGGCAAAGAAAAGCTGAGGAGTGAACAGCGGTAATAAACAGCTCATATGAAACGAGGTTTATGTAATGGGAAAAATACTGGTATTGGCTGAAAAGCCCTCTGTAGGCAGAGATCTGGCAAAGGTCCTGGGCTGCAATCAAGGCGGGAACGGCTGTCTGAGAGGAAACAAATACATCGTCACCTGGGCTCTTGGGCATCTTGTCACATTGGCAGATCCTGAAGCCTATGGCGATCAATATAAGACCTGGAGTCTGGAAACGCTGCCAATGCTCCCAAAGAGAATGGAGCTTGTCGTTATCAGGGAAACTGCAAAGCAGTTCAAGGTAGTAAAGGATCTGCTGAAGGGTCCGGATATAGACGAGCTTGTGATAGCAACCGACGCAGGCCGTGAAGGTGAGCTTGTCGCGCGGTGGATCATAATCAAATCCGGGTTCTCCAAGCCAATAAAGCGGCTGTGGATATCCTCCCAGACAGATAAAGCAATAAAGGAAGGCTTCAGCAATTTACGGCCGGGCAGAGAATATGAAAACCTGTTCAGGTCTGCCCAATGCCGCGCGGAAGCAGATTGGCTCGTCGGACTCAATGTGACACGGGCACTGACCTGCAAGCATAATGCCCAGCTTTCCGCCGGACGTGTCCAGACTCCGACCCTGGCCATGATAGTGGAGCGTGAGAATGAGATAAAAAGGTTCGTGCCAAAGGATTACTGGACCATACAGGCCGGCGCCGACGGCTTCACCATCCGGTGGCAGGACAGGGCAAGCGGCCAGACCAGGCTTTTCAACAAACAGAAGGCTGATGAGCTTGTAGAAAAGATGAAAGGGCAGCAAGGAGAGGTAACGGAAGTAAAAAAGGAAGCAAAACAGGAGCTGCCTCCACTGGCATATGACCTGACAGAGCTTCAGCGTGACGCAAACAGAAAATACGGATACTCCGCCAAACAAACTCTCGGTATAATGCAAAAGCTCTATGAAACACATAAAATCGTAACATACCCGAGAACCGACTCAAGGTATATAACAGACGATATCGTGCCGACCCTCACAGACAGGCTGAAAGCCATATCCATAGGTCCATATGCAGAAGCTGCCCGGGCATTGTTCAGAGGCGGGATAAAAACCACCAGAAGATTTGTTGACAACAGCAAGGTCTCAGACCACCACGCGATAATCCCCACTGAGCAGTATGTGAATCTGGCGGGCCTCGACAGGGAAGAAAGAAACATTTTCGATCTCGTGGTCAAAAGGTTCATCGCTGTATTGAGCCCAGCCTTCGAGTATGAGCAAACAACAATAAAAGTCGATGTAAAAGGCGAGCTGTTCACTGCTAGAGGAAAAATTATCAAGTCAAAGGGCTGGAAGGCAGTTTACGAGAGCGGTTCAGGAAATGGAGCACAGGATGATGAACAGGAGCTCTCCGGATCTGCGGATGACGGACCGGAGCAAAACCTGCCGGACGTCAAAAAGGGCAGCAAACTGAAGCTCAATTCAATTCAACTGGCAGCCGGTAAAACAAAGCCGCCGGCCAGATATACAGAAGCAACACTGCTGACCGCAATGGAGCACCCGGGCAAATTCATCGAAAATGAAGCTCTGAGAGAAACTATGGATAAAACAGGCGGCCTGGGCACACCTGCAACCAGAGCAGATATTATTGAAAAGCTGTTCAATTCCTTCTACATGGAAAGAAGGGGAAAGGAAATCCATCCTACTTCGAAGGGAATACAATTGATAGACATGGCTCCGTCGGAGTTAAAATCACCTGAGCTTACAGCAAAATGGGAGCAGACTCTCCAGCTTATAAGCAAAGGGAAGTCCGACCCATCGGCCTTTATAAATGAAATGAAGGGATATGCAACAAAGCTTGTTTCGAATGTAATATCCAGCACGAATGTCTACAAGCATGACAATATGACAAGGGAAAAATGCCCTGAATGCGGTAAATATCTGCTGGAGGTAAACGGCAAGAAAGGCCGGATGCTCGTATGTCAGGACAGGGAATGCGGATATCGCAAGAGCCTCGCTATCCTCTCCAATGCCCGCTGTCCGGAATGCCACAAAAAGATGGAAATGCGCGGCGAGGGTGAAAACAAGGCCTTTTTCTGCTCCTGCGGCTACCGCGAAAAGCTGGAGGCCTTTAACAAGAGAAAGGGCGAGCAGGTGAACAAAAAGGAAGTCAGCAGGTTCCTCAGCAAGCAGGATGATGAGCCGATAAACTCCGCCCTTGCCGAAGCCCTGGCCAAACTAAAAAAGTAAGGGATTCGAAGCTGGATGTCAAAAAAAGCAGAGGCATGGTTCCTCTGCTTTTATCTTTTATATTTGTTTTACAACAGCTCTATACCGGCTTCTCTGCAGGCATCAACCATGACCTGAGGCCATATTGAGGACTGCACCTCGCCAACATGGGCTTTGCCAAGGTAGAACATGCATATCCTCGACTGTCCGATACCGCCGCCCACCGTATACGGCAGCCTCTTTTCATAAACATCCCTGTGGAACGGCAGCTCGAGCCTTTCCTCGCAGCCTGCCAGCTTCAGCTGTTTCACAAGGGAATCCTCGTCCACTCTTATACCCATCGAGGATACCTCAAAAGCACGCTCCAGCACCGGATACCAGAACATAATGTCTCCGTTGAGCTCCCAGTCATCGTAATCCGGAGCTCTTCCATCATGCTTTTTGCCCGACTTGAGCGGTGCGCCTATCTTCATGATAAAGACGGCCTTCTTTTCCTTTGCTATCATGTCCTCCCGTCCTCTCGGATCCAGATCGGGGTACATGTCCTCGAGCTCCTGCGAGGTAATGAAGCTTATCTCGTCGGGCAGAAATTTCTCCAGTGACGGGAAGGCGGCACACACCTCATCCTCGGTCTTCCTGAACACATTGAAGAGCTTGCGCACGATCATTTTCAGCGTTTCTTCATTCCTGTCACTCTTATCGAGGATCTTTTCCCAGTCCCACTGATCCACATATATGGAGTGAAGATTATCCATGATCTCGTCCCGTCTGATGGCATTCATATCGGTATAGAGGCCTTCATCCCTTTTGAACTCATAGCGCTGCAGCGCCATTCTCTTCCACTTTGCCAGCGAATGGACGATCTCCACATCCTTGCCGCCGGCATCGGGAACATTAAATGAAACCGGCCTTTCAACGCCGTTCAGGTTGTCGTTGAGACCTGACTCCGGACGAACGAACAACGGTGCGGATACTCTTGTCAGATTCATTTCTTTTGCAAGTATATTTTCAAATCGATCCTTTATAAACTTGATCGCAATTTCCGTATCCTTTATTGACATACCGGGATCGTAGCCTGCCGGCACAATCAGCCTCTCACATTTTTGCATTTTATATTCCTCCTTTTTTGCATCATTAGAAATTATACCATTTAGATAATAAGTTTCAAATATTTTTTTGCAGGATTTAATAAATAAAATTGCAAAAATTTGAGGAGGTCTTGATCTTCACCCCGCTTCCGCCCCTGACAGAAGGTATTCCGACTACTTCTTATTACCTGACAACACCGCTTTTAGCGCATTGTCCATAGCATCAATGATACGATCACACCAGCTGTCGTATTCCGGGTCTTCCTTCTGAAGCGTTGGATCGCCCAGGATATTGGCGACAGTTTTGTGAACTCCCTGATCAAAACGGGTAGTGGCGGAAAACTCCGGCACAAGCCTCTTTATCTTCGTATTATCGAAGATCGCGTTGCACGCCTTGTCTCCGATCAGGGAACCCAAATGGTCATTTTGGCTGCATGCCGCCAGGAATTCAGAAGATACATGCACGGCCTTCAGCTCGACACCAAGCGCATCCGCGACTATCTTATATATCTGGTTCCAGGTGAGCCGTTCATCGGAAGTGATATGGAATGTATCGCCTATAGCATGCACATTTCCCATCAGACCGACAAATCCCTTTGCAAAGTCTGTGTTATGCGTCAGTGTCCACAGCGTTGTCCCGTCGCCATGGATTATGACCTTTTTCCCCTCGAGCATTCTTTTTGCAACCTGCCAGTTGTCCAGGGGCAGGTACATATCGCCATAGGTGTGACTCGGCCTTACGATTGTCACAGGGAATCCGTTCTCCCTATGCTGCTTCATAAGATACTCCTCACAGCTGATCTTATTTCTTGAATACTGCCAATATGGGTTCACAAGAGGCGTGCTCTCGGTGACTGGATAGCTCAGCGGCGGCTTTTGATATGCCGAGGCAGAGCTGATGAAGATATACTGCTTTGTTTTGCCATTAAACAGTCTATAGTCACGTTCAACATGGTCCACTGTGAACGCAATAAAATCTGCAACAACATCAAAGCTCATATCTGATATCAATTTGGCCACGTTTTCCTCGTCATTGATATCTCCCTTGATCCATCGGACATTGCCGGGCAGCTTGTCATTGCGGCTTCCCCTGTTTAGAAGGTAAAGCTCTCCTCCATTGCGGGCAAACAACTCCGTGATCGCTGTGCTGATTATTCCTGTCCCACCAATAAATAAAGCTCTCATACGAACCTCCGTACCTTATCGTTATCTCTGCACATCTTTGTTTACATTATCCGCTGAGCCCGGCATCACTGCATCTACATGTACCTCGGAATCCACGATGACATCTGCATATTTAAACGCATCCGATTCCGGCATTTCATATGAGGACGCGCTGTACACAAAGGAGTTGTATTCGGGCATTTTATAGTCCTGTTCCATTAATCCGTCGGCAACATGCACATCGCCAATACCTTTGGCAGCTGTCCTGTCTGCTTCCTGATTTTTATGCTGTTCCTTTCTGATCGACGCAGCAGTAACTTTTTGCTTACTGTTATTTTGCTCTGTCGAAGCAGTTTTACTCCTTGATACTGCAGTTGAGGAATGCCTTGTGTTTACAACAGGAGCTGTGCTTTTGGCACCCGCCTGCACTGATCTATTCTGGCCCTGGGTGACCTGTGTGCCCTGACTGACTTGGGTGCCCTGGGTGACCTGGCTGTTCTGGCTGACCTGTGTCCCCTGAGTGCCCTGATCTGCCTGGTTCGATTGATCCGGTTGATTCGATTGATTATTCAGAAAGTTATAGTCAGGTTTCCAGTCATATGTGATCTTCTTGCTGTTCTGATCGTTATAAACATTGGGATTATTGTAGCCGCCGTATCTGCTCCTGTTTTTCGTTGCATCTGCGTCAAGCGACTCCTTGAACTTTTTGACCAAAGGAACGATTACAAAAATAATAATAATGATAAAAACAATGCCGCCCAATTATATCACCTCAACATAAGTATTCGACATGCAACTGTTTTCTCCTTCAACAGGATTTCGTGATACCTGTGCAGCGAGCGGCAAATTACCCATCGATGGTGCGGCATACATAGGCTTGCTCTGATTCGCCGGCTATCTGCAGATAAACTTCTGGGTCACTATGTCGGAATATATCTCCATGCCGTCAGTCTGAGCTACATGTATTACATTACTGAACTGGCTGCTCTGAGGCAGAATCGAGCAAAGCAGGTTTTCCTTCATTAGGACATACTCCGGGTTGAAAACCGTATCCTCGCTGCCATCATATATCGCCGCATAAAAAATACCGCTTTCGACAAGATCCTGAAAGAAATGACAGCCATACGACAGCTCGGGCATAAAGCCCTCTTTTACTGAAGCGACCTCGCATATGATGGACATATTACACAGTTCAGCAAAGTGGACCGGTACGCCCAGCGACGGTGTAGTGCTTCCCCACCTTCCCGGACCGACGAGCATTATGCCCTTCCCTGCTGTTTCTTTGTTGAGCATTCCTATCTGCCGGGCTACTGCATATTTCCCCTGCTCATTGAGCTCCATGTATTCCCGGGTCTTGATATAGACCACCATGTCAACCGGCAGGCGGGCATTCCCGCCCATGAAGCTTCGCTTTCCTGAGAAAAAGCAATCCGAAGCATCCTTTGGCACAGGCAGTTCCACGGCTTTGCCAAGTCCTCGTGTCTGCAGAGGCCGGCACTGCAGCAGGTTGATCCTGAAGCTGCCGTCACCAGAGAAATTGACGGTGAACTCTGTATCCACCGGATAATCGTATGCCTGGGACAAACCCGCCAGCAGATCCCTCATCACTTTGGGGAACTCGGTTTCCTTCAACAAACGCCGGAAGTCAAGTATATAAGGTATCCTGATGTCCTTGTAGCCCAGTTCGGACAAACGGGCATAGGTTTGCATATCCGGGCTCGCAAACAGCTCTTTGTCAGTTTTGAGATCAAGGGATAATATCTCGTCCATATCCATTTCGGCCTGGTGATTATCTTTAAGAGACAGGACATCCACACCATGCTGGGAATACTTCTTTACATCATCATAATCCATAGGAGGTATCCGCAATGGATCATCCAGGCATACTATCCTGACATAATCCGCTGCTGTTCTGTCAACTGCTCTTGTCCCCAATCCAAAAACCAGCCGCAGCATACCTGCATCCATATCCACATTCTTATCCCAGACATAAAGATTTGACGAGTTTCCCACACCTGCCGCATGTGGAAAGAAATAGTCCCCGAATTGATCGCCTGAAACCCGCTGCACCAACAATGCCATCTGTTCATCCTTGTCCACAAGCTTCCTTTTTAATCTGTACGCAAGGGCATCTTCATCCATCATGCTGGCATAGACCGTCCGCACGGCCTGTTCAAAGGCTTCATACCTCTCTTCCGGAGTGCCCTGGTTGACACAGAAAACGCTCTCGTACTTTCCTGCGAAGGCATTGCCGAAATTGTCCTCAAGCAGTGAACTGGAACGAACAATGATAGGCGACTGGCCGAAGTATTCAAGTATCTGGACAAACTGCTCCCGTATGTCCATGGGGAATTTCCCCTGCAGCAGCTTGGATCTCAGCTCCGAAGCATAGTTGTAATAGCCGTCCATGGTTTTTTGCTTTACACGCAGTCTCCACCAGCCATTCTGAACGATATATGTGTAGAAGACATCCGACCCTATGAAAAACGAATCATGCGGTTCAATATACCTGTCAAAGTACTCTCCGGCATTCTTCCTTAATATTTTGCGTGCAACAAGCATACCCACACTCTTTCCTCCGATAAAGCCCGTTCCGATCTCCCTGCTGGCTATCTCCAAAATATCATCAAGGGTAAGATAATCCCGGCTCAACCGAGCCATACCCGTATCATGACCTATCAGCATGCGCAAAAGCTGCAGCCTTGCTTCCTCCTGCTGCTCATGAGGTGCATCGGTCATATTTGCTGCATTGTTCATTATTGTGTTCCAGTAATCCTGCCGGTTTTCACTCCTCCGGAGACTGGAAAACAGTACGCATGCCTCAGAGCTTGAGGTTATGCTTACTGCATCCTGCCCTTTGATCAAATGAGGAAAAAACATTGTTGGAGAATAGCGCTGCCATACCTTGAGCGGATGGATATACAGACTGCCGTCCGAATGATAAAGGTCAAGCATCAGCTGTGTTGTTTCCCTGATGCCCGCAATTGTGCTGTTGGTGTGGTTATTCCTAATAAGCGCAAAATATGCTACGGTATCAAGCTCATATAAATATGGGCATGTGACCTTGAAAAAGTTGCCGATCATCAGGTCGGAATGCCAATATCTAAGCAGCTCTGACAAGCAGTCGAAAACATAGAAAACCTTCCGGCCCTCTTCTCCGATGAGGTTGTGCACTTCTGTCGCGAAGCTCTCGAACCCTTTTTCCGCATCTATACAGTAGGTCTGGACATCCTGGCTTTCTTCCACTATCCGCTGGTGCTTCCCGAAGCGGATATAGACGATACGCCTCTTGTCAAGCCTTGCCTGAGCAACAAACTCATCCGCCATTTTCTTATAGCAGCATATATCATCGACCTGCCATACGACATTGTCTCCCAGCCGCAGATGGTCGATCACCCTGTCAAAGCCGGCAATGCCGGTGCTTATTTTATCATTTATGCTCATAAGCGCCTCCCGATATAAAAAATAAGACGCTGCAAAAGGCCGATTAATCCAGCACTTTGCAACGTCGTTGTCGCCCTGATTCATTTTATCACTATAATCTGCATTTTTCAATTCACAATTTATGTTTTTTGCAATTTTGGTTTCTATCTCCTGCATTTTGTCCAAAGTTTCCACTTTATTGAAAACAATAGAAGGCGTTATAAAAGAAGATAAAACTGGTGAAAATATACGTATCGTACATATAAGTACAATTCATCCGGAAATGTTTCACATATATCAGGGAAGGTGATTTTATGGAAAGGTTCAACAACTTTATCAGCATGCTGATCGAATTCCTCATTATTGGTATCATGTACTTGATAATCCTTCCTATCAGGGTTTTGTACAGCCTGGGCCGGCGATTGGCGTCCAGATGACATATTGTATAACAAATACAATTGATTGTTTACCAGCTTTATAGTATAATCAGAGTTGCGCATTTTCTCAAAATTCCGGAGGTCGGACATGACGCAGGAGAAGGTATCCCGCCCGTTTCAAACACACGAGCGGTACATGGCCCAGGCATTGAAGGAAGCGGAAAAGGCACGCAAAAAGGGTGAGACACCGGTAGGCGCGGTCGTGGTCAGGGACGGCAGGATAATTGCCCGGGGCCACAATGAAAAAGAGCTGAGGTGCGACGCCACTCTTCACGCTGAAATATCAGCCATAAAGCGGGCAGGCAAAAAGCTGGGCTCGTGGAGGTTGACAGACTGTGACCTGTATGTTACTCTTGAACCCTGCACAATGTGCGCAGGCGCTATCATACAGGCCAGGATCAGGACCCTTTACATAGGGACCTCGGATCTGAAAGCCGGAGCCGCGGGCTCGGTGATAGACGTGTTCAGGGTGAAAGCCTTCAACCACAGAGTGGACGTAGTATGGGGACTGTTGGAGGATAAATGCTCCGCGATCCTGACAGACTTTTTTAAAGAACTGCGTGAGAATGATGCCGGGCATGAATGAAGCCAGGCACAAATGTTAGGCGTTATTGCTGCACGTTATTGCAGCACGTTATTACAGCGCCAGTATACATTCCCGCTCAAGCAGCAGGATATACACTGTGGAAAAACACTGCAATAGAAACACTGCGGCAGAGATACTGCAGAAAATCAAATTTAATATACGGAGAGGTATCGAAGAGGTCATAACGGGGCTGACTCGAAATGAGGCAGGCCAAGTGGAAGTCCGCACTCCGCAAACCCTTGTAAAATCAGGGTTTTCAATGCTCCCGGAGTTCGAATAACCTCAGTTTTTAGGGCTGTTCTATCCGAGTTCTATCCGAGGGCATTGAAAGTTCTATCAAAACGTGGTATCCTTTTTCTTATTTGGAGAGGTATCGAAGTGGTCATAACGGGGCTGACTCGAAATCCACTCGGTCAGTTGCTTTGAAAATGCGGGAAACCCTTGAGTTTCCGTGGGTTTGCGGGATTTTGAAAAATTAGCTTTTTAGCGATTTCTACGGTTTTTCTACACTTTGCCTTGACTTCTACAAAAGGCTGTGTGTATTAAAATATAATATGGAGGCGTATCGAAGTGGTCATAACGAGCCTGACTCGAAATCAGGTTGTCCTCACGGGCACGTGAGTTCGAATCTCACCGCCTCCGCCATGAGCCTGTTTGCGGTCAATGTCCGCAGGCAGGCTCTTCCTTTTCTACGCTCTCTTTTGAGGGCGTTTTTTCTGTTTCTGTAGAAAACAGATATGTCTGAGCCCTTGCAGTATAAGGCTTTGACCTGTTCTGATCAAACAATCCGTAGAAAATCAATTGGGCGCTCCAAGTCCAGTAGGTTCAGCCACTCGGTTTCTTTCAAACATCCCGTCCATAACCAAGCCGGATTCGATCTGTGCATGGAAGTCCAGATGAGAGTAAATGTCCGCTGTGGTCGAGAAGGTGCTGTGCCCAAGCCATATCTGGATTTGCTTCATCGATATCCCATTTGCAAGCAGTAAGCTGGCGCATGAATGTCTTAAATCGTGAAACCGGATTTTTTTGAGCGCAGCTTTTTCAAGCATCCAGCTAAAGTGATCCGTTACATAATTAGGGCGCATGAGCTTCCCTGTTTGGTCGAGGCAGATGTAGTCGAGGTAATCCCGGCAGTAAGAGCGTTTGAATAGCTTTCGGTACATTTCCTGCTTTTCCTTTTCTGCAAGCAGTAGTTTTTCTACCGAGGGCAGTAACGGAAGGGTGCGGAAACTGGATTTGGTTTTCAGTACATCTTCACCGATTGCTATCGATTTACCATCTACCGTATCTTCAATCACCTTGTGTTTGATGGAGATGGTCTTATGCTCAAGGTTAATTGCATCCCACTTCAATCCAAGAACTTCGCTTCGACGTAACCCATAGTAAGCTGCCAGCTTCACACAAATCTCCAAGGGATCATCCGATACCGCATCAAACAGTGACATCATTTCCTCCGCGGAATAAAACTGAGCTTGATATAAATTCTTCTTTGGTCTGTCTACCCGGTCAGCAGGGTTGCTGCCGATGATCTCCTTTTTCACCGCATTCTGCAATGCTCTGCGGAGGACTGCATGATAATGAATGACCGTATTCGGTGTGTGTCCGTCATCAAAAATTGATTGATGGAAGTCTTGGATATGCTGTGGGGTAACCTCCGACAAGGTGATGTCCAGCTCGGTAAAGTACCGGCTGATTCGACCATCCAGCATGGTTTGATAGCCCTTAAATGTTGTTTTGGCTATCGTAGGCTTTGCTTGAATGAGCCATTTTTGAAGGTAGTCGGTAAACAGTACCTCCGATTGGGGATTCCGTTTTCCCTCGATCAGTTCTCTGGCACGTTCCTCAGCTTCCCGGCGCTCCTTTTCTTCCTGCTCCTGTTCATATTCCAAACGGATCTGGTCAAAGGCTTTCTTCGCTTTCCTGTCGCTGGTTCCCGCTACCGGCAGTCCGGTGGGAATCCATTTGGTTTTTCTTTTGCCGTCTACTTTGATATAAAGGACGGCATAATAAGTATTGTTTTTTTCTTGTAGGCAGCCTGTTATCATTGTTATCCTCCTTTGAAATAACAGCGTATTTGCCTACCATTGACAACATCACAATACCATAGAAGGCATGGGATAGCTACTGTTTTACGCGGAAGCAACCCAACGGATTTTTCTACGGTTTTGGGGTCAATAATAAGCAAAAAGCCATATCAACCAATCTTGATATGGCACATTTCTTCGCTCAGTAAATATTCAATGACGCATGCCTTGGGAATCTTATAGGTCCGTCCAATGCGAACACTATGTATCTCTTTTTCAGCAAGCAGTTTATAAGCCAGTTTCCGGCTGATGCCGCCAAGCATTTCTCGCAATTGATTTACCTCGACTACATCGTGGTATTTTTCAAACATGGTTGTTTTGTTGCTCATATAAATTCCCCCTTCATAAAAAAAGCGTCGGAGCCAGTCCGACGCTGATAATAAGTGACTGATTGATTTCTTCCATTTCCTGTTGCCCCAGCCTGCCAACCCATTCCCGAAGCCGTATCCGGTCGATGGTGCGTATCTGCTCCAGAAGTGCAAATGACTCCCTGGACAGTCTGCCCGCTCCGGCAATGGCCGCATGGGTGGGCAGAGGCTTTTTCGGCTTGCCGGTAATGGCACAGACGATGGTGGTGGGGCTGTGGCGGTTTCCGATGTCGTTTTGCAGGATAAGTACAGGACGGACGCCCCCTTGCTCGCAGCCCACAACGGGGCTTAAGTCGGCATAGAAAATATCGCCGCGGCTAATGCCTTGCTTTATCGTGTTCAAATTTTGCACCTCCTTGGTTTGTGTTACCTTTGTTTTTTCTTAATGCCACAAATATAGGGACCGCTCTGCTGTGATTGCTTCCACGGGCAGAGCGATCCCCATCGCTTCTGACATTAAGTCTTTTTTCTGTAATAACGGTGCTTAATTCGACACTACTCCCCAAGCACTCTGTGCAGAGCATATGGTGCTTTGCACAACAAAGGCGATGGCCTGAACTGCGGCTGGCTTCACCGCATCATGGGAATTTCACCCCCGCCAGGATCTCTGCCGGCTGCCCTCATTGCGTGATCCCCCGGTCAGGGGGGCTGTGACTGGACAGAAGTATCAATATAGGCTGACGGGATCATTGCGAGACAGGCTGCCACAGCCTGTTTTCCGGTCGGATGGGTACCGCTCTGCACCTTATTTGGCCGTCTTTGATAGGAGCAGGAAGAAACGAGCAATCAAAAAAATAAGTGATTTCACTTTTCTTGCTGCCTGCCTACAGGTGGTCTTGGCGCATCCTCCGGGGTCGCTTTTCCCTTTCGAGGTCCGTCAGCTAATGTATTCAGGTCATCGGATATGAAATTTTCAACGTACGGTTGGGGGAATGAGAAAAACCCCCTCACTACTAATCCGGTTTCGTGAGGGGGTCTACAAAAATTATTTTTATAAATTGATCAGTTTTTTTAATTTGAGCAGGATTTTCCGCTTGCGGTAATTGATGAGCTGCTGTGATATGCCGGTTTCAGCAGACAGCACCGATTCGCTCTTTCCTTGAAAAAACAGGATGTGAATTAGCTCCTGCTCCTGGCTGGTAAGCTGCCCAATACACTGATGGAGTCGCTGTGACAGGAGCTTGTCCACTACCATATCCTCCACATGGGGCGAAAGCAAATCAGGGATTGCATCCTCTCCGTTGGTTTCTCCGGTATCCAGCCCGCTATAGAAAAACACAACATGCCTTGCGTCCTTTTCCTCCAGATGCAGTTCACGGCGCTTCATGCGGTAATAGGTTAGATAGATTTCTTCGGTGACAGGGACGAGCTGCCCCTACACTTTAATTCTATACTCTTTCTTTTCTGCCATATGGCTTGTCCTCCGTTTTCTGAAATTTTGATGGTGAGTCAAAATGTCAGAAGCGGAGGAGAACGGCAGCGCGGTTTCGACACGCTTATATATAAAACAACAACTAAATCTCCTTTTTTTGGAAAATTTAGTCGTTGTATCAGTTTTTTTGTCGAAAGAAAAAAGTCAGTACGTTGCCCTTGGCAAAATACTGACCTTTTTAGAACAGGCTTATGAAATTGTACGAGTGGAGAATGATATGTACGGTTTGCGCCGTCTTTAGTGCCACCTCTTATAAAAGGGAATATAGATAATGCTCATACGGATACCCCTTTCACCACGGCGCGTAGCGAAAGCCGGTATCCTGATACCCAAATTATCCGTCAAAAGCCGTAAGAGATGACAAGAGCCTGCCCTCTTGGGAGAGGGCAGGCCCATTGCGGTTTTTGGCAGCCAGACTATCATAGCGCGTAAGCGCCTTAGATCCTCAGCTTTGCGTCCCCGGCTTTAGCCGGGTTTGCCCTTGGCTTTATTTATTTTGTTGTCTTTCTCACGTTGCTTTTTGTTTGCACATAGTTAAGATTTTTATTCGCTCATCAGGTTATACAACACCTGTGCCATCTGCGCACGAGTGGTCGTTTCCTCGGGAGTAAGCTTTCCGTCGGCGCCGCTGACAGTTCCGGTTTCAACCAGCAGTATCATGGCGTCCTTTGCCCAGGAAGCGACCTGTCCGGCGTCACTGAAGGCTGACAGGGATTTTCCCGTATTGCCTTCCGGCAGCTGTCCGATTGCTTTGAGTGCATTGTACAGCAGGGTGAACATTTCCTGACGGGTGATTTCCTTGCCCGGCGCGTACATATTGTTGCCTACGCCGCCGGATATGCCGAGGCGTTTTGCCGCTGCCAGATAGCCTGTGTAATAGGTGTTGCCCGCGTCGGCGAAGTTGTCCGCGGTCGCTGTGTCGGGGGCTATACCATAAGCTTTCATCAGCATGACGATGAATTCGCCTCTTGTCAGCTTTGCGTCAGGGCTGTAATTGCCGTTTCCTGTGCCTGTGGTGATCTCCCTTGCCGCTATGAAGCTTACTGCTTTGCTGTACCATGCGTTTTCAGCCACATCCTTGAAGGTCACTTTATTGTAGCCCACGGCGTATTGGGAGAAGTGATCAGTCTTGAAGCTGATGGTGCCGGTGGCCGGGTCATAGCTACAATTGCTGACGACTTCCGGCTTGCCTTCCGCGTTTATGTAGTAGATGACGATGGCGTTCAAGTCCTCACCGGCTTTTGGCGAATAGGGTACCGATACCGATACGCTGCCGCCGAACTGGGAGATTGTCTGCCCGCCGCTGGTGACACTGAAATTGAATACCGGTCTGTCACCTATGAGCTGCTGCGTTTCCGCAGACAGGGTGGAGGCATCTACGATGGAGGCCGATATGTTTACAGCTCCCGTCGCTTCTCCCGCTATGGTGGCAAGCGCGGCTGCGTCAAAGCTGAGGGATGCAACAGGGCTGGACACGGTAAGGGCCGCCGTATTGCCGTCCGCAGCCTGTTCCATTGCCGCCTTGGGGATGCTGGTTTCTACGGTTTTGGCATTTGCCGGAGCTGTTAACTTGATTTCTACCACCGCTGCCGTACCGCCGCCTTGCTTTGCCGCTGCTTCCGCCGCTTTAGCGATAGCGTCGCTTACCTGTGCCTGTGTAACGGCTGCTGTGGCTGTGCCGCTGTTGTCAATCGTGGCTGTAGCGGTGGTGGTTGCTGTTGCCGTATTTCCGGAGGTTGTTGTTTCTGTTTTCGGTGCCGGTGGTGTAACAACAGGTGTGCCGCCACCTCCGCCTGAGGACGAACCGCCGGTGTATGTCCAGTGGGCATAGATTTCTGTATTTTCCGTGAACTCGGTGGCTGTCGTTACCGCCGTACCGCCGCTTGCCAGCGTAAACCAGCCGCTAAAGCTATAGCTGCCGCTGCGGGTCGGCGTGGGGAGCGAGGATAGTTTCCCGTCCGCGCCTGTCAGCGCAGAAGTCGGGGACACGCTACCGCCGTTGGCATTGAAGGTTATGGTGGCGGTGAACTCCTTATACACCTCCACCGCCTGCGGATTGTTTGTTACATGAAAATCCCCAAAGTCTGCTATGCTCACCGTTACGTCGCCCTCGGCGCTTACGCCGGAAAGCGCAATCGTCCATGTGGTGCCGGAGCCGGAGAGCGTTCCCTTGGTGGCGGAGCCGGTGGTACCGTTAGCAATGGTGATTTTGTCCGCCGTCAAGCCGGTCACGGTTTCGCTGAATGTGAGAACTATGCCGGTGGAATTAGCCGTGCCGCTGGTGCCGCCTGTTTGTGTTGCCGTGAAGGTGACAGGCGTTCTCTGCGGGGTAAATGTAAAATTGCCAGTGTCCCAAGTGATCGTTTTTCCTGTGACGGCACCCGTACTCGGTATGTTGTTATAGCTGACATTTATGACAGTGTAAGTCACACTGCTGTTCAGCACCAGCTCCGTCAGGCTGTTGTGGTGGCACTGCAGCGCTGTCAGGCTGTCCGGCAGTGCGGGCAGCGCCGTCAGGTTGTTGTATTGGCACTGCAGCGCTGTCAGGCTGTCTGGCAGCTCGGGCAGCGCCGTCAGGTTGTTGCTTTCGCAATCAAGCATGGTCAGACCGGTCGGCAGCGTCGTCGGCAGCGCCGTCAGGTTGTTGTTGTAGCAATAAAGCCCTGTCAGACCGGCCGGCAGCGATGTAGGCAGCGCCGTCAGGCTGTTGTTGGTGCAATAAAGTGTTATCAGACTGTCCGGCAGCACGGGCAGCGCCGTCAGGTTGTTGCGGTTGCATTGAAGATATGTCAGTGCCGTGAAATATCCAATGCCCGTCAGGTCGGAGATACTTTGGTCGTATACATTAATGGTGGTAATAGCGGCTATTTCCGCTGCCGTCAGAACACTGTCGTCGCCATAAGTCTGGTTTTGCAGCCACGTCCGGAAATTGGCGTCCGGGAAATTGGCTGCGTTAATGACAATGTCGCCGACGGGCACCGTTTTCTGTGGGTAGAAAAGGAAAGCGGCGTTACCTGATCCGCCATCCGCACTCCGCCAGTTTATGGTCGGTCCCGTGACGTCACTTGTATTTGTCATATAATTACCATTGGCATAAATGAAAACGTAAGTCGCACTGCTGTTCAGCTCCAGCTCCGTCAGGCTGTTGTTGTTGCAATCAAGCTCTGTCAGACCGGCCGGCAGCGCGGGCAGCTCCGTCAGGCTGTTGTTGTTGCAATCAAGCCTTGTCAGGCTGTCCGGCAGCGTCGCGGGCAGCTCCGTCAGGTTGTTGCTGTAGCAATAAAGCCTTGTCAGACCGGCCGGCAGCGCGGGCAGCTCCGTCAGGCTGTTCGTGTTGCAATCAAGCTCTGTCAGACCGTCCGGCAGTGAGGGCAGCTCCGTCAGGTTGTTGTTGTAGCAATAAAGCTCTGTCAGACCGTCCGGCAGTGCGGGCAGCTCCGTCAGGCTGTTCATGTTGCAATCAAGCACTGTCAGACCGGTCGGCAGCAGCGCGGGCAGCGCCGTCAGGTTGTTGTTGTCGCAAAGAAGCACTGTCAGTGCCGTGAAGTATTCAATGCCCGTCAGGTCGGAGATATTTTTGTTTTGTACATACATGTTGGTAACAGCGGCGATTTCCGCTGGTGTCAGAACATCGTCGTCATCTCCGTAGTGCTGGTCTAGCAGCCACGCCCGGAAATTGGCGTCTGGGAAATTGGCTGCGTTAATGACAATGTCACCGGGGCTTTTCTGCGGGGCAAATGTGAAATAGGTGCCGTTCCAAGTGATAGTTTTTCCTGTGACGGCACCCTCATTCGGTATGTTGTTATAGCTAACATTAATGTATAACAGAGGCGCACTGCTGTTCAGCACCAGCTCCGTCAGGCTGTTGTAGGAACAATCTAGACTATCCAGACTGTCCGGCAGCGCAGGTAGTGCCGTCAGGTTGTTGTTCTGGCAATGAAGCATTGTCAGACTGTCCGGCAGATCGGGCAGCTCCGTCAGGTTGTTGCCGCCGCAACCAAGCTGTGTCAGACCGGCCGGCAGATCGGGCAGCTCCGTCAGGTTGTTGTCGCTGCAACCAAGCCATGTCAGACCGGCCGGCAGATCGGGCAGCTCCGTCAGATTGTTTCCGTCGAAAGAAAGTATTGTCAGACTGTCCGGCAGATTGGGCAGCTCCGTCAGGTTGTTGCCGCTGCAATCAAGCCCTGTCAGACCGGCCGGCAGATCGGGCAGCTCCGTCAGATTGTTGTAGGCGCAACTAAGCCTTGTCAGACTGTCCGGCAGATCGGGCAGCACCGTCAGGTTGTTGCTGCTGCAATCAAGCTCTGTCAGATTGGCCGGCAGCGACACGGGCAGCGCCGTCAGGTTGTTGTAGGAGCAATCAAGCCCTGTCAGACCGGCCGGCAGATCGGGTAGCTCCGTCAGGTTGTTGTCGCTGCAATGAAGCTCTGTCAGTGCCGTGAAATATTCAATGCCTGTCAGATCGGAGATACTCTTGTCGGATACATCCATACTGGTGACAACGGCGATTTCCGTTGCCGTCAGAATATGGTCGCTTCCATAAGTCTGGCTTTGCAGCCACGCCCGGAAATTATCGTCCGGGAAATTGGTTTCGTTAATGTCAATGTCGCCGTCTGCAGCCAGCGCCGTCATCGGCAGCATTGTCAGCACCATGCACAGTGCCAGCAGCAGGCTGCCGATTTTTTTCCATGTTCGTTTCATTTCAAAAAAACCTCCATTCTAAGTTTTGTTTTCGGAGCCTGTTTCGTCCGTTAACATATCCATGAGCTCATCAAGGCTCAGGCTTGCGCCGTTTGACCAGTAGACGCGCCCGCCGTCCGTGCGGGGCAGATGGAGCGTCTGGATTTCGGCGCAGGACAGGCTGGGGCCATCGATCCAGTAAACCCGGTCACCGTCTGTTTTCGGCCTGCCAATCCGTTTATTCTCAAGCAGCTCTGTAAACGCCGGATCATGCGCCTTTCCTGTCAGAGGGAGTAAAACGGCCTGCCCATTTGTAAAGTGAATGTCCAGAAAAATACCGGATAAGTCATCCCCCTCCCAGTGCGCACCGACCATTCGTATTTTCACCATGTCGTTCACCCCCTGTACACCGGCAAGGACAGAATACCGATTCGTTTCCATGTTCGTTTCATCTGTTCACTCCTCCTCATGATTATTCTGGCTTCGTGTTGCGTTGCCGTGGGACAAAAGCATCGCTAAAATTTCCTCCAGCGTGATGGATGCCCCGCCGGGCCAGCAGAGTCCCTTGCCATCGGTATATGGCTTGCAGAAATCTCCGCTTTCAATCAGGGCGGCAAAGACCGGCTCTCGGATTCTGTTTCCAAGCTCCAACAGAATGGTGTGCCCGCTCTCCAGCGTAACGCCGAAGGTGTCTCCATCAAACGCCTCTGCCCGGATAATTTTCAACGGCTCGGTCGCAGTTGGTTCAGACCACATTTTCATAACCACCTCCTCGTCTAAACGCACAAGCCTGAAAAGGCTAAATTCTTCTATACCCTGCACCATATTTTACCGTGCCCGGAAATCAAAAGTGGCGAGAGTAACAAAATTGTTACTCTCGCCACAAATATTTTTCCCAAAGCCGTTATTCTCTCTCGAAACAGTACCCCTCACCACGGGACCACTCAATCCGATAGCCGCAGCTCTTGATTTTTTCCCGCAGGCGGTTGAGCGTTGTCTTCAGTGTGTTGCTGTTGCCCGCCATGGGCTGCTTCCACACCTTTTCATACAGATATTCCGCACTGATAAAGCGTTCCTCGTTCTGCACAAAAATCAGCAGCAGGACAAATTCCTTCTGAGACAGCAGCAAATCGGCGCCGTCAAGGGTCGCCACGTCAGCCGTCACATCAAGGCAGAGCCGCCCCTTGTGGATACGCTCCGGCACCTGCTGAGCGCGGCGCAACAACGCCTCCACCCGTGCCAGCAGCACCCCGAAGTCATAGGGCTTGGGAAGATAGTCGTCGCCTCCCGCCGTGAGCCCCCGCACAATATCCTCGGGCGCGGTAAGCCCGGTCAGCAGCAAAACCGGCGTCCGTGAATATTGCCGCAGATCCGCCATAAAATCCAGCCCGCTTCCATCGGGCAGCATAATGTCCAGCACAAACAGATCGGGCAGGCGCGCGTCGCAGGCTTTGCGGGCGTCCGCAAGGGTCAGCGCCGTGACGACCTCGTAGCCCCACCGTGTGAGCATACGCTCATTGCCCTGCATGATCTGTTCGTTGTCCTCCACCAGTAAAATCCGTTTCCCGCTCATACTCTTTCCCCTCCAAACTGCCCTTCATAGGTGGGCAGGGCGAATGTGGCCGTTGTGCCGCTGCCCTGAGTGCTCTCGATCCATATCCGCCCGCCATGGGATTCCACCACCGTCTTGCACAGGTACAGGCCGAAGCCCGTGCCGCCTGTGGAAACGCCCCGTTCAAACACATGGGGCAGCAGCTCGGCGGAAATGCCCGTGCCGGTATCGGTGACTGTCACTAAAATCTCGCGCCTTGTTTTTTCTGCCCGCAGGGTAATTTCGCCCTGCTGCGTATAGACGGCGGCATTTTGCAGGAGATTGGCCACCACCTGTGCCAGCAGATCGGCGTTGCCGAATACGTTCAGTCCTTGCCCAATGTCCGCATTCAGGACATTGCCCCGCTTTTGTAGGTGCAGAGAGAACATTTCTGTGCTGCTGCGCAGAAGGGTGGAAAAGTTCACCGCCTGCTTGTCGGTATTTTCGCTCATAGAGGCCAGATTCAGCATTCCGCCCACCATGCGGGCCAGCCGCATAATCTCCTGTTGGGCGTTCTGAAGCAGCTCCGCCGCCTCCGCGTCCTTTACCGCCTCGTCCATGTCCTCTAAAATTTCAGCCACCGTCTGCACATTCACAGAGATAACCGTCAATGGTGTGCGCATTTCGTGGGAGGTGTTGGAGAGAAACTCTGTTTTCGCACGGCTGGCTCTTTCGAGAATATGGTTCTGTTCGTCCAGCTTTTTCTGCTGTTCCCGATACAGCCGAATCTGTGCGTACATGGTAACACCCAGGGCGGTGCCTGCTACAACGAAGCCGAAAATTGTATCGGTCAAAACCAAACGGCTGTTGACATAATATTCGCCGAGGTCATAATAGCCGTAAGCATACAGGCATAGTCCGGTGTAAAACAAAAGCTCGAATGCCGCGATAACAATGGCCAGTTTTCCGTCCAGCATGAATATCGTAAACACAACGGCAAAGACAAAGAAATAGGGAGTGGCGCCGTAATATGCGCCGTTCAGGAAAAAGAAAACGGGAAATCCTATGAGAAAGATGGCGATGATGGTAATCAAATAACAAAGCTGGTACCGTCCGCTTTTGACGGAATACCAGAGCAGCGCTATCGCCAGAGCGCAAAATGCGCTGTAGGCCGCCAAGTTTACAACGCTCTCCCCAAGCAGCGGCGCGGCTATCGCCGAAATAAGACTGACCACCACACCCGCCATGGCCAAGATGTTGAACAGCCGTACCCGCAGATCAAGGTGCTTATCTAAAAAGCTGTCGCGTATCAGTGAATGCAATTTGTTCATATGTCACGCTCCTTATCCTTCGCTGCGGGTTTGCGTCCGTTGCCTTTTCGTCTGTCCTCCGGCCGGGTGGCGTCCCTCGGAACCAGCCACACGCCTGCGATTTTCTGCGACCCCTTGATGCGCCCGTTGACGCAGTGATAGATTACCATTCGGGGGGTAAGTCCCCATTTTTCCGCCGCATCTTTTACACTGATATATTCCATAGTTTTCCTCCAAACCAATTTCTTTTTATCTATTATATTTCTTATATCAGAATATTTCAAGCGGAAGAAATAAAAATATTGAAATTCAACAGGTTTCCGATTTCGTGCTATGGTTAATTGTTTTTATTTTCTCTGTCAAGTTCTTCTTTGAATTTTAGATGCTCCTGCTCCAGCCGTTTCCATTCTTCATCTGCTGCCTGGAACTCTTCCAACGCAATTTTCATCTGCGGGGAGTCGTAGGGAGTTTTTTTATCTACCAGTTTCCGCAGCTTTTCTCTGCACTTTTCCAGGGTCAGTCCCAGGGTAGTGAGTTTGGTTGCCTGTTTAATCAGCTTGGCTTTTTCTTTTGTTGTCATGATTATCTTCTCCTTGCTTTTGTAGGTGTATAGCATATATAAATATATTCTATAACCCTATAAATAGCAAGGGGAAAGAACAGACACTTCATCGAGCAGATAAAAAAAGAACCTCATCACCGAGATTCTTTTTCTACCTGTCAGGATTCCTTTTCAGGTTCAGACATTGCGTCTATCATCCGCTCCACCATTTTAATCTTTTCAGGACTTAGGTGCTTGCTCTTTTCGGCAATTCCAACCAGTGTATTCAGCTCGTTCCACTCCATGCTGTCCTGCACGAAGTAATCAAGGGAACGGTGAAGGACATTCCCGAATTTAACCAGTGTTGAAATGCTGGGCTGATATTTGCCAGCCTCAATTTGCCTGATATATATGGCACTAATATCGCACGCCTGAGCCAAGCTATCCGAAGTGTAACCTTCTTTTTTTCTTGCGGCAGCCAATCGCATACCAAGTGCTTTCCGATTTATTTTATCTGCATTCCCATCCATTTTGTCACCTCCAACCGTGGATAATACGATACAGGAATATATGCTATAATTTTACTCGGACATTGCTTTTCTTGATAGCGGGCAATAGCATACTTTTATATATGCTATAATCATACAATAGTTTGTTCTTTTTCTGTAATAAATATTCTTAGAGTGAGAGGTTCCGGTGGGTCCACAACGAACCGCACCTCGGTTCAGCAAAAAAACGGAATATCCCCTTGGGGAAACGGCCTTGGTTTTTTGTTGGGGTCTAAAAAAGCACAGACATCATTGCCTGTGCTACTTGATTACACCAAGTTCTCTTAAAACTGTCACGCAGTCCTTGGCGCCCTGGATGTACATATGCTGAATGTATTCGCCTAATAAAAGCTGCATGGCTTCAAAGTATGAGTCTGCGATCTGTTTCAGCTCATCATCATATTTTGGATGATCCTTTAGCAGTATTGATGCCTCCACTTGCTGTTTCACAGCTTTTCGGACATCTGCATTGGATTCCGTCAGCTCCTTAAATGCCGCATCAAAGCGGTCGTCCAGCGCAGTTTGCAGGGATTCCTTCCATAGCTCCATCCTGTTCACCTCCTTCAAGCACAACACAATGCCACAGCTTTTATAAAAAAGCTATACCAAATGTCGACAAAGATTCTGCTATTTCATTTCCATGCCGTGCGTTCCTCCTTTGTCCGCTTATTTTTTTTGTGGATCTTCTGCATATCTGTTCTAAGGCAATCACCCTCGGAACTATAGCAGATAAAACCGTGTGAGGGATATGGACAGTTGCCGCAGCTTTTGAACGGGCCGCGGGGACGCTCGTCTGGCGGTATCCTCCCTGTTGTTATGAGGGCGTCCGAATCATAACAAGCTGGTTTTTTATTTTTCTTGTAATGCACTAACATAATTTCCTCCTTTCTGAAAAATAAAAAAGCCGGAGAACTGAAGCGCATTCTGCACTCCGATTCTCCGGCTCTTTAACTGAATTTTAGTTTTAGATGTTGAATTTTGTAGAAACATGAATTTTATAAGTTATATCTGACATAACTATATAAATAAACTTGAATTCAAGATGTGTCTGTGCTATTATAAGCATTAGATATGGCAAAGGAGGTTTTTCTTTTTATGATTAATCGAGAGTTATATATGAGCCGCATCCGTCCTTTTATCGGAAATGAGCTTATTAAGGTTTTAACCGGCATCCGCCGCAGCGGAAAGTCCGTCATGCTGGATTTGATTCAGCGAGAGCTGGTTACCTCCGGTGTAAATGAAAATCAGTTTATTTCCATCAACTTTGAGAATATGAGCAACGCACACCTTTGTTTTGCCGAGGCATTGCATGAGGAGGTCACTCAGCGGGCAAATGGTATTTCCGGTAAGACATATCTTTTTTTTGATGAGATTCAGGAAGTCATTGGCTGGGAAAAATGCATCAATTCCTTTCGGGTTGAATTTGACTGTGATATCTATATTACCGGCTCAAATGCCAAGCTGCTTTCGGGAGAGCTGGCCACATACCTTGCGGGGAGATATGTAGAGTTTGTGATTTATCCCTTTTCCTTTGGAGAGTTCTCGGAGCTGTATCATACCATTTTTCCTGACTCCGATTCGAGAGCGATTTTTACTCGGTATCTGACCGATGGCGGGATGCCGTACTTGAGCAACCTCCGCTATGCCGAACAGCCGAGCCGTCAGTATCTGCAAGACCTCTATAATTCCGTTGTCCTTAAAGATATCGTAAAACGCAACAGCATCCGTGACGTTGATCTGCTGGAGCGTATCATCGCATATATCACGGCAAATGTCGGGACGACTTTCTCGGCTACGGCAATTTCAAAATATCTTAAAAGTGAAGGGCGCACTGTTGCACCGGAAACAATCTTGAACTACATCAAGGCTTGTGAGGATGCCTTTCTGTTCTACCGTGTCCGCAGGCAGGACTTGCAGGGTAAGAAGATTCTCACTGTCAATGAAAAATACTACATTGCTGACCATGGAATCAGAGAGGCGGTTTTCGGTGGCAACATGAAAGACATCAATCTCATTTTTGAAAACATTGTTTTTATGGAGCTGCTGCGCCGTGGTTATAAGGTCACGGTTGGAAAAGCAGGAGAGAAAGAGATTGACTTTATTGCTGAAAAGCAAACACAAAAGCTCTATGTTCAGGTAGCTTATCTGCTTGCATCCGAGGAAACGATTCAGCGTGAATTCGGGGCATATGATACAATCAGGGATAACTTTCCCAAGTATATCGTGTCCTATGATGAATTCGACATGAGCAGAGACGGCCTGAAGCATATGAATATACGTGAGTTCCTGTTGTCTGAGCAATGGAATTGAGTTTCTACTATCTCCTTTTGAAAAGAATTGCCAATAAGCAAATGCCCGTCATGGTTCACTGCCAAGACGGGCATTTTTCAGTTTTTTCTGCTTTCAAGTTCGTGGCTGTTCCTCTTGAAATTTTCGTATCAGACTCATGTGCTTATTTGATTTCTGAGTGATGCGGTGAGCTTTGGTTGCCATGTATTCTATCAGGCAGTCCTTTGGTATCAAGTATTTGTTGAGGTACCACACTCCGAATAATTTCTCTTTCGATATCCATTCTGATATTGTGGTTTGGCAGTAGCCTGTTAGTTTCATAACATCGACCACGGTAAGGGCATCCGGAAAGCTGCTCCACTTTTTCTTCAGCATTTTCATAAATTTATCTGAATCTATAGGTTCCACAATTTTGTGTTTGGGTCTATATTTTATTCCGCTTGAAAAAATACCGGGAGGTGTCAGCAGAGACTCCGGAGAATCTTCTAAGCGGGTAAGGTATTCTATCACATCCATTATTCGGATTTTGAACCTGCGGGTCTTTTTTCCTGTATCCTCGCAGGGGATATACCCGTTCTCTAAAAGCCATGTGGCTTTTCGTTTGCTTATTCTGCAAATCCTGTAAAACTGGTCGTGACATATCTTTTCCGGGTATTCAGCCAGAAGGTGAGAGTAGTCAGTTGCCATGTCCATCCCTCCAATGCATTGATGGTGCAGACAGATATCAGCTCTGTCTGTTTTGCGTTATTCACTTTTTATCAATGTCAATGGTAGGGTGCGCTGTGGTTTATGTTTTTATAAATGCCAGGAAACTAAAGTATCTTAAGGTTATTTCGCTGGTCGTTTTTCTACGTTTTTTCTACACTTTGTTCTGAAAACCGTTAAATTCGGGGTTTGAGCCGGAGCGTGGTAAATTCATGGTTTATGCCCGAAAAGCCTTGATTCATGCGGGTCTGCGGGATTTTAAGGTATCTCAAAGTTACCTTGATAATCTCATCGAAACTTGCCCTCAAATAACTCGAAATCAGTTTGTCGGAAACGACACGCGGGTTCGAATCCCGCCCTCTCCGCCAAAATTTTAGAAAACCCGCTATTTTAGCGGGTTTTCAGCATGTTTGTACAATTCTTCGGTCCACATATTTGAAAACAGAAACAAAAATGGATGGGTAAAAACAGAGGGCACTACTCACTTTTACAACTTTTGAACGGTATATATGAGAAAAGTTCTCATTCTTATTGTTCACTGTCTATGAAGCGGGGCCATTGGGACTATAAAATAGGCTTTCCAGATCATGGTTTTGTCCAAAAGCTGCAAAAACGAGTAGTGCCCTTAGGGTTTTCTGTATAGTTAAATTCCTTTCGGAAAAATACTTTTCAGACAGTCTGGCCACAATATCCGAAATCTCGCTAAATCAGTGGGTTCCAGATACTAAATACCAGCACGACCCCACAAAGTCGCCCAATAGATTATGATATAATATGCCACTCAGTTGTCAGGTATTTCATGATATAATCACTTCAAAGTGAAGTCCTAAATCTAATCGATGAAGGTGGAAATATGAATATATCTAATTCAATTAATAATGGTGAACATGACAGCTCAGCGCAAAAATCGATATGGCACTCGATCAAAATGCTCGCACCTTTTGAGGGCACAGCTATAAACGATGATACCTTTGACAAAGACAGCATACTTGCAGGTGAAAGCGATTTTTATCGGTTCATTTCGGAACTATATCAGGATATGTACAACGATCCTGCGAAATATTTGATACCCACCGAGCCTTATGATAAATACATGAAAAACAGAGTTGTAAAAAGATCGGCCGAGAAGGAACATTTCACAGATGCAAAGGAATGCAAACTACGGAACACATTCCAGCAGGCAATACAATATTATCCCGAAGTGTTATACAAACTGGGGTGTGCAGCAGATGAAATATGCAATTCAGACTATGCCCTTGTGATCACCAAATCAAACTATATCAGTGTGATGGAATCCTTCCGAAGATCCCATGTCTATAAGGAAAATGAGTATCGTATAAAGGCGGTTTTAAGTCGGGGCCTGCAGATAGACGAAGCCGGCGATAAATATTACATAAAATCCAAATGCCATCCCAAAATGTTTCTAGGGCTCCGAGTCCTATGCACCGCTCCTGAGAGCAAATACAAATATATGAATTACCTTCGCCTGGATTACAAGGGCTATTACAGATTCATGCCGGAAATAAATGATATCAGGCTGACCATGAAAGAAGATCACGCCGGATATGTCGATTTGATCTTTAAGACGTTTGAAGGGCAAAAAATCAAGTATAAAGTAAAACCGCTCAGAAATATCACCTCCAGTTTTGAATGGAAGGTGGATTTCACGCTGAATGGGAAAAACATATTCGGATTCTATGCAGAACCCGATTACTTAAAGGTCTGCATTTACTTCAGCAGTGCAAAGAACATAACAGAACTAGGTGAAAAGCTCAGGCTTAGCAACATGGAACTGTACGATTGGTTCTGCGGCAAATTTCCAGAAAGATTGTGCAAATGCCCGAATAACAGAATCGTAAGGTTCGGTGATGCAAAAAGGAGGATCTGCGGATTATCTAACAGAGCAGAAATAGATGATCCAAATGAACAGGATGTTTCAAATTGTATCACCGTGATAGATGCATTCCGTTCCATGCCGTAATGATGCACACTGAACACATGCCGGGTAATGCCTGTTTGGATTTTTTCATAGTATTCTCATTTAATAATTATTTAATAGAATCGAGATCAGTACCTATATTGCCTTTGTATACTCCTTTCCTTACAACCAGGACTCCTGAGATACGGTCCGTCAGGGAAGTGACAAACAGGCATTCTAGCCCGTCGGAAGTCACACGCGTTGGTACAAAAACCCCAAGCTGCTCTATAGAGCCATTGTTATTCTGCGTTGGAAACAATTTGGAGCCATCCACTACCTGAAATACCCCAGTTCCGTCATTCAGAAAAACAAAACTTCCATGAAGCATGCTTCTTTGGCTGCCATACTCGAAAGTCACGTACTCGCCGATCACGTCAAGAAATTCGTCCCCATTAAAATCAAATGGTATAAGACTATGTATGTGGAGGTTGTTTATAAGAGTGCCATCTGTCTTGCATATCTCAGAAAATTCGCGGTTTCCTAGGTTTTTATAAACCTGTATGGATGTATTCTGTGCAGCAATTATTCCGCCGTAATCATGAACCTGCTGATATCTCGGCTCCAGTTCGTCGGTAAATACACCTGGCTTATAGCTGACGAATGTACTTTGCGATGAAAAAATATCTGTCAGCCCGTCATTGTCAAAATCAGCGACTACTTGAATAGCCTCCGGCCCCATTGCAATAAGGGTGTCCTCCTTTTGCCATTCCTCCCAGGTGGTGTGGCCCCAAATACCATCCGGCAAGGTAAGCAGGTTCCTGGCGACAAAACCTTGGGAGGATCCAAATGCAATTCTTGTGTTCGGAGTTGACCAATTTCCGCCTACAATTAAATCTTTCCAGCCGTCCTTATCAAAGTCTTCCAGCACAAGGCTGGTATGCGTGATCAGGTTTCCCGGGTGACTCCACAGCTTTTTGTCGATCCATTTGCGGTTTGAGGTAAATGCCCCGTTCTTCCATGTAAGCGCCGCGGTATTCAATCCGATTTGATCCGGAAAAATTATTTCAGGGTTTCCGTCATTGTCTATGTCGCCCACGGCCGTCAGATAATTAAGAGTTATTATATCAGATTTATGCATATTTTGTTGTTTTTTGTATAATAGTTGTAAGTACATACATATTTCATTTTTGGGTCTTTACTTTACGGACAGTCTGACCATAATAAGTCCGTAATCCCGTTATTTTAGCGGGTTTACAGCATATTACACACTTCTTCGATTCACTTACTAGAAAACAGAATCTTCATATTGATGGCAAAAACAGAGGGCACTACTCACTTTCAGATTGACGGAAAAACAGAGGGCACTACTCACTTTTTCAACTTTTGAACAATAATTATGAGAAAAGTTCTCATTCTTATTGTTCACTGTCTATGAAATTGGCCTATGGTGCTATGAAATAAGCTTTCTAGAACATAGTTTTGTTCAAAAGCTGCAAAAACGAGTAGTCCCATAAGGGTTTTCTGCATTTTAAATACTTTTCGGATAAGTACTTTCAGGCAGTTTGCCGCAGATTGTCCGAAAACCCGCTATATCAGCGGGTTTTCGGCATTTTGCACAGTATTTGATAAAACAAAGCACAGAGGTCAGGACTATCTGAAAAACATTATGGCAACAACCTCGTTACCGTCAGTGTGTAGGTCTTTGTCGTGGAGCCATCCTCCGCAGTGACCAGTATAGTAATAATGTTTTCTCCATCGTTTAAAGGAACGCTTATGATACGGTCTCCGTTTATCGTCATATCGGCGTTGGAGTGGCTTCGTTCTGCAATGACTGTGATCTCGCTGACCGAGGCCTCTACAGTTGCTGTATATGAGGTGGTGTCCATATTAAACTCAGGCATGAAGTCGATAGGCGTTGATTCTATACCGTAGCTGAGAAGAATACTACTCAACGTAGCGTCATTGGATATCTCTTCTCTTGTCACAATGAGGAGGTACGACTTCTCACTCCCGTCAATCGCCGAAGTGACCTTGATTCCAATGTTGTTCGCGCCTACATCCAAATTGATCGTTCCATCGTCTTCCATATTGCCGGCGATTACCTCAACCGTATCGGCAGGGTTGACCGGAATCGCTGTGACTTGCAGGGAAACAATGTTGTTAGGTACACTTACGGTATAGGCGTAAGGGCTCAAACGATCGGGATCGAACGGTGCAGGGCTGATCGGATGCTGCGTTGAGACTGCGAGATCCAGGAGTCCTGCGTTATCAGGCGCAGCCCGTGTCACAGTGATGGTATAGGTTCGGGTGTTTCCGGCCTCAGCCGTCACTGTCACCGTGATTATGTTATTTCCCACATCCAGCATAACATTCTGCGACTCCAGCCCATTTTTAGCCACAGACACAGTGCTTTTAACGTCTTCCACAGTGGGTGTCACTGTCACTGAGGCAGTGGAATTGGATACATTCGCAGTGTAGTTCAGAGTCTCGGGAGAAAAAGTCTCGTTCAGGTCCACACTATTCATGTTCCCATCGATTAACATCAAACCACTAAGGTTTGCGTTTGCTGATGCAGTCTGCTCAAACTCCGCCGTTACAGTTACATTTGACGCCGGCATGACAAAGCTCGTTCCTGCAATCAAGTGATCAGCGCCATCGTTGTATTTTAGCGAATTGGCCTTCAATTGCCAGCCATCCGCCGGAGTTATGGTCAGATTTATGGTCTCTCCCTCCGCTGCAACCGCCGGATCGGTCTGGATCGTTCCGTTGCTCAGACTGCTCACCGTTACATTGTATAAAACCGTTCTGTTTACTGTTACCGTATAAGTCTTAGTGGTTCCATTCTCCGCCGTCACAACAATGCTAATAGTATTACTTCCCGGATCAAGAGAAATCGGGCTTGAGGGACTCCCGCTCACTACCGGGATATTATTCACTTTAACTGTCGCATTGCCGTCTTCTGCAGTGGGCGTCACTGTCACTGAGGCAGTGGCGTTGGATACATTCGCAGTATAGTTAAGGTTTCCAGATGAAAAGAGTGGTGCCAGGACTGCGTCATTTAGCACAAGTCCGCTGAGGCTGGCATTGCTTGAAAGCCTCGGGGGCTCGGTATAGCTTGGAGTGTAGCTTGGCGTGAGGTCAGGCTCCTTGCGCGTTACAGAAACGACATAGGTGGTCACAGTCTTATCTCTCTCGGTGACAGTAATCGTAATGGTGTTCCTACCTATGACTAATGGGATATTGCCGGATGCCGTACCGCTTGTAACAGTATTGCTGTTTATACTGATAACAGCCTTTGGGTCGATAGCGGTAGGAGTTACCTGTACAAAAGCAATATCTTCATTAGCGATTGCCGAATAACTCAATGCTTCGGTATTGAAGACGGGGTCGAGGTAGCAATTGCTCAGTGCAAGGTCAGCCAGCCCGCTTCCATAGCAGAACTCGGTCTCTACCGGCATGTCAAGGCCCATGGCGCTGACTGAGACAGTGTAGCACCCCTTTGCTTCATTTACCATCGTGTATGAGACGGCATAGGTGCCGTCCTTTTTTGTGAGAACGCCGGCCAGATACTCCGTAATTCCCTTCGGGTCGGTTATCCGGACAGACACGGGCTTTCCGGGCAAAACCGAGACACCTTCCACTGTCACAAGCTTCTGCTTGTCGATTTTAGCCTTGACCTCGGTCTTTATGCCCGCAAGGAAATAGCAGACAGCGGATTCCTCTATTCCCGACGCACCCACGTATACGGTATATTTTCCCGTCCGGGTGTTCGTGAGCACATAAGAGAGCTGAAATCCTCCGCCGGCGGCACTTACGACACATCCGGCATATTCTTCCGTGCTGTCGGGAGCTTTGATCCGGGCGGTGATCAACTGCCCAGCGCCCGCCCCCGCTATACCCGTGATATTCACGATGCCATCCTCCAGGATGGCTGTCGCCTCAAGACTGTTCTTCCCGTAGAGGAAGTAGGTGGCGGCTGCGTTTGCCACTCCCTCCGTGCCGACTGTTACATTGTAACGTCCTGTCACAGTGTTTGTCATGGTATAAGAAATACTAAATATGCCCCCCGCACCGCTCAGGCAGGTGTTCATATACTCGAGGCCTCCGTTCGGATCGCGGACCAGGATGTTTACGGGCAGGCCGGGGCCGCCACCGATCCTCCCGCTGATAGAGACCAGCTTATCGCTGTTCACGGTTGCCGTAACCGAGTACAGATCCTCCCCATGGACCGGAATGACCATGAAAAACAGCAGTGCCAGAAAATATAGGATGATTGTCGCTTTGCGTTTCAAATAAAGGCCTCCTTTCGAACAGCTGCCGGACAGTCATCAGGGCAATGAGATGACATTTGATTTCGGGATCTGTTTTGTCTCTGAGATGCTCTTTCCATCCCAGACGAAAAGCTTCACAGTGTAGCCCGATGCCGACGTGGGCACCGTAAAGGCGTTTGTGAACGTCGCGGTTGAAGTTGCGCCCGCTGCGACAGTTACTGCCTTTGTACTGGAGGCTACCATCGTGCCCTTATCGCTGTAGAGCGCAAGAATTGCAAGCACCGGCTGGGACGTAGCTGTATTGTTCTTCAGGGAGGCTGTTGCGCTTACTGCTTTGCCTGCCTCAAGCATTGTCGCGTTCTTGGTAGTCCCCACGGTGAAGGATGCAGTAAGTCCGATGTCGTAAGCAGCCACAGCGCTTATGTTCAGAGCACCGACGTCTAAGGTGATGCTGTCGGGAACATAGGTGACGGTGAGCTTGCTTCCCTGCTGCGCAAGGTCCAGCGTGCTTCCGTTTACGGCGCTTACCAGTAAATCATCTCCGAAGTCCGCAAATGACACATCCTTCGTCGTCCCGTTCTCATAGGTCAGGTTCACCTTAAGACTTGACAAATCAAGGGTACCTCCATCATTGTAGGAAAGCCCGGGCGCAGTTTTTAGGGTCATCGCAGTGACCTTGACACGCGGAACAGCAAGCTCCGCCGGGATCGACTCACGGGTGTTCGTGGCCGTCAGCCTGTAATAATACGCACCTGTCCCGGTGACTTTTGTATCTTTATAAGTTACGGTGCTCCGACCATTGACCGCAGCAATTTTTGTATACTCACCATCAATGGAATCGGCACGGTACACCACATAACCGCTGGGCAAACCGGTGGTTTGGATATTGGCAGTCACCGGTGCGTCCCATTTAAGCGTTATGCTCGTTGCGTTTCTGGAGTCTATTCTAAAATTTTTCGGAGCAGCCGGAGGATAATTTGCTCCCACAGGCTGACAGAGATAGCTTATGGCCATACAGCGCTGAGTGGCGCTCCCTGCAGCTAGATCATAGGGATAGGCAACGAGGCTCCATTTATATGTATAGGCCTCCCTTCCCTCGGGAAGCCCCGGCGTTGAGCCCGAATACATTTCAGTCTCCTCGGTGGATCTGGTATTGCTGTAGGTGTACCCAAGGCCCGCGCTTCCTCCTACGTAAAAGCCTCCGGCTCCCCCCACCGCAGAGAACTTTACACTCAGCTTGTTTTCAAGTGTCCGGGACTTTCCCTGGCTTACAGAAATACCTTCCTCTGTGACATTGTTTCCTATACCCACGCCAACAAAATTGCCATAATCATCGCCATTGGTCCCCAAAAGTATTTCTGCGCCTGTTGCATTGGAAATGTTCGTTTTATCCTTTGGATATGAGCGAGGATCTCCTACCGTGTGTTTGAACACTCCAGTCAGCTGCGGGAAAACATCGGAGCCCTCCGCCACCTTGTTGTAGGATGAATAGGACATGATCCGCGTTACAGGCGAAAATGGGATCATAACTGTTGAGAGCCCTGACTCCCCTGTCTGGGTATTGGTTATCTTAAATGTATAGACATCGTAGGGTATGGCAGAGACCACAACCGCATTTTGGTTGTAATAGTTCTCATACAGCACATGTTTTGACACAGATTTGGATTTTTCAAAGGTTGCCGTAAATTCGTTCTCCACCTCAAGCTCCCATCCTGCCTGTGCGAGCTTCACACCGAAAACGCTGGCCTCCCCGTCAAATCCGCAGATGAAGCTGGCCGATACCGAAAGCCCGTGGCTATCAGAGCTGCTTTTGGTCTTCTCGGTGCCAAACAGGGTCTTTGCATTCCCCAAAGCCTCGTATTCGTTCTCAAGCTCTGAATAATAAGGCGGGGCGGCAAGAACCGCAAGGATCATTGGGTCAGAGAAGACAAACTCAGTCTTGTCAGGCTGGTATTCCATTTGGATCCCTCGATTCCAGATATCGGGAGCACAGATGGAAAGGAAATGGCTGTTGTCCTTGCTATTGAGATACTGTTGCATATAAGCATACAGAATACCGTCCTTCATAGAGACGGTAGTGATATAAATGCGGCGGCTGTTATGCCAGAAGTTGCTGTGCAGCACTACAAGCTGTTCCGAAAGGTCGCTTCCCATATCACTCAGGGTCGCCTCGTTAAAATTGCCCGCCAGCATATCCAGGATGTAGGTCTGATCTTTCTTTGTATTAACATTGGTGAGGTTGTTTCTTGACTTGGACTCTTTATTGATGTCAACGCCGGTAAGGGAAATATTACTGATGACCTGCCGGTCGAATACGTCGTTCTCCATATTGTATTTATAGATAAAGCCGCCCAGCACCACAAAGTCCAGAAAGGCTGCAGGGTCGAACTTCACGCACTTAACACCGAGTTTGCTCTGAACAGCCTTAAAGTCGTCGGAAACAAAGGTATATAAGCGGTTATCCCTAAGTCCTGTCTGGTATGAGTCGCTCTCCGGGTCATAACAGAAGGCGGTGAGTCCTATGTTATTGTCATCCTTGCGGCCAAAAAGCCTTCCGCCGATAACCAGCTCCTTCTGTCCGTCGCCGTTGATATCACCCATGTCCATGGCGGGATTGTCGAAATACACAGTGTTCTCCCCGGCAGTAGTCACCAGCTCCACCGGCGGTATAATGAGCTTCTTCAGATTTGTTGTGGAGCGGTAGATCAGTATGAACGAGCGCCGGCCTTTTTCGTAGCTCTCTACATCCGTATCCTCATCCACCTGGGATATATAATTGCGGCCGGCAGTCACAAACAGCTCCTTGAAGCCGTCGTCGTCCAGGTCCGCCGATGTCATTCCGTTTACATAAATAGACTTATCCGCGCTGAACAGCTTTTCTTTTGTTTCAGCATCCCACGAGGTGCTGTTGCTTTCCAGCGACTGTAAACTGAGCTCGGTGAGCTTTTTGGTGGTAACCCGGTACATGGCTATGGCTTTGCCCCGCCCTATAACCACCTCGTCCTTTCCGTCGTGGTCGAAGTCACCGGAAACAGCGTAAAGGGTCCTTTCATAGTCATTGCTGTTGGAAGGATAGAAGAACAGGTTCGTATTGGTCGACACCGGGAAATGTACCTTGGTTGTAGTCTCAACCTTGATAGGATCGACTCCGTCCCATGTAGTGGTGTATTTTGATATAGCAATACCCACCTTGCCCTGGCCCGATTTTGTCGTTGGCACCCAAAATACTGTGATGGTCTCGTCCAGACCGTCCCCGTCGGTGTCCGCCACAACACTTATACGCTCTGTTGCGTCAGCCATGTCCGTTCCGGTCATATTTGCTTCTGCTCCTGAAATCCCGGTCTGGTATGCATTTTTATACCCGCCGGAGGTCTCGCCGCTGCTCTTTAACAGCCTGCTTCCCGAATTATAGTTCACAATGCCACGGATGAACGGCTTGGAAGCCGCCCGTGAGATCCGTCTCGTTGATAAAAACGCTAAGATCGTATTTCTTACGTCCAGCCCCCAATTTGCATTGGATTCTTATGATGTGAAGGCATATTATTATCTTCTGAAGAATTATTCAAGGGAGAAGCTAAAATCGGTGCTTCAGGAGGCATTTGCCGAGATCGCGGATACTGAAGGCAGCTACACCATGCTCAAAACCAGGACAGGCTTCGTCAAGCTGTACTTCCACAGCCTTATATACCTTGAGATTATCGGCAGGATCATTACATTCTATTTGAACAATGACCAGCGCTATGAAGTTTTTAGCACATTGACCGAAATAGAAGAGGTGTTCCTCAAACAGGATAAATTTATCAAACCCCATCGTTCCTATATCGTTAACATGGATTGCATCCGCAAGCTTGACAGGAACGAAATAACGATGATAAACAATCAAAAATTGCCGGTTTCAAAAAGTCTTTATCAAATGGTGAAGAAGGAATATATGGACTATTCCTTTAAGCGTGGTGGTAAAAATGGTTAAAACAGCAATGAGCCTTGGCATTACAAGCCTTATCATCTATACCGCAGCAGTGTTTTTTATTCTGCTGGATGTGACACTAAAGCCCAGGAGCAGAAGCTTGCGTACTGTGTTTCTTCTCTTTGCTCTCTTAATGGTTCTGGCAGGTAACCTTGCGATATATCTGGCATGGGATATCAATAGATATACGATGTTGTTTCCGTTGACCGTACATTTACCGCTATTATTCATTTTGTGCAGCTTCACAAAATACAGAGGTCTCAAGCTGATATTCATTCTTTTGACTGTAATGGTATGGTCTTCACCAATCATGCTTTTGTCAAATACAATTTCCGCGTTCTTCAACTTCAAGCCTTTTTATGGCGCAATATCTAAGCTGCTGCTGGTCGTGCCCCTGCTGTTTATCCTGAATCGCTTCTTCAAGCCTTATTTAAAGTTCATGCTGGACCACTGCGATACCGGGTGGGGGTTATTCAGTGCAGTTCCGCTGCTGGCCGTTGTGGCGACCTATATCAACGGTCAGTACCGTTTCGTCTATGATATCAACTCATGGAACGAGACAGCGATGTGGCGGTATTTTATCAGCGCCATGTCTTTCCTGTCCTACATATTGATCCTGAACTATTTCAAGCAGACAAGAGAAAAGATGGAGGCAAAAGGCACTCTGGAGCTGCTGCAAACACAGCTTGACGGAACACTGCTGTATATCAGTTCTCTGAAAAGCTCCCAGCAGCAAGCCGATATTTACTTTCATGATCTGCGGCATCATTTCCGGCTGATCTTCGGATATGCCTCCGCCAAAGACTGTAAAGCTATTACCGACTATATCAGCAGAATGGAGAAGAGCATCGAGGCCGTGTCTCCCTTGCTTTTCTGTAAAAGCGACGCACTGAATCTGATCCTATCCGCATTTAAGTCCAAAGCCGAAAAGGAAGGTATCTCACTTCAAGTTGATATCGATTTGGCAGATCAAACTCCTATCCCCGACATCGACCTGTGCGCCATATTTTCAAATGCTCTGGAAAATGCCATAAAGGCGACCCGTGATATTGCAGGTTCCCCCAGGGAAATAAGTCTTTCCTGCCACACACGCAATGACCAGCTGTTCCTGGAAATTCGAAATCCTTATGAAGGTACTATCGAATTTTCAGATGGTCTCCCCAAATCGACTGATCAAAGAGAAGGTATCGGTACAAAAAGCATCGCTCTGATTGTGGAAAAGCATAACGGTCTGTACAGATTCGAGACCAGGGATGGAATGTATATTCTGAATGTGATTTTGTGATTTTGTGAGTGAAAGACATTGCAAAAGTGGTGCCGAAAGAGCAAAGCAATACATATTCAACCATGCTATTCTGTCATTGGAGGTGAAAGTATGGATTGGCGACAAAACATGGACCGCGCCATCGCCTACATTGAAGAAAATATGTCCGGCGACATAGACATTGAGACTGCCGCAAGATTTGCGGGATGTTCCAGATGGGAATTTTATCGCATATTCTCATTTGTAGCGCATATTTCACTGGGGGAGTATATCCGCAGAAGAAAGCTTGCCCTGGCACTTTGCGATTTGCAGACAGGCGAAGAAAAGATCATCGATATCTCAGTCAAATATGGCTATGATTCACCGGCGGCATTTTCCCGGGCGTTCCATCAGGCCTACGGTGTGTCCCCATCCTCAGCGCGCAAGGAGGGAGCACGGCTGGAGTCCTATCCCAGACTCACCTTCACATCATATGAAATGGAGAATAAAGCAATGAAAAAGTTAAGCGACATGGAATCCTACAGCAAACGTGGATATTATGTCAAGGAAAATGCACCGGTCTATTTCACAAAGGATATAAAGAAAACCTGCGAATGGTTCCGTGATGTACTCGGCTGGTACGGGGATATCATTCTCGATGAGGACAGCAATGAGGTCACATACAGCTGCGTATTCGATTATCCCGGCGAACTGATCGTCTCCGGCCTGACTCCATTCAGAGGCATCCATCTGTTCAAAGGCGAGCCCATTCAGGGTGTCGTTGGGTTTATGCTGGTCCAGGGACTGGATAAGCTCCATAAACTCGTGAAGGACAACGGCTGGGCAAAAATAACCGATATCGAGCCTCAGCCCTGGGGAGCAATGGAATGCTCTGTTACGACCATAGACGGCTCGATAATCAGATTCTTTGAAACGGCATAAGTAAGAACGGAAAATATTCTGGCAGCGTCATATTGTTTTATTTCAGTTTTGTGGTATCATAAAATAAAGCTATGAAAGAAGGCAATATTATGCTGCATGTTATTCATCACACAATTGATACTGATATGCAGCACCTGCACCCTTAAGTTCGGTTTAAAGCCGTCCGCGGGTACAGGTGCTCTATAGCCCTGTGCCTGTGTGATGGATGGTATGGCTGTTTTTTGGCGTCGTTATCCCACCGCACCGGTACATTTCGTATCGGTGCGTTTTTATTTGAGAGGATGTGGTATTATGCGGCATACAGACAATGCCGGAATGGATAGGCCCTCTGTATATAAACCAGGAAAATAAAAATTACAGGAGGCAGATTTTATGGTAATGATAAAGGGAGAAATATCCTCTGCACATGTTGAGGCAGAGGCGCTTAAGGAACATATAGGCGAAATAGTCAAAATCCATGGCATCATATACAAGATCAGGGAAATGTCTGACTTTGCATTTGTCATTCTCAGAACGAAAAGAACACTGGTCCAGTGTATCTATTCTGCTGAATTTTCTGCATTCCCGCTGGGGGAACTAAAGGACAATATGAGTGTTATTGTCACAGGAGAGATCGTCTCTGATGAACGGAGCCGGACAGGGGCCGAGGTAAGGCTCATAAGCTGCCAGGTACTTTCGGAACCGGCAGCTGAAACTCCAGTGGTAATAAACAATAAGGAAGTCAAAGCATCAATCGAAACACTGCTCGACTACCGTCCCGTCACATTGCGCAATGCCAGAGAACGAGCCATTTTCAAGCTCCAGGCAGGAATTTGTACAGGTTTCAGAAGCTTTCTGGGCATAAACGGCTTTACAGAGATACACACACCAAAGATAGTCTTCAGCGGAGCAGAGGGTGGAGCAAACATCTTCAGGCTGGACTATTTCGGGCGTGAGGCCTATCTTGCCCAAAGCCCTCAGTTTTACAAGCAAATGATGGTCGGTGTATTTGAGAGAGTCTATGAAATCGCGCCGGTATTCAGGGCAGAAAAGCACGATACCTCCCGACATATCAATGAATACACAAGCGTTGACCTGGAAATGGGCTTCATAGAAGACTACCGTGATATTATGAGAATGGAAACAAGAATGCTGGTCTACACCATGGAATACATCAAAGAACACTATTCCGAGGAATTGGCTTTACTGAAGGTAAATGTGCCGGTAGTGGATGATATCCCTGCAGTCAGCTTTATGGAAGCAAAGGAGATGATATCATCAACATATAAACGCGAGATAACTGATTATGAGGATTTCGAGCCTGAGGAGGAAAAACTGCTGTACGAGATAATTAAGAAGGAAACCGGGAGTGAGCTGGTTTTTGTGACCGGATACAAATCCTCAAAAAGGCCGTTCTATACGCAGGATTCAAAAGAGGATCCCGTATTTACCGACAGCTTTGACCTGATCTTCAGAGGTATGGAGGTAACAACAGGCGGTCAGAGGATCCACGACTATAATGCACAGACAGCAAAAATGCGTGACCGCGGCATGGATATCGAACAGTTCTCCAGCTATCTCATGGCACATAAATACGGACTCCCTCCCCACGGAGGTCTGGGTCTCGGGCTGGAACGCTTCACAGCTAAGTTGCTGGATCTGCAAAATGTACGATATGCCACATTGTTTCCAAGGGACATAAACCGTCTGGAGCCCTGAACTGATTGCCTCAAAAACATAAAGCCGGCTACGCCGCCGGCTTTTATGCTGTCTTTATTCATCTTGCCTTTATATCATAAGCATGTTTGAGTGCCCAGACTGCAGTAGCGCGCATATAATAATCAGCCCTCGTCATGTATGCACCTTTGTACCAGGCTTCGGGAGTCTTGAACCAAAGCTGTGACTCATCCCATATCGTATTGTAGAGGCTAAGGCCTATTTCCTCCGCCTGCTCCGTCATTCCCTGCTGCAGCATACCGGCAGCAACACACCAGGATGTGCCGACCCAGCATTCCTGGGCCTGCCAGCTGCTTGTATCCGTTCGTCCGTTAGCCTTTAATACATTGACTATCCCATGAGTACCCTTATCGAACTTCTTAAAGTTGTTCTTATAAACCATATTGAATGCGCTGGCCGCATGTTCGTCCGAAACAATGCCCGGCAAACCACATGCGACAGAATACCATTGTCCGCATAGCTGGTCGCTCATTATCCTTTTAGGATCACTGCTGTCTGTATCGATGTTATAATAGCTGCCGTTCCAAAGCTCCTCTTCAAAGCTTTTACAGCCCTTTTCCAGCCAGGCTCCATACTGCGCCGCCTTCTTTTCATCCCCCATTGCCCGGGCAATCTCTTCGGCTGCCTGGCAGGCAGCCAGGAACAACCCTCCGCAGTAGGAAGTGTTTCCGGTAAGCGACAGATCGTCATATGTCTGATCGACACCATGGCTGTCAGGCAATCCATCTCCGTCTGCGTCCTGGCTCTTCGCCATATCCATGGCCTTCTGTAAAGGTATCCAGCAATAATTCAGAAAGTCCTTATCCGTTTTCCCTGTAATCGCCCAATCCCTGTACACCATCAGAACAAGCTTTGTATTAAGGTCCCTCCAGTTGGTGGAATCTCTGTAGGTATAACCGTTCCATTCAGCGAAAACCATGCCATCCATACCAAAATCATGTGCCGTTGTGCCTAACGGACCAGGTCTGTCGGAACGCGTATTATACACGCTGTCGCAGAACTGCTTCACACACTGCTTATCAATCTCAGGCCATAGCTGCACCAATGCCCATGAGCCGTAAAAACGCACATCGGAGGTGCCATAAAACGGGTATTCAAAGCATTCAAGGCTGCTGAACATGTCCTCGTCAGGATCGTCCGGCTGCCCCGATGCAGCGCCTGCCTCCCAGACAGTGCCGCCGACAGTATAGTAATAAAGCTCATTGAAAAGTGTGGTCTTCAGCCAATCCGGATACTTTGGATCATTGAGTATAGTACTCTGCCAGCTGTCGATCATATTCTCCCATCGCCCGGCATTTTGAAGTGCTTCAAGGGCTATGTCCCAGGAATTGTCCCCATCCCTGCCGAAATACCTGGTGTACTTCTTATACCAGTCATTGCCCTCAGCGCCTTTATATACCGGCATATCCCAGGTCAGCACCATTGGGAAGCTGATCACCTCGCCGGGTTCAAGCCCGACGGTCACGCATAGTGCACCGGTCTGATCCTCGCCGGTAATATTATTCAGAATACCGTCATCCTCCAAATCCTTCTGGATCACATTGCGATCATTGGAGGATGTATAGCTGATCTTCACGCCTTCGTTCTTTTCGGAGCCAACGCTGAACTCGCAGGAGTTGGGCGCTGCATCAGTAGCAGCATTCGTCCCCGCAGGAGTCGCGGTTTTAGGAGGAACCAGCTTTATGCCGCTGAACCTGCCGCTGTCATCCTCGACCGGCACCACTGCCTTGCCGCCATAGCCGTTCTTCCATGTGAACATGACCGAAACATCGCATTTTTCTGAAGTTGGGTTGGAAAGCTCCCATATGTAGACGCCGGTCGGATAGCTGCTAAGCTTGTAATCCTCGGGTATCAGCGGACTGAATTGAGTGACCTTTGCCTTGCAGATAAATTTGTCGCCATAGTAATCGACCCATGATTTCGGGAAAAGGGAGTAATACTCCGCCTGGCCTGCTCTGAGTGAGCCGGAATCAAGCCTGATGGAAGAAGCGCTGCCGCTTTCGGGTTTCTGATACATGTAAAACCCGCAGTCATAATCAAAATCCATATCATTACTTCCGATGACAAGCCGTCCGTCATAGAAATTTCCATCATATGCCCAGGTGATCGTGCCAGCTCCCATACCACCTATGGGGGCACCGTCTTTATATCCATCGGCCGCTACGTCCCTGCTCCAGGCTTCATCCGGAATTATAGTGACCCTGTCGGAAGGCACTGTGCCATCAATAGCAAAAAGGTCAGGGGATGAAGTATTTGCCACATCACTCGAAGCCGCCGTTTCCTGTTTTTCTAACGGCTTAACACTGTTGTCCGGCACATTGCCCGACGCAGGAATATCCTGCAAAAAAAATAATGCCGCGATTGTTGCAAGCACAAGCACAACAGCCACGACATTCATTATTTTATTCAGCTTCATTGGATTCATGGAAGATTTTCTCATACAAGACCCTCCGGCTCCTAAGTGATTCTGCTGCAAATCTGTTGATATATACGATACCACCTTTGTACACCGTTTTCCAGCCTATAGTAATGAATAATGTAGATAGTCTCTACAACTGTGAGGATAGTATCGATCAAAAGCAATTGCCAGACAGGATAGATCACTGTGGCAGCAATTGAAGCAAGTAAAATGAGCGCAAATACCAGAGTCACAATAAGGTGGACGAGCCTTTCATGCTGCATGAATCCGATCTGGGCCATATGATAATCTCTGACAGTGAACCAATCCCTGTCCTCTTCGGATTTCAGCAATCCCGTGATCCAGCGCTCATGCTCCAGAAGGTACTTATACATAAGGCTTCCTCCAAAATACTAACGATATTCAGCATGCATCCCCGGCTGCCCTTCCAGCCAGTCAACAAACTGTCTGGCGGTCCTGGGCGAACGGCCATTGTACTGCATTTCCCATTTCAGCGCCTCACGCCGGATATACTCACTGTCAAAATGCAGGCCTCTCTTTTCAGCTATTCCTTCGACGATCTCAAGATATCTCCTCTTATCAGGAGAAGAAAAAACGATCGTCATTCCAAACCTGTCTGACAGCGAAAGCTTCTCCTGCATGGTATCTGCCGCCCGAACCTCATCATCCGCATTACCCGAAGCAAGGCCTGCCCTGTCACTGAACCTTTCCTTTATCAGGTGCTTTCTGTTTGACGTAGCATAAATAAGCACATTAGCGGGCTTACTCTCAAGGCCGCCCTCCAGTGCCGCTTTCAGTGCTGTGTAATTTTCTTCATTATCTTCAAAGGCCAGATCGTCAACGAACAGTATGAACTTCAGGCTTCTTCCCGCCAACTGTCTGATGATCTGCGGGAAATCCGCCAGCTGTCTTTTGGGCACCTCTATCATACGCAGTCCCCTGCCATGATACTCATTTACCAATGCCTTGACAGTGGTCGATTTGCCGGTTCCTCTGTCCCCGTATAAAAGAATATTGTTTGCCGGCTTTCCATCAAGAAAATGCAGTGTGTTTTGAATGATATCCTCTCTCTCAAGCTCATATGAGATCAGATCAGAAAAAAGTACAGGGTCAGGCGATTCAACACCAGAGAAGGTGCCATCTTTCCATACGAATGCCCTGTATCTTGAGAATAGGCCGCTTCCGCAGCGCCTGTGGAAATCGGCGAGTGCATCTGCACAGTCGGGCCAGGACCTGCTGTTCAGCAAAAGCTCCCTGATACTGCAGGTATCTATTGTTGATGTATCTTTTGGAAATCTGTCATTATCGGCCTGTAACTGCAGTTTGCCGTCATCCGGCCATAGCGGCAGTTTCATTACCGCTTCCTGTATGACCTCATCGTCCTTGCAGAGATGCAGTATAAAATCACGGATCCATTCGGACCTCATTGAGGCAAGTATCTGCAGCTGCCCAAGATCGTTTGCCACCGCGGCAGCAATTGCGCCTGTCAGGCATTCTGCGCCTCCGGCCTCGGCCGCCCTGCTGAACGGGCTTTCGGTGTGAAGCAGCTTTTCGATAATATATCCCCTCAGGCCTGTCCCTTCTGCAAAAAGCTTGTATCCTACCGAACTGTATAAATCGATGATACGAAACAGATCGGGATGTTCCGAATCCATATGTTCGAGCATCTGGCAGAGCTCGGTAACCAGCCCATCCTGCTTCAGCGCCTTGTAAACAACAAGCGCACCTGAAGCAAACCGTGCTCTGCGCAGATCGATACGCTCCGGTTCCGGCTGTACTTTATTTGAATCGATGTCATTCTCTTTCATTACATTCTACCTGCCTGATTTCAAGTATATTATCAATATACAGAAAAACAGTACTGCTGTCTACTAATACAAGTCCCGTAGTATCGTGTTGCCCACTATCTGCTAGCCTGTAGTAACAGCCTGGGGCTATTCTACGCTCTTGAGAGCTTCCACCATGACGATCGACCGGACTTTGCCGGTCAGCAGCCGCTGGATCAGCAGAGAAAAAACAAATGTGATCCCGCAGGCCGTTATTATGCTGGTCGGATCCACTACCGAAGCAAACACCATATCATCCGGTTCACTGGCTGCCATCACCATCCCGGCAAGCCATATCCCGGGATAAATACCTGCCAGTATACCCGCCAGAGTCACTATCACATTCTCCCTGACGATCAGTGAACATATTTCCCGCCGGTAAAAGCCAAGCACCTTCAAAGTGGCAAATTCTCTTATCCTCTCTATAAAGTTTAGAATACCCATGTTGTACAGCACGACGAATGCAAGGGACAATGCAAATGCGGCCATAAGGAACGCTACACTTCTGAATGGTTCCACACCAGCCTTTGTCTTCTCTTTTAGTGATGGAACAGACTTGATGCCCGTGATCTCATCCAGCCCTTCCAGGTATTCGATGCAATCCCGCTCCGGCCCCTTCACCAGCAGCGCCGTTGGCTTGAATGCTCCTCTTTCGAGTTCTTCCCATGCAGTCTTTGTCATATACAATCCCTGACCTATCTGTATATAAGCCAGTCCGATTATTATCACCTCTTCCTCCTTTTCAACACCAGGAAGCTTCAGTTTCACAGTATCGCCTATACCAAGTCCCATCACTTCCGCAAGCTTTTGTGATATTAATGCAGTTTTTGAGGCAGTATTTTCACTATTGTCCTGGGTACCAAGTGAAATCAGTTCCTGCCTGTCTTCAAAAACAGTCAGAAGTACTGTCCTGCTCTCTTGCTCTATGTCTCCGCCATATTCACCCTTCACACCACTGACGGGAGCCTTTCTGATGTTCACACCTTTTTCCATGATTCCCTCGACCCTCTCTGCATCCATCCTCCTGCGGTATTTTTCAATACTGCCTCCGGACTCATCCAGCTCTGTTCTGTAATCATAACGCAGGGTCTCTCCATAATAAGAATCGATCAAATGATCCATGGTATCCATCAGACCAAAAGCTGTGATGATAAGCGCAGTACAGCTCATCACCCCCGCCAGTGCCATTAACGACCGGATCCTGTTCCTGAAAAGATTCCTCATGATCATCTTAGTACTAAAACTCAAAGCTGACCAAAGCACAGTTATCCTCTCAATCAGTATCCGGCTTCCAGCCTTAGGCGCCTTTGGCCTCAACAGCGAGGCAGCGTTTTCGGATATGTTACGTTGACAGGCCGTATAGCAGATGATACATGTCATGACAATAGACAATAGGCATACAGATATGGCCGCATATGATATAGGCGCAGTTTTCGTCTCAGGAAGCATATACATATCCTCCATGACACTCCAGAGGAACTGCGGCAGAGTATATCTCCCTGCAAAAAGCCCTCCGACCGATCCCAGCATCGAAGGAAAAAATCCAAAGGACAGGTAATGGCGCATTATACTGCTGTGTTTGTAACCCAGCGCTTTAAGCAAGCCCATTTGGGTCCTCTGGTTTTCAACTATTCTGGTCATTGTCGTCAGTACTATCAGGGCCGATACCATAAAAAACATTATGGGAAATAAAACCGACAGCGAACTGAACTGCGATACCTCGTTCCTGATCATCTGCGTACTGCTGTGAGACTTCCTGTCACGGACGAATGCTCCAGGCAGTTCATCCTCGATCGCTGCCTTCACTTCTGCAGCATCCGCATCATCATTCACAAGAACACATATCTCATTTTTGGGCATGCCAGAGAATACTCTTATATTCGTATAAATAAACCCAAAGGATTTGGGTTCAGGCATAATATCTTTTGATGCAAATACATACTCGGGGCTTATTACAAGTCCCCGGACAATGAAGGTCGACCTTCGGTCGCCTATTTTCAGCGTGATGGCATCTCCGGTGGACAAACCGTTGGCATCGGCAAACCTCACGTCCAGAAGACAGCCCTTGTAATCATTGTCCCAAAGCGTGTTCCCTCTGACAATGCGCGGGATGTTGATACGCATCTCATCCTTGAGCGCATGCAGCATCAGCTTTGGATTTCCCGGAAGAGTAGTTTCCGTTTCAAAGCTGAATCTGCTCTGTACATCTTCAACACCTTTGATACGGGCGATCCTTCTCTCTGTGTTCTTATCAGAAGCAGCCGTGATGATCCAGAAGTCAGCAAGCTTTTGCTCCTCAAAATACTGCTCCACTGAAGCATCCAGATTGCGCCATGCTCCATCAAGGCCGCTGAATACCATGACACCCAACGCGCTGAGTATAACGATGGAAAATATCTGCCCCTTGGCAAGCATTATATCACGAAGGAATTTTTTCAGCAGTCCGTTCCTTACCATATGATCTCCTCCGCAGAAACAGGATCAGTATTGATCTCCACCGCTTCTATCCTGCCATTCTTCATGCGGATCACCCTTCCGGCAATAGGCGCTATCAATGCATTATGAGTTATAATGACTACGGTCGTATGCAACTTTGATGAAACCTCAGCCAGCTGCCTCAGCACCTGCATACCAGTCTTTGAATCAAGAGCGCCGGTAGGTTCGTCACAAAGAAGCAATGCCGGGTTTTTGCACAAAGCCCTTGCGATAGAGACCCGCTGCTGCTCCCCTCCTGACAGCTGTGCAGGAAAGTTATGCATCCTGTCACCTAGTCCGACCTGTTCCAGAACCTTCGCTGGCCGTAAAGGATTTTTACATACCTGCTCAGCCAGCTCCACATTCTCCAATGCAGTCAGATTGGGCATCAGGTTGTAGAACTGAAATACAAACCCCACATCCTCCCTGCGGTAACCTGTCAGCTCGTCTTCATTGAGGCCTGTGACCTCTCTGCCTCCAACCGTTATTGACCCGGAGGAAGCTCTGTCCATTCCTCCAAGAAGGTTCAGGACAGTAGTCTTTCCTGCTCCACTGGGCCCGAGTACCACGCAAAGCTCTCCCTTCTCGATTTCGAAGCTGACATTGTCTGCAGCCTTTACTGCATTTTCACCGCTCCGGTACTCCTTTGTTACATTTCTAAAGGTAATATAGCTCATATACAGACATCTCCCAAACAGCATATAAAGTTCAATATTCATTTTAACAGACTTGTATGTGAATGAATTCATTCACTCGTACTGTTGAAAAAATGCTCTTTATAAAGAGCATCATTAGTTAATAAAGCATGTGTAAGTAAGTGAGATTAATTGACTCCGAGGATGCGGTAAAACAGCTCCTTTACGATTTCCATTATCTCATGCATGTTGTGAGCATTGACCATATCATGGACAGACATGGATCCGTATATTAAAAAAGCAGCAGTTTCATCAGCATGAGGACAGTCAAACACCTTTTGCTGTTTACCTTCCTTGATCAAATCCGTCAAATGCGGCAATATAGCTTTGAATGTACCCTCCGACAGCTTTCTGTGTATTTCCTTATTATCATTGCCATGCAGTGTTGTAACAAGCTTTGTTGACCCAATATCTTCAAACAGTTTAAAATAAACATCAAGCTTCTCTTTAGCATTCATTCCGGGTTTGAATTTTAAGCCGACCACTGTTTTGATAAACTCCAGGCCCATCTTTGATGCTACCGCATCCAGCAGCTCCAGCTTCGACTTGAAATACCTGTATGGCAGGCCCTGTGATATCCCTATCGATTGTGCCACATCCGACATCATCGTGTTCTCATAGCCCTTTTCCTCGAAGAGCTTTTGCGCTGCAGCTATGATCTCTTCCTTTCTTTCCTCCGGATCCTTAGTGATACGGGACAAAATATCGCCTCCTTTCATGATATTGGTAAATGCTTCTGCATTAACTATAACATGAATGAATGAATTCAGTCAACATATAATGGAGAGTCCGTTTTGTTTAAGACATAGTTACCTGGCCATACCAGGTCGATCACGACGGATCAAAAGCCACATATGCTGCTTTCAGCAGTTTTATTTCCTCGCCGTGACCGTCCAGCTCATTGGGTGTCTCCAGGTAGAAAGGCAGCTTTCGCAGCTTCGGGTGGTTGATGATGCTTATGAATGTATCAAGTCCGAGGCTTCCCTGCCCTATTTTTTCATGCCTGTCCTTATGGCTGGCAAAAGAATTCTTACTGTCGTTGAGGTGGATCGCCCGGAGCCTGTCCAAGCCTATCACACGGTCGAATTCGGACAAAACTCCATCCAGATCGTTCACTATATCATAGCCGGCATCATGGACATGGCAGGTATCAAGACACACGCCGACTTTTTCATTGAGCTCGACCCTGTCGATGATCTGCCTCAGCTGTTCGAAGCTGCCCCCAATCTCACTGCCCTTTGCGGACATCGTTTCAAGCAGCACCAGCGTAGTCTGATCAGGCTTAAGTATCTTGTTCAGCATACCGGATGTGAGCTCTACGCCGGCCTCCGCCCCCTGCCCTACATGGCTGCCGGGGTGAAAATTGTAGTAGTTGCCGGGGGTATATTCCATCCTTATAAGGTCATCAGCCATGACCTCCAGGGCGAATTCCTTGACCCTTTGGTCAGCTGCACAAGTATTCAAAGTATACGGCGCGTGTGCCATTATAGGTACAAAACTGTTGTCTGCAGCCAGTTTTAGAAATGCCATTACATCATCAATATCTATATCCCTTGCCTTTCCTCCCCTTGGATTGCGGGTAAAAAACTGAAATGTGTCGGCCCCTATCGACAATGCAGCAGCACCCATCTTCAAATATCCCCCTGAGGACGATAAGTGACAGCCTATATGAAGCCTGTCGGACACAGTATCCACTTGCGCCCATTGACCACTGTTTGATCTGTTATCACTCTCCTGCATTCCTTTTCCTCCGTTTATCAACTCTCAAGCGGCATGTCCGACGCCATCCATAATTGCTTCTATAACGTATATCAGCATTGCCTCATTACATCTGTCTCTCTAGCTCCAGCAGCTTCTCCTTCACATCCATACCGCCTGCATATCCGACCAGCTTACCATTCGAACCGATCACCCTGTGACATGGTACAATTATCGCAACCGGATTTTTATTGTTCGCCATTCCCACGGCCCTGCATGCCTTCGGCCGTCCGATGCTTTCGGCAATTTCCCTGTAGCTTCTTGTCTCCCCATAGGGAATTTCCTGCAGAGCTTTCCATACTGCCTTCTGAAACGGTGTTCCATCAAGGGCCAAAGGGACATTAAAGTCCTTGCGTTTTCCGTCGAGATATTCCTTCAGCTGTTTTACCGCTTCCTTTATCAGTGTGGTTTCAGCGGCAGCAAAACCGGCAGGACATGCATCATGCCCGCATGGACCCGCAAACATCAGTCCTGTAACAGCCTCACCATTATCGGTGATTCCTATTCGTCCGATATTAGTTTCATAAAAATAGATACTGTTCATTTTCCATCCCCTGACACATATTTTTAACACCTATACAAATATTTTAACAAAACCCTGTTGACATTGCATATGTTTTCCATTATCATATACTTAGTAATACAAAGTACTTAGAATTGGAGAGTAAAGATGTGATAGAAGTAGGCAAACAACTAAAAAAGGGCGTCATTGAGATTCTCATATTAAGCCTGCTGAGTGACGAGAAAATGTACGGCTATCAGCTGATACAGGAGTTGGACATCAGGAGCAGCGGAGTGTTCAAAATGAAGGAAGGCACTCTGTACCCCGTTCTGTACAGGCTCGAGGACAGTAAATATATCGAGAGTTACTGGGAACAGGACAACGATAGGAGAAGCGTTCCAAGAAAGTACTACAGGATAACGGCAGATGGCCTGAATGCACTGCAAAATATGAAGCAGGAGCTGGATACACTGTTTTATGCAATCAAGTCGATACTGCATTAACCGGCATATACGTAAAAATATTTGATGAAAGAAGGAGTCTTGTAATGAACAAAATAGACCGTTATGTAAACGAAGTTTTGTCCCACATTATAACGGACGATAATATGAAGGCACGGATAAGGGATGATCTGACCTCCCAGCTCAATGAATCAGCGGCTTCGGAGGATATTGACGAAGTAATACACAGGATGGGCGAACCCAGGGAAGTAGCCCGCGAATTTATGGATTCCATGTATGATGATAAAAGCGAACTCCTTGACGAGGTAATATCTGACCGCTCTGATAATGCCGTATTCATGAAGAGAGTCTATGAATACAAATCCAAGGCATCTCTCTTCGGTATACCGTTGGTGCATATAAAGTTCAACAGATACGGCAAACCTTGCGTAGCAAAGGGGATCATAGCTATCGGGACTGTTTCGGCGGGTGTTATCTCAATAGGGGCTTTGCCTTTTGGCATCATATGCCTAGGCGGTATTCCCATCGGTATTATTGCTTTAGGCGGGATATCTATCGGGTTGCTGCTGGCAATAGGCGGCATCGCCATCGGAGCCGCAGCAATAGGCGGTGTAAGCATCGGCCTTCTGGCTATAGGCGGCGTTACTGTCGGCAATATAGCAATAGGAGGTTATGCTAATGGGATCGTCGCAATCGGTGACAAGGTGTCAGGGGATCATGTGCTGAAAACAAATCACATCGGTCCGGAAACAAGCGCAGAAATGTCCGCTCTGATAAGGTCTGCATTCCCGAAAATGCCTGATTGGATCATAGATATACTTACGGGTATAACATCTGATCTGGGGAGCAGCAGATAAATATCAAGGAAAGGATCAAAAGTTTTTCTTCAGGAACGATAGGATCGCTCCGGAATATTCCTCATCCGTCAAGGGCTCTTCAAAGCATTCGTCCTTGCAGATAAAATGATAGTCACCCTTGCGGATGAAGGTTTCGAACTGCCCCGGAGCAGCCTTCTTCAGTCTTTCAAAGCTCTTATAGGGCACCTGGGTATCGCCTGTCGAGTGCATCAGAAGCGCCGGCCTGCCGTTGAGCTTTTTGATCTCCTTCAGAGGATTGATTTTCAGGCTGCCAAAGCCATATTCAAAGCCCATGTACAGTTTAACAAAGGGCTTTTCCATTGCTGCAAGGAATGCTGGCATCCCCGAAAGCACCATATTGTCGCAAAACGTATCAGGCCACGACGAAAAAGCCGAAATGCTGATGAGTCCGTCTATTTCCGGGATCTCCCCAATAGAATTGATAGCTGTGGCGCCTCCCATGGATACGCCGAAAACGATCACCGGAACATTGTCATATTCCTTCTTGCTCTTTATATACTGTACTCCTGCCTTTGTATCTAGGTACTCCCTGGTTCCGACAAATATTTTGTTCCCCTCGCTCTTTCCATGGGAACGCATCTCGATCAGCAGCGATGAATATCCGTTGTCGGCCAGCATTTTTGCATGTCCGAAAAAGGCCGTGACTGAGGGATTGTGAATGCCGGACAGGAATATAACGATCCCCCGCGGATCCTCAGCCTTTACTTCCCAGGAAGCAAGGCGATAGCCGTCATCGGTGGTAAGTCCAACCTCAGCAGCCTCTATCCCGTACTTTGAAGGCGAGTATGTCTCCTGGTCAACATGGAGATGTATCATATCTTTCATTATTATCGGAGGTATTATGGCGAGTCCTGCAATGATAAGAACTATTAGAGCTATAACGGAAATAATGACTATTTTTTTAACAGGAGTTTTCCTTTTGACATAACTTATATTCAAGCTAGTTACATAGCTCATGGCGGCTTCCTCCCATCAATAAAAACAGCAATTTCTAACAAAATATTACCATTAACAACCATGTGCGTCAACAGCAAGCACCGGACGCATTCTGTCCTGTCAGCGCATAAACCGGCAGTAACGCATCGTCAGACCGCCGGACTGTGCCGCAGCCTTACTCAAGGTTTGATATAACTTAAATCTTGATAAACACACTGCAATGGTGTAGTATTTCTAATAATAGTTTATTAAATTGAGAGGTGTCTTATATGAGTTCATGGAAGATAGAGACCAAGTGCCTTCAGGAGGGTTACAGGCCTGCAAACGGCGAGACCAGGGTAGTGCCCATTTGCCAGAGCACAACATACAAATATGATTCTTCCGAAGAAGTAGCCATGCTGTTCGATCGTCCCGACAAGGGCCATATCTATTCCAGGATCAGCAACCCCACCAACGATGCGCTGGAGAAAAAGATAGCTGCATTAGAGGGCGGTATCGGTGCAATGCTGACGGCGTCAGGCCAGTCGGCCACCTTTGTTTCCATAATGAACATCTGTCAGAACGGCGACCATATAGTAGCCTCCAGCACCCTGTACGGCGGGACCTTCAATCTCCTCAACGTTACACTCAAAAAAATGGGAGTGGACGTGACCTTCATAAACCAGGATGACCCCGAGGAGGAAATACAGAAGGCATTCAGGCCCAATACGAAGATACTCTTCGGAGAATCTATCGCAAATCCGAAGATAAGCATACTGGACATTGAAAAATTTGCAAAGATAGCCCATAGAAACGGAGTACCGCTGTTTGTCGACAACACCTTTGCGACTCCGATCCTGTTAAGGCCTTTCGAGTACGGCGCAGATGTCGTCGTCCATTCAACGACCAAATATATGGACGGTCATGCAGTCAGCGTCGGCGGAGTTGTCGTGGATTCCGGCAAATTCGACTGGACCAACGGAAAGTTTGCCAGTCTGACAGATCCAGATCCGTCCTATCACGGCATTTCCTACACCGAAACCTTCGGCAATGCCGCATATATAGTAAAAGCGCGCTACCAGTACATGCGCGATCTGGGCAACAACATGAGCCCGATGAATGCATTTCTCACCAACCTGGGCATGGAGACGCTGCACCTTAGAATGGAAAGGCATTGTGAAAACGCACAGAAGGTTGCAGAATATCTGTCACAGAATGATAAAATAATCTCTGTCAGCTATCCTACATTAAAGAGCGACAAGTACTATGAGCTCGCTCAGAAGTATCTGCCCAAGGGCTGTTCCGGCGTCATATCCTTCCGCATCAAAGGCGGCAGGGATGCTGCTGCGAAGTTCATGAACAACCTGAAGCTGGCAGCCATCGTTGTACATGTGGCGGACGCCCGCACAGCAGTGTTGCACCCCGCCAGCATGACTCACCGCCAGCTCACCGACGAGCAGCTTTTTGCCTGCGGAATCGAGCCGGATATGATCAGGTTCTCTGTGGGTATTGAGAATGTGGACGACATCATTGAGGATATCAGACAAGCCCTTGAAGCATAAAGCTTTATAACAATAATAGGCCATTTTAATCCCGCCTGCTCCAGCAGACGGGATTTATTTATGTGCCTGCGGTTATCACATTTGCTTGCTGGCTATGATGAATTCGACAAATTGACTCATACTATCTTGATATGGTATTAACTAATTTTATTGTTATTATTCCACAATTATATTTTACTAATGTACAATATTAAAGGGGGATTCTGTATGAGTAAACGCATTGTAACCCTTCTTCTGGCCGTATTAATGCTTTGCAGTCTCTTTTCCATTCCGGCTGCGGCAGCCGAAAAGCTCCCTATAGAAAATGGGATCGCACGTCCTGAATACATTACCATGCAGCTTCGGCAGGCCAATGGCCAAATGTGGATAGGAGCATACTATATTGTCCCGAATGAGCTCCTCGATATCGTTTCAAAGGACGGCCGCACGCTGAAGGATGTATACGGAATCGATGAACAACATGTCATGCTGCAAACCGACTGGTCTGTGGATTCCTCCAATGGCTGGCACTATACTGAAAAATGGGATAAAGAACGCGCTCCCTATAGTTGCAGCGATGTCGTCCAGAAGAGTATGGTAAGCAGGGCTGAAATGTTCTGGCTTACATATGAAGAAGACCGCAAATTGCTGGGCGATGCTGTAATACAGGATGCAAACAAACAATATCAGTTTGATTTCAGCAAGCACAAGCTTTATGTGCGTACGCGATTCTACGCAGAAATCAAAGACACCAGCGGAAATGTTTCCTATTATACATCAAACTGGTCCGACACTATCAATGTCAACGATTTTTATGATAAGAAAGATAAATACTCAGCATACGATCTTACAAAGCTGGATGCGCTAACTGTCAGCAACGCAGAAGTCAAATATGATAAAGATAACAACAACAAGCCCTACCTGAGCTTCAAGCTGCAGTACCCTGACACTGTAAAACACGCTGCGCTTGCATTAAGGAGCCGTGAGGACAGGGAAATGAATATGGTGGTCGAACGCCGGGTCAACGGCGGCAAATGGGAAAACAGCCGGATCACGAACAATTCCTCCCCATATGACTATGGTGAGAGAACCATTTTCATTGAGGATGATATACTCAAAAACGGATCATATGCTGAATACCGTATTAAGCTGGCATATGGCGGGGGCAGCAGCGTCAAGGCTTTTGAGACACCATGGAGCGAGACACTGAAATATAATGTGCCCTCCTGGAGCGATGCTTCCAATTGGGCAAAGCCATGGCTGGAGAAAGCAGAGGGTTACAAGCTCATACCCGATGTCCTTGAAGGTGCTGACATGACCCAACCCATCACAAGACATGAATTCGCCGCCTTGTCGGTAAAGCTCTACGAAGCAATAAGTGGTAAGACAGCGGTGGCCGGCGATAATCCTTTTACCGATGTCAGTGATGCAGAAATATTGAAAGCAGTCAATATAGGCATCACCAATGGAACCTCGCTGGACAAGTTCTCCCCTAAAGCGCAGATCACCAGAGAGCAGACAGCAGCCATGCTGACCCGCGCATACAAGGCATCCTTCTGGGAAGGATGGACCTTGGCCACAGATGGCAGTTACACCGCCAATAAGCTGGATTACAGCGGAGTCACTCCCTTTGCGGACGATGCAGACATTTCCGCATACGCCAAGCCGTCAGTTTACTTCATGGTAAAAAACAAGATCCTCGACGGCATAGGCAGCAACAAGTTTGCCCCAAACAGGGCCAACATTCCGAAGGATGCCGCCATAACTTACGGCCAGGCCACACGCGAGGCAGCCATCAAGATGGCAGTTGCATCATACGAAAACCTTAAGTGATCCATCGGTAAAATCCCCTATATAGTAATTCCAAAGGACAGCCGCTCCACCAATTCATGTGGGGCGGCTGTTCTTTTGCGCCAGCTTTATTTACCTTTCACAGCAAGGTCCCATAACCCGCCCCCACATTATGCCATGTGCCTATTTCTGATTGACATCCAAGCCAATCTATTGTATTATAGTTAAGCGGCACAGCAAGTGCCTGCGTTAAGAGCATACGGTCATGGAGAGATGGCTGAGCTGGTCTAAGGCGCACGACTGGAAATCGTGTGTAGGTTAATACCCTACCCAGGGTTCGAATCCCTGTCTCTCCGCCATTCTGTAAGGGTTTGGGGTTTGTCATTTAATGGCAAACCCCATTTTTTTCGGTTTTTCTAATGAATCTTCTAATAAATATTTCTGTAACCCTATAAATTCTCTGCATTTGCGAAGAGCTGATTAATTTTATTTGCTACGTTTTTTTCATTTCTGTGTCAATATGGCTATAAATATTTGCTGTTACTGAAATATCTGAATGTCCTAACCAATCTTGAATTTCCTTCATTACCTTTACTTACCAATTTCGCTTGCGCTTTGTATATCATTTTGATCTATCATATAGTGCTCCTCACACTCATCGAGAACCCATTTATTATGAGTGACTACAATGCATATTTTATCTATTGCTAATCTTTTCAATGCTTTTATAACTGACAGAGCAGAATCTGGATCAAGAAAAGACGTAGGCTCATCGAAGATAAAAATTTGTGCATCCTTGTAAAATGCCCTTGCAATGCATAGCCTTTGCAATTGGCCGCTTGACAAATTACCACCTTTGCCGTCTACCATAAACTCACTAGCTCCATCAAGTTCCGACAACACTTTGATTAAATTAGCATTTTGAATTGCATTATTCCATTTTGTTTCGTCAAATAATTCATTCATGATGATATTTTCCATAAATGTCGCTGAAAACACGCCGTTGTTATTGGGAACATATGAGATATAGCTTACAGGAATCCGTTGAGCCGGTATTGAAATCCCTTTTTTATCTGTAAGTTTAATCTCCCCAACGTCAGGTATTAAGAGTCCCATCAACAAGTGTAAAAATGTGCTTTTGCCACTTCCACTTGCTCCACTGACTCCAATTAGTTTTCCCTTAGAAAATGTAACACTCAAATTCTGTAGAATCTTTATCCCCGATAAATATCCAAAATCAACTTTCTGTGGCTCTATCCTATCTATAGAGATGTTGCTGGTATCAGACACTTCCTGCCTATCATACTTTTCATCATCTTCTTCGAGAACTTCACCTATTCTAGATAGGGATACTTTAACCGCAGTAATCGAGGCAATCCACCCTGACAGATGGGTAAATGGTCCATATAAATAGCTTACCAAATTGATTATCGCGACCAAGCTGCCGACTGTTACTTCTCCATTTTTAACAAGAAAAGCTCCATATCCCATAGCTATAACGAATAAACCCATGCCCATAAAATCATTGAGGAAGCTCAACATCCCTGATAGTATACCCAACCTGATATTTTCATACATCTTGCCCCTGTAAGTCAGTTCAAGATTCTGCACAGCCTTTTGTATCATTGAATACATACGAAATAATATGTTGGAGTCCAAAATCTCCCGAATTAACTTTCTATTATTGTCTTCATGCTGTAGGACCATATTTTTGCGTTTCTCTATAACAGGTGAGAATTTCATCATGCACAACATAAGTAACGGCACTAGAATTAGCATTAACAATGCCATTTTCCAACTCAACGTAAACAGCAATACCAAACTTAGCGCACACATCAGTATCTCCAATATTATGCTGCCAATCAGTTTCTTAGGGATAAACTCGGATAAAACTTGGATGTCACTTGTCAAATATGTAAAAAGTTTGCTTGTATCATTTCCTAAATAAATATGAGGTGGTACTCTGAATAATTTTTCTGTTAAAGACTTACGCATGCTTATTTCAATATTTCCAGTGATTTTCATTTGCAAGTAGCTTGCCATGATTTCACCGAGTCCAATGATAACTATTGCTACCATTGAAAACAATACAGCTTTTTTTAATGGCCAATCTGATACACCGGATGCTATATCAATAAATATTTTCATTGCAATAGAGATCATCATCATGGCTGCACTGATAACAAATGTAAAAAACAATAACACGGCAGACATTCTATAACTGCCACCTGCATTTTTCATAAACCAATCTCTGCGCCGTTTATTTTTCATATTATCATCCTTTTTAAATAATATTATGAATCATATGTTTTGACAAAGGGGAGCATGATAGGAACAATCTGTATAAAATTACCAATACAACATTTTCTTAAATTCTCATTACTTTCAATAAATATGTATTAGCCCCAAGTACTATAAAGCATCTCAATTAATAATCTCATAATACCATTTCCCATTCGAATGAACAGCTCACATGTCTTTTATTTTCTCATAATTTAACTTTTATAATTTTTATTGTTACCTTTGTATATTTTATTAAATTATATCAAAATATAATATCTATTGCACCATATTGTCAATTTTTTTGGTACCTTTCGGCAATAAACTTACATGGACAAATATTCATGAGTGCATGAACGTTTATTTTATAATAGGACTTATGCAGTTGAAGGGAGACTATATCCGAAGGGGATGTGGTCGCTCTTGATGACACCAAGATAGAGCACCCTTTACGGTAAGAAGTTGCTGTTCCTGTGTTGGCTATTTGATAATTCAGAGAAAAAACATCTTTGGTGTATGAATCTGGTATCAACGCTGCTTGTACGTTCCAATGGACTTACAACCCCACTGTTTTAGCGTATTTGGGTGTAAGATAAAGATAAAGGCGCTCAGGCAAATTACAAAAATATTTTGCCATATCCGGCAGTACTTTTACAAGGTTTTTTAAAAAGTTTTGGCCGGATTACTGCAACTTGGGCTTTGGAGTAGCAGCATACCATTTATTGGGGGGGAACTGCATAAGTCCTGACATAACATACCTCCAATTAATACTTTTCCTATTATGACACATATGTCCATTAAAGGCTACTAAATTTAGACTAAATTTCTGTTAACTATTGCATTCAAATATCCATATTTACACTGTTTTCCCTACATAAAGGCAACCTTTGGTATGGATATTGTTTCTGAATGACTTTAATAACTTCAAAGTGACCGTAAGATGGTATATAATAATAAGTCATACCATATGGAGAGATAGCTGTAGGCGTTGGCAGATACTATACAATATATCAGTTATTAAGTGTTTCCCAGCTTGTCATGCTTTCGATGATTGTGATTACCGGCATGCTCATTGGATACATCAGGAACAAAAATAGTGATAATGCACGAGCTGTTTTTCGTTTGTTCTTTGTGTTGGCTGTCCTCATGACGTTAAAAGTAGTTAAATCAGTATCTTCATAACATGGATATTAGCTTCAAAAAAACAAATAAACAAACTGTACAAGAATAGCGTATCAGCTCTGCCCGAAGTGTAAAATTCCAATCCTCATCTGGCATTTCAACTTCTGATTTTTTCAGCCACCTTCTCCAGCTTTTCTATTCTTCTGGCCATAATTACCAAATCTGCTCCTTGCTGCGCAAAACCTATTGACATTTGGAGCCCTAACCCTGATGAAGCTCCTGTAACTACTACGACACGGCCATGCAAATCAAATATAAAATCCTCCTGATTGCCATTATTGTTTTAATAATTCTCAATGATATTAATTACCCTTTAACAGAATTATTAACCAAAGCATTTCAGACTATCCATACAATTCAACTGAATATTGCTGTCGCGATTTATTTGCTTATCAACGGAGCAGTATCGATATTCAGTAAAAAAGGGGAAATGCTGAAGTAGTCTAAACTATTATTCTTTTTTATGTACTTTTATTGTGAGTTCATAAGATACCTCCCCATCGCCTCCTCGTTTTGTATATTGGCTATATTTTTGGTCATTTGCTGTAAGCTTATCAAATTCAGATTTGGGTATGTATCCGCTGAAGGAATCGTCCTTAAGATTGTCCGGAAGCATCATAAGATGAGCAATATAAGGCATCCCGAAATCCCCCATCTCCCTAGATTCCGCCCATACAAACTCCCATGGAAGGTCAATCTCAATATATATGGTGTCTTTTTTATATTCCCCATTAAAATTAAAACTGTCCATCATTTTGCCAAACATATCCATATCAATGTCTTCTAAGGACTCATCTGTTTCCATATTCATTATATCTTCTTTAGTTAAAGCCATATCCTGAGCAATCTTATAAACCCCTAATGTAAGGTCCGATATATCATAATCAATCTCCCCGGCTTCTTTCATTTTACTATTAATAATTTCTACATTAAAATAATCCGGTTTAATATCTTCTTTTTCTGAAATAACATATGCTGCGGAATTGTATTCACTCACTACATCTGAGCTTTCAGTCAAAGGTATATCCTGCCATTTCGACGTCACTAAAAAGGTATCTTCTATTTCCCAGACAAATTCAATATCATATGTCGAATTGTATTGTATCCGTGGCACCTCTATGGCATCCTCATCCCAATTCGCAAACCAGCTTAATAACGCCTTCATCAGTTTTTCCAATAGGCTAGGGGTATTTTCAATGTCTTCTGAATCTTTTTCAGCCTCTTCCATTGAATCCTGAGTGTTACTATCATCTATGTCATTCTCAAAATCTGCTTTATCATTTTCAGAGTCTCTATACGACTTATATTCTTCAACTGTTAATCCAAGTCCCTCAGCTTCCCACTCTAACTGTATGTCGTCATTGTTCTGTTTCTTCTCATCATCTTCGGAGAGGCCTAAACCAACTATTCTCTCAAGATCTCCATCAGATTTGCTATCAACAGCACCTATCTCCTGCTTCTTCATTTTTTCTTCTTTTGAGCTTCCCTTATCACCTACCAATACGTCATATGCGCCAAAGGGAACATCATCAATCTTGTATTTACCCTCATCATCTGTGTAAACCTTTTTAGTATCCTTAACACCGGATTTTTTATATTGGGGGCTAAGTACAACCTCCACACCTTCAAGAGGCTCATCATTTTCCTCTATAAGTCCATGGATAGTAATACCTCCAGATTTTATATTCCAGTTGACCTTACTTGGCCCTTTTTCATTCCCTATAAAAACAAATGTATTCTCCTTTGAGTCCCCAAATAAAGTATACATGATTTTTTGACCGGGGACATAATAATCAACCCTATATTCGCCTGTAGCTAAGTCATTTCCGGTCTTAAACTTTCCATTCTCAACATTATATTCTTTTTCCAGATCATCATGTCCGTAGCCAGGCCCTAATCTCGAAAACTTTATCTTCCCACTTGGATTAGTCCAACCATCGATGGTTATTTCTCCTTCTAATGCCATCTCAGGTTTTTCCGTATAATAAACAGTGGCATAATTAACTAAGCTTTTGTATTTCTTATTCCCGTAAATGCCTGTTAAAACTCTTGTCTCACTATTTCTATTGGCGGTGACATGTGAAGTTAATGCTTCCTTACTTGCACCTTTTTGTCCGAGCATGATTAGATAAGAATGCTTTGTAGATATCCGTTTAAACACTTCCATATCATATTGAAAATGCTCTCTTACCAATTCATCCTCAACCATTCTATCTATCCTGTTTTTGAAGGAATCCATTCCCCCTGATAACTGAATAACATCGTCACCGACTTTTATCAGATCGATGACTTCATAGCACACGTTCCAAGATGTCAAATATTTATCTATCTCTTGCTTTCTGATGTATTCTGTTGCCTGCCTGATAAAGCTCTTAAAAATCTCTTCCTTCTCATACTCCCTTTCATCGTACATATGCGCATCACTGGTGAGATCAATATGAAAAAATAAAGGGAACACTACACTATTTGATTCATACTGCGCCACATTTGTAACAGAAGAATTTATTTCAAGCTGATTATCTCCATTTAAATCATTGACCAATACTCTTACTCTACTCAAACCTAAAAAGGCTTTATTTTCAATAATCCCCTTATTTTCATACGCTAAATTTTGAACTTCCAGCCTTTCGCCGTCCTCTGAATAAAAGCTAAAGGATGTTGCATCCACTAAAAGCCTTGCTGATAAATGGACTAAATCCTTATAGTCAATTACATTATCCAAATTCACATCATAGCCTGTCTCCATTTTATGCTCAACCAGTGCTCCAATCAATATATCCATATCCTTATCATCTATCATACTATCATTATTCAAATCACCCTTGAGATGATAGTTCGAAATGTCAATTTTTCCATCAAAAACATCAACTAGAAAATTACCATTATCGCCTCTGGGGAAATACCCATCAGTCACTACAAAATTTTTGTTGAATAAAGCAGATACCATTATCCACAATTCTTCTCTTGTTATTCTTTCCTGCATCTTTTTATCTGCTCCCAGAATAGTATTAACGCTGTCTTTATCTAATGACAATAATGCTGTCCCGTCTTGATTGTAATTATAGCTCAAATTATCAGTATTTATCTGTGTAATAACCTCACCAAGATTAATTTCATCCTTTTTATCCCTTGCAGAACAAGATGTGCATAGCACGATTATTATAAATAAAAGAAACAATTTTTTCATTGATTTTTATCTCCCCTTTAAAAATTCTACTTCAATGACAAAACTATCTTGTCACTGAAAATGTATACATTTCTTTCTTTGATTTCCAGTTCCATTAGGAGCCTCTCTCAAATCTGAGGTGTACGTATCTTGAGAGCCATTAAGAGCTTGCTCCAACGCAGCATCATTAATCATTATGCCGACCATCTGTTCTTGTTCTTCAACGTCGGTAACTTCCTCTTGATATTCTATCTCACTTTCATCATGCATTATATGGCAATTTGATTATCTCCGCATCCAGATGCTAAAACGGCTAATAATAGCAATGGAATAAATACCTTATTCTAACCTTAAGCCTTTTACTCATAATTTACCCCCGTAACTAGTTTTTTACATCAACTTACAGTCCTATCATGAGCATACTTATTATACTACTGATGAAGATCTATGAATATATACCAGTAGTCATATCAATAGTGACTTTAGACACTTAATTAATTAAGCTACCTTATTTACATAGGCTTGATATGAAAGAAATCACAGGATGAATTTGAGGTATAATGATATTCGCATTAAATCCCTTGCCTGCTCCACTCAAGTATTTGGTTTCGCCCCCCACAGTGAACTGGGCATTCATACGTTCTTTACAAACCGCCATAATCACACAAATGAAGACTATGATGCTGATACCATAATGAAAATAATCGTTTTCTCAAGACTTTTGTCACCAGCCTCCAAGAAAAAATCATATGAAAACCGTTCCCGTTTCTTCGAGGTTGAGGGCTCTTTTTATCTCGTTTTGCTGCAAAACTCAGGTGAATGACTTAAGTAACTTCAAAGTGACCGTAAGATGGTATATAATAATAAATCATACCATATGGAGAGATAGCTGTGGGCGATGGCAGATACTATACAATATATCAGTTTTTAAGTGTTTCCCTGCTTGTTATGCTTTCGATGATTTTGATTGCCAGCATGCTTATTGGATACATCAGGAACAAAAATAGTGATAATGCACGAGCTGTTTTTCGTTTGTTCTTTGTGTTGGCTGTCCTCATGACGTTAAAAGTAGTTGAACTGGTTATTCCGGGAATATACATTGGATTTATAATCCGATGTATTATAGCGATGGCAATTATCATCATGTTCTTAGAATGGTTCATTTATTTGAATCATCATGTTTTTAAAATAGTTCAGGGTAAAAAGAGTCTTTTTGTCAGAGCTATTTTCCGCATAGCTGCAATGATGCTAATATTCACAACGGTTTTTACTAATGGGCGTCTCATTATCACACAGTATCATTTTTTCCACACGCGGTTCAGTGGGTTTTATGCCGCGCTGCTCATCGCTTTATCCGTTCTTGTCAGTATCTTCATAATATGGATATTAGCTTCAAAAAAACAAATAAACAAACTGTACAAGAATAGCGTATCAGCTCTGAGCCTTGTCATGTCGCTCTTCTTTCCCCTGGTTTTATACAGCGTGATGGTTTTTTATCATGCCGATTATGTTGACTTTGCGGAAATACTTGTTTTTACTGCCTTTGGTGTCCTTTTCAGTATTATTATGAACAAGCAGGTGCCTTTGGAATTGACTGTTCTGGCATTTAACCGGATTGGGGACATCATTCAGGACTACATTTTTGTTACGGATATGACGGGGAAAGTGATATACAGAAATAGGCAGGCAAATCAGTCGAATTATTTTGTGAAGGATGAAAAAATAACTATTGAAAACATCAAAAAACTCTATATAACAGAACCTATCATTAAACACAATGCTGAGGGGAATGAATATGTAAAACTCAAACACAAAAAGGAAACCCGCTATTTCTCGCATAAATATGAACCTTTGAAGGAACAAGGAAAAACAATAGGCCAAATTATCACGATTGTTGATATTACTAAACTGATGAATTTACTGTTTTCATTGGAAGATCAGAAGAAAAAATCTGAAGAAGTTCACGCAAAGCTGAAGAATTATTCCAAAGTGGTATATCATGTTGAAAAGGAAAAAAAAATCAATGCTCTGCTCGAAGAGATTGTATCATCAAGGGAAACTGAGATGCAGCATTTGATAGCGGGAATTGATGCGTTGATCGAAAACGAGGGTGATTTTAAGGAACAGGTGGATCCCATTATCCGCTTCAATCAAAAAATATTAGAGGATGTCAGAAAGGCTGTCAGTACATACCGGCAGCAATTGGAGGTTAAGCATGATAAAAATAATATTGGCTGACGATCAGACACTGCTCAGAGAGTCTATTGGATACATACTGGATAATGATGATGACATCACGGTTGTTGGAATGGCATCCGACGGCAAGGAGGCAATCGAACTGTGTAAAAAAGAAAAGCCTGATGTGGTGCTGATGGATATTGAAATGCCCGATATGAATGGTGTGTGTGCGACGAAAAGATTAAAGGAAATGAATCAGGACATTAAGATTATAATTCTAACCACCTTTGAAAATCCGGATAACATTATGGAGTCTTTCGCAGCCAATGCAGACGGATACCTTGTGAAAAACATCAGTCATCAGGATTTGTCGCTCGCCATCAAGTGTGTTTACGCAGGGCTTACCGTTATCGATGAAAGCGTCAAACAGATTATGATGGAACGGTTTAAAGGGTTGATAAACTACAAATTGCAATATGAAGAAATTTTGACCGAAAAGGAAGTTGAAATTGTAAAGCACATTGCAAAGGGAATTAGTAATAAGGAAATTGCCAATGCCTTAAACTATTCGGAAGGCACAATAAAGAACAATATCAGCAGAATTTTAGAGAAATTGGAAATGTCGGACAGAATGCAAATTGCTATCTTTGCAATGGAAAACGGCATTGTATAGGTGAATGTATGGAAGAAGCCATCCGGATTGAAGTAGCAACAATAACATTATGGAATTTTGCGGCGATTATTGTAAACGTCATCGCTTTTGTCCTTCTTTATGTCAATGCAAATAGAAACGCATCCCTGAAGGCTTTTTTTATCGTACAGCTATCCATGGTGATATGGCTTGCCGGAAAAGTATTTAAAACAGTTTCGCCAACGGAGGGAATCCGATGGGCATTTATTGTATTCTACTATTTTGGTATTATTTTTTTGGCAGTTAGTTTTTTGGATTTTGCCTATATATACAATAAGGGAAAGCCCATGCGAAGAGGATTTAGAATTTGTATTTATACAATGGGACTGGTTCAGTTTATCGTTGTGCTAACCAATCCTTATCATTATCTGTTTTATTCCAGGTACAGCTTCTGGGGAGATGACTTCGGGAAACTATTCTACGTGCATCTTGTCATCAATTACCTGTTTATTCTGATTGGGATGGTGCTTTGCTCACAGCGGTTTAATAAACAGCTGAAGGAAAAGACAAAACTGGGAAAACACCTCATTTTATTTGCAATCCTGGCCCCGTTGGTCTTAAACTTCCTCTACATCACTCGAGTGCTGCAATCCATTTTTAACAGGCTGAACATTCAGGTTTTTGATATTACTCCGATTGTATATACCTGGTCCCTGGTCATCTTTTTATATGCGACATTCAAGTATGAATTTTTTGCTCTGACACCGATGATAAAGGATGAAGTGACACGTAATCTGGACACGCCAATTCTAATCACAGACGTACACGGCAAGGCACTGTATGCCAACAAAAAATTTGAAATGCTTTTTGAAAATGTAGCAGGGGTCGTAAAGCATCTCTTTAACGCAGAAACCAATACATTCACATGGAATGACAAGTATTACAGATGTCATCTATACGATGTGCAGAAAATGGGGAATGCTAAGTTTATTATTTCGTTACATGATATAACATCATATCAATTAGTCAACAATGCACTGATTCTTGAAAATCAAAGGCTTGAAACAATCAATAGAAAGCTGGAAACACAAATCCGGTTATTGAAGCAAACCTCCCATCTGGGTGCAAGAAATTATGTGGCAAGAGAGCTTCATGACATCATCGGACATTCTTTGGTTATTTCCATGAGGCTTTTGGAAGCCAGCAGGATTTTTTATGATAAGAACAAAACGAAACCGATACATAACCTTGAACGAGCCAAACAGGTGATAAAAAGCGGTTTTGAAGAAATAAGCAATGTAAAAGATAAAGACAGTCGTGCGACATACAATGTTTCTATTCTGGAGCGTGAGATTAAAACGATGTTGAAAACCGTTGATGTCAGTGGGATCAAAACAAACTTTTATCTGCGGGGAAGCAGAAAAAACATGGAGGAAATGGTTTTTGATATTATTAAGAAGGTTTCTACCGAGCTTGTTACAAATACTCTGAAGCATTCTGGAGCTACCAGCCTGTTTTTGTCTATCATATTCGAAGAGGATCGTGTGGTAATCTCGCAGATGGATAATGGCAGAGGGTTTGAGAACCTAAAAAAAGGGAATGGGCTTTCAGGAATTGACGGCAGATTGTCCCTGGTCAATGGCATAGCAAGATATACCAGCAGTGCCGGGGAAGGCTTCAACGCCAATATCCTGATTCCCCTTCGGTGAGTTCCTATATTGGGGTGTGGGCGAAGCCCACTTTAGTTCTCCAGCCAAAATGGAATATGTTCGCCATCGTTGATGCTTCCTTCACCATGATCGATCATCTCATAAGTAGTCATACAGCTTTCATCAAATATGCTTTTATCGAATGGAATCAAGTCAATCGTATAGGATATTTCCTCTCCTAATTTTTCTTGAGACATTATGTTTTCTAACATATAGGTATTGATTTTAACAATCTTTTTATCCTCTATGACATATTCATAAATTTGATAGAGCCCGCTTACGGAAAGATTCTTGGGATCGTAGAAGGTATAAATCATCTGGCTGTCTGTTTCTGAAACCCCGATGAGTCCGACCTCTTCAAAATTAAAGAATTTCTCCTCAAAGCAGGATTCATCATACACCTCAATAGTTTTCAGATCATCAATAATGGTATAAAACCTGTCATCCCTTATATTCTTAACGGTCAACTCCGTTCCGTCGTTTTTGATATATTTTGTTACATACAAAGGCTGTCTCAGACTAAAGTTGTTCATTCCACCGGTATATATGGTGATTTCCTGGCCTTGATCACCGGTCAATACAATCCCGGTCGCCTCTTCAGGGATGGTATAGTATATCCCATCATCTAACGAAGCAAAATCTCCGCCCTCTGCCTTAAAAATTAACAGTGTTATGTCTTGATAATCAACATCTTCGGGTTCCTGAAAAAGAGTGTCGTCTATCGTTTTTTCTATTACAGAGGTTGCTGTTTTATTCTCAATAAGGACACCCTTGTGGCTAAAGACCAATTCTTTGATGAGTACCCCATGTCGGATAGAGATCCACCTTTTGTAAAGCTTTTCACTCGCATTCAGTTCTAAAAAAACGCAGGGTTCATCATTGAACAGTGTAATATAGCAATTCATCAATTCCTCGTCCTTTTCAATGAGGAAAGGATTATAGGTTGGTTTTTGAATATTCTTCAATCCTGTATAGTTGCAGGACATACCGATGCGCATTCTGGTTAAAGTTTCAGCGGGTTCTGAATAATTACCAAGCATCGTATCCTGTACTTCGTAAAAAACTCCCTTTCCCTTATAAAAATACCGATAGAATTTTGCATATTCATCAATGATTTCTTCCTCATAAATGCTGTCTTCTTTTAAGCTCACCGATATCGTTTTTTTATACTCGTTATATGTAATATCTCCCATAAACTCATCCCACTCATATCTTTCGTGCTCATAACAGATTTCAAGTTCTGAAAATCCTTTATGATTCATCGTATTGAATAAAGTGGTTGAATCTTCACTATATTTATAACTCACACTGTCTTCTTTTTTGGGGCTATATCGGTAGATATCCAATTCACAGAAAGGAGACGCCAAACCCATATCCTCAGCCTTACGGATCATGGCTCCGTCCGTTTCCGGCAGAGAATTGAAGCTCATTCTTGATCCAATCAACTCAGGCGCTTTAAATGTGACAGAGACTTCGTTTTCCTGCTTGTCTGTCTCTGACTTTTCAGGCGCAGATCCTGAAGCCTCCGTATTCTCTGCAGTGTCTGTCGTTCCTGTTGTCTCTTTTGCATTATTCTGATGAATGAAGCTACTGTCGGTTAGATCTTTATCAGTAGCTGAGGGTTTTTCGCACCCCATCAGTAACAAAATCAAAACCAAAGGTAATATAATTTTTCTTATCATATGTCTCCCGTAAACATTATTTTTCATTTTCAATAAACTCTACCTCACCAGCTTCCACTTTCAGCATTCTTTGATAATCGAAGTTAGCAGCAAAGCCTTCCCAATCGGTTGGCATTACATCCAATATATCAACAGGCAGCGGCTCTGAATCATATGCCTCTTGTTTTCGTATGGCATAATAAACATCCTCACCCACTTGACAGATCAGCATTTGATTAGTTTCGCTTATATCTTCCTGGCTATCCCCATAAGAGACAAACAAGGCTTCATCCGTGGCGAAGTAATGCGCTTGTGTTATTTTCCCGTCAGAATACATACGTTCGGCCACAATCCTCTTCAGAGACGGATTATATGAAAGCTTAATGTATAAGGTTTTGCCATCATTATAGGTAAAATCATAACCAAAGAAGTAAAAATCTCCGTCTAAAGTAACACTGCTTGTATACGTTCCACTACCGTTCGGTGCTTCTTTTATCTCAGAGACATAAGTATCCTTTGAGCCGTTAAGTGCATGTTCCAGCCCGGCATCATTAATCATTCCACTGAGTTGATAGGCGAAAAGCATATCTCCAATGATGTAAAAGCTATCAATATCGCTTGAAGCATCATCCAGTTTTTCTGTTGCTTCCTCAATTAGATCAGTAAAGTTAGAAATGCTGCCAAAATGCTGCCAAGCATCTCCATCATTCTGTGGGCTTGCTTCCTCTCCGGTTGTTTCGGTTGGTACTTTTTCTGTTTGTTCTATTGGAACTGTTATCTGAGATTCCTGTGTTGTTGGGTCCGTTATCTCAGCTTCCTGTGTTGTTTTGGCTGGATTAGTCGTTTGATTGACACTCTGTTTTCCTTGGCACCCGGAGACTAAAACGACGCATAATACCAAGGTTATAGCACTCTTTAATATTCTTTGTATTCTTTTTTTCACGATTCTCCTCCTACATTTTTATTTTGAGTTTTTCCATGCCATTTCTAAAAAGCCGATTCAAAACAACTTAAGTATACTTCTCACATGCATTTTTAACTATAACCTAGTAGTCATATTCATAGTGACTTCAGGCACGATAATGAAGCAGACATACCAACGTTACTTCAAAGATTTTGGGTTTGCTCCATGGAACGAATTGCAGCTGAAAATGTTTGAAAGAAATGACTTTTTGTCATTCCGGTTTAAAAGGGATTACAAAAGTCATTCTCAAAATGACCATTAGGATATAGGTTTTTTCTCCCAATGAAACTAGAATAAGAACAGGTGTTATCTAATGCTAAGGGAGGCTAAAATGGCAGTGCCGTGTTACATTGGCTTTAAACGACATGGAGAAGAAATGCAGTTTGTAGAGATTATATTGAATGAAAACGAGAGGGTAATGGCAAAACCCGGGACAATAATGTATAAGGACGGACAAATAAGCATGAAAACGCTCATTGGGGCCGAAAGTGGAGCCGATGAAGGCTTCTTTATAGGGGAAGGCCTGTCGATGATTATGTTTTCCAACCTTGCTTGTGATAATGCATCGATTGCGTTTTCTGCTTCCTATCCAGGCAGTATCGTCTCAATCGACCTGGCAGAATATGGAGGAGGCCTGATATGTCAAAAAAATGCTTTTTTATGTGCAGCCAAGGTTTCTTCGTTTAAGGCGTATCTGCAAGAACAAATGGGAGAAGGTTATTCCGAAGACAAAGAGGATATTATGCTGAGACTGGAAGGCAACGAAGTGATCTTTTTGCATGCGGCAGGGATCGCTATCAAAAAAAATCTGCAGGCAGGTCATAGTTTGGAACTGGAGACAGGCTATCTTGTTGCAATGACAACCGGTATTGACTATCGTGTTCGGCATGCAAAGAATAATCATCCTGAAATATCCGGGGAAAGCGGCGTAGCTTTGGCAACGCTTAAAGGTCCCGGCTCTGTTTGGGTACAGTCCATTTCCTTTAGTAAAATGGCAGATGAAATTGGTAAGGCAGCCTTCGGCGGAAACAAAGAGCAAACCAAAGAAATTCACAATCCATTTGAGAGGATGTCCGAACTTGTGCACTTGTTTGATCGGGATCAAACATGAGGAAGAGGTTGCAAGTTTCGGTAATGGGAAACATGTGACATTTTAGATGAAAGAAATGATTAACCTATTGGTAGTATTGTTGGTTTTTTCAGGTGTTTCTACCGTCGGACAATGTAAATTTCATGGAACTGGTAAATTAATTTTATTAATATCACTATATATAAGGGGGATTACCATGAAGAAAATTTTGGGATGTATGATCGTTTTTGCCTTGTTGCTGACGATGTCTATGACGACCTTTGCAGACAGTGAAAGCGACAGCATTGTATCTGCTGCAAACAGCGCAAGCTTTGTTGTCAAGAATGACGGCTCTCTATGGGGCTGGGGTCAGGATTTTGTTGGCAATGGTCAAGGCTATGACGGGCTCGAGTGGAAGCCGGTTAAGGTACTGGACAATGTAAGAAGTGTTTCTGCCGGAGGAAATCAACGGGCTGCCGTAAAAAAAGACAATACCTTATGGGTGTGGGGCAGCATGTCGGGATATTACAATGGTGAGCAGGTGCCTAGCTACACCAAGCCTGTAAAAGCTCTGGATGATGTGGAGATGGTATCGGTTTGTGCTGACTTTATGATTATACTGAAAACAGATGACTCCGTGTGGGTGAACAACTTCTTATTAGGGGATGGCACACAAAACCGTTCCGAAGGGTTTGTCAAAGTAATGGATGGTTGCAAGTATGTTTCAGCAGGTACTGGCGATAATGCCTATTTCATTAAAAATGATGATACCTTATGGGGCTGGGGTCTGAATCGCTATGCCGAGATGGGGAATCGTGACACCGAAAGCATATACACACCCGTTCAAATATTGGAGGATGTACGCATGATTCATGGTAATTCTGCGGCTGTCCTGGCAATCAGGCTGGACAATAGTTTATATTCCTGGGGCGCTGGCTCAAACGACGGGATTTATACAGAAGAAGGATGGGTAAGTTATGCAGGTACCCCCTATAAGGTCATGGATAATGTGCTGAGAGCGTGTGCCAGTGGTAATGGCAATCAGGTAGCGGTTATTAAAACCGATCATACATTATGGTCATGGGGGCTTGGCGGAAGTTTTGTTGAATCTGCACAGCCGACAAAGCTATACGACCATGCACGGGAAATGGCCATCGGGGAAAGACATATCGCTGTTGTCTTTGACGACAATACCTTGGGAACTACCGGAACGAATTATTATAAGGTCTTGGGCCATGGTGACATGGAAAGCTGGAGTGAGAATATCCCGCTGAAAACTATAATGAATGGAATTCAGGATTCTCCTGCAAGCTGGGCTGTAAAAGAAGTTGAGGAAGCCATCGGATTACAGCTGGTACCGATAGATATGCAAAATAATTATGATCAGGACATTACCCGGGAAGAGTTTTGTATTCTAGCAGTCAGACTAGTGGAAGAAAAAACAGGGATGACTGTAACTGAATATATTGAAAGTCAAGGCCTTCAGGTGCCGGAACAATCACCGTTTGCCGACTGTAGCCATCCCGATGTGATAGCGGCAAATGTATTGAAAATTGTAGAAGGAACTTCGGCAACCACCTTTGACCCGGATAACTGGCTTACTCGCGAGCAGGCTGCAAAAGTCCTGTCCTCAGCGGCAAGGGCATTGGGAGAAGATATCCAGGCGGATTTCCCTGTGTTCGGGGATGGTCAAAATATTGCAAGCTGGGCCAAGCCTTATATAGGATATGTCTACAACGCAGACATTATGAAAGGTGTAGGCGGAAATATGTTCAATCCCAAAGGGGGGTATCAAAGACAGCAGGCGTATTTGACCATCTTAAGACTGTTAAAATCCTTGGAGTAACTGCGGAAAGCTTTACAAATCAGAGAAATTTGTATATATGGATTATAGATTATGACAGCTCAAAGAGGAGAAAGGCAAAGCTTAAGAATATGGCGGGCGGAAGTGAAAGGGAGATAGCTACGCACCAAAAAGGTCATCATTGCGGATGGCCCTTTTGGTGCTCCTCCTTTTGCTTCAGATTCACTTTTAAAACATCGGGATAATGGAGCTCAAAGACAGCTATTTCCACCTCTGATTTAAATGGAAATAATTTTCCTTAAACATTTTTTCATATCTTTCTAAAGCCAATTAAAACCCTCCTAAAAAAATTATACCTATCCCGCAGGACAGGATAAGTACAATTTCTTTACATATTTTGTTAACACATATAGTCCTTTTTTAAGATTTAGATTCGAGTTTTGGTCGGATTACTGTAACTTAGGCTTTGCAGTAGCAGCATACCATTTATTGGGGGAACTGCATAAGTCCTGATCGTATTTAGTATAAGTAAAATATGGAATGAACTTACTAAGTCATATTTTCTTCGTTTTTATTGAATAATCTGAAATCTTTTGATATTTTGTTAGTACAACAAGTATAGCATTATTGAGACAAATTGAAGAAATTATGTACAGACACGGTTGCAACCAGTTTAACTTCGGAGGGCAGGTAAAAATGAAAATATTTTTAGATGATACAAGAGAATTTCCAGATAAAATTCATGGCTGTAATTGTGTTAGAGACTATAAAACATGCATTACATTAATTGATGCTTTTCGAAATGACCTTGATTTTATGTCTTTAGATTATGATCCAAGTGATGAATTTACAGGCCTTGATGTACTTAAGTATATTAAAGAAAACGCAATAATGCCGAAAAGAATCAATATTCATTCTACTCATTCAATCGGCAGAAAGAAAATGTACGAATTTGCGAAAAATAATTTTGTAGATTGCGAAATTACAATGAGATCGCTCAAATAATAAACATCTGCAGGCGAGTATTTTGATTTTTAGTATAAGTAAAATCAAAAATAAACTGACTAAGCCATTCTGTCATCAATAATTTTTCTATAAATCTTCTAGTAAAAAGTAAAAAACCTTAAATAAAGCATTCTCAACGGTTACAAACTTATCTGTTCTTAAGACACTTCAAGCCCTTATAAAATAAGGGCTTGAGAGGTATTGAATAATGAAAGGTAAAGCGATTTAAAACATATAACCTAACTCTGGAAATCGTGTGAACGCTAATACCGTTCCGAGAGTTCGAATCTCTCTCTCTCCGCCAAAATTTGTCTGAATACCCGCTATTTTAGCGGGTTTTCAGCATATTTGAACACTTCTTCGATCCACTCATTTTAAAACAGAAACTAAGATGGATGGGAAAAAACAGAGGGCACTACTCACTTTTTCAACTTTTGAACGATACTTATGAGAATAGTTCTCATTCTTATTGTTCATTATCTATGAAATTAACCAATTGGACTATAAAACAGGCTTTCCAGAACATGGTTTTGTTCAAAAGCTGCAAAAACGAGTAGTGCCCTAGGGGTTTTGATCAAAGCTGAAAGACGAGCAGTCCCATAAGGTGTTTGCGGCGGTGCAAACACTTGAATTACCCTAGACCCGTGTTAAATCCCCAACTTCCATATATTGAAAATACATCTTGCATAATCCGCACATTATGCTTTATAATAAACCAAATAACATAAAAGCAATGAAAGAGAAGAGTAAGTGTAGGATTCCTCTCAGCGAGTTAGAAAATGGTGAAAGTCTAACAGGTGACTATACTGAACGCAGCTCCGGAGCTTCTTCTTGAAAGGTAAAACGAGTAGAGAATGACGTTGCCTTACGTTACAAAGGCACAGTATGTTTGTACTGGTTGAGTGAGCATTTATGCTAATTAGGGTGGTACCACGGATATAACTCTTCCGTCCCTTTCAGGGATTGAAGAGTTTTTTTATTTGCAAATAAATGCAGGCAAGGAGCCTGACAAACTAATATTATGGAGGTTGTTATTATGAACGCTATGGACATTAGAACGAAATTCATTGGGTATTTTACACAACATCAACATTGATGTATCCCGGGAGCTTCACTTATTCCTGAGAATGATCCAAGTGTTTTGTTTACTACTGCAGGTATGCATCCACTGGTTCCATTTCTGTTGGGGGAACCACACCCGCTGGGAAAGCGGCTTGTCAACTATCAGAAGTGCTTACGGACAGATGATATCGATGAGGTTGGCGACGACATGCACCTGACTTTCTTTGAAATGCTGGGCAATTGGTCGCTTGGCGATTATTTCAAATCAGATGCAATAAAAATGAGCTATGATTTTATAGTTAATTGAAGGTTAAGGTTTATTCTATAGGAGACTTCAGCAAGGAAATTTGTGGAGGCCCGCATGCTGAAAACACATCCAAACTGGGACATTTTAGAATAGTCAAGGAAGAGAGTGTAGCTGCAGGCGTACGGAGGATCAAGGCAGTTCTGGAGAAATAGCACTAGTGGCTGGATCATGGAAAATATTGCTTTACATGTACTTAATATGTCTGGTATAATACTAAAAACCATACACTAAATGTGATGACAAGGACGAGTAAGTTTTGCCCAGCTTATAAGAGATGAAGTGTCAGCGGCTGAAAGCACTTCTAAGTATGGAAGACTGAAAACCACCTTTGAACAGTTTACTGAATTCACAGTAAGTGGAACCGGTGATTCCGTTATAATCATTATGAGTGACAGCTAAGTTTACTTTTAGCTGTAATTTGGGTGGAACCGTGTGAGCTTACTCTCATCCCTTCAGAGGATGGGAGTTTTATTTTTGCTCGAAAGGCGGTGAGTATGGCTATGAGAAAAATGTTATACATTTCTGTATGTCTTACTTATGATGATAATATCATATGTATCTCAGATTGCTCCGGTAGTATAACCCGTCGCTGCTCTGTCATGAAATAAAAAATAATGATAAGGCAGGGATGATATATGAATAATATTGAGCATGATAAGTTATACAATTTGCGCCACACTATGGCCCATGTGATGGCCAGTGCTGTTGAGCAAATATTCGATGAAGTTAAGTTTGGAATCGGGCCGGTGATCGAAGATGGGTTCTATTATGATTTCGAATTGCCAAGGCCACTTGTTCCTGAAGACTTGTGTCTCATAGAAGAAAAAATGAAAGACATCATTAGTAATGGGTATCAGGTCCTGAATGAAGCTGTAAGTTTTGATGAAGCTCATCAGCTGTTCAGCCGCCAACCATATAAGCTCGAATTAATAAATGAATTGGCACAAAATCCCGAAAACTCTGGTGTAAGTATATACAAAATCGGAGATTTCATCGATTTGTACAAAGGACCTCATTTAACTTCGCTCAAAGAAATAAATGCTAAAGCATTCAAATTGATGCGGATCTCAGGGGCATACTGGAGAGGTGATTCAGAGAATCCCATGCTCCAGCGGATATATGGAACAGCATGGGCAAATCCGGATGAATTAAAAGCATACCTCAACAAAATAGAAGAAGCAAGCAAACGAGATCATAGAACGCTCGGCACTCAGCTTGACCTTTTCAGTTCTTCTCAAGATATTGGGCAGGGGCTTGTTCTATGGCATCCGAAAGGTGCAATGATCCGGTACCTTCTGGAGAAGTTCAGCCAGACAGCTCATATAATGAATGGATATGATTGGGTATATACTCCTCATATAGGCCGTGCAGAGCTTTGGAAAACATCAGGGCATCTTCAGTTTTATAAAGAGTCCATGTACAGTGCCATAGAGATAGATAATGAAGAGTATTACCTGAAGCCAATGAGTTGTCCATTCCACATTATGATATATAATAGTTCGCTGAGATCATATAAGGATTTGCCCGTCCGCTATGCAGAATATGCAACAGTATACAGATATGAGTTGTCCGGGGCACTCCAGGGGCTTACAAGAGTAAGAGGCTTTACGCAGGATGATGCACACATAATATGTACGCCGGAGCAAGTCCACAACGAGGTTGTCAATGCATTAAAGTTTTCGCTGTATATTTTAAGGTCGTTTGGCCTGAACAACTTTAAAGCCTATGTTGCTACAAAGCCGGTAAAGAAGTCCATTGGAGATGAAAAGGATTGGGATACTGCAATAGAGTCCCTGAAGGATGCAGTTCTTGAAGCAAGTCTGGAATATGAGATCGACGAAGGCGGCGGAGCTTTCTACGGACCAAAGATCGATCTTAAGCTGCAGGATGCTCTAGGAAGGGAATGGCAGTGCAGCACGATCCAATATGATTTCAATCTTCCCGAAAGATTCGACATGAGCTATATTGGAGCAGATGGAGCAAAGCATACTCCTATGATGGTCCACAGGGCGCTGTTTGGCAGTTTGGAAAGATTCTTTGCAATGCTAATCGAGCACTACAATGGCGATTTTCCATTATGGTATGCTCCGGTTCAGATTGGGATCGTTCCTGTCAGCAGTAACAATTATGAATATTGTAAAGAGCTGTCAAGAAAATTCAAAACAAATGGCATAAGAGTTACGCTGGATTTAAGTACTGAAAAGATGAGAGCAAAAGTACGTAAAATGGAGCTGGAAAAAATCCCGCTGGTTATTGTTATAGGAGACCAGGAGGTCGAAAAGGAAGGCTTGTCAGTGCGGTCAAGAAAGGGTGGAAATCTGGGTTTTATGACACTCGATGACTTCTTAGACAGGATCAAGCCTGATCTTGACATGGGTGTGGCAAAATATGTAATGGACTAGATGTGAACGCCAATGACATTCCGAGAGTCCAAATATCTCCCCCCAAGAGCAAAGGGTTGCAGCAAATTAACTGCAACCCTTTAATCTTAACAATTTCGTAATTGATTTTACTTCAACCGTGTCATTGATCACTACAACATGAAGATCACCTGCTGGTCTACAGCCTTACGGAGAACCATCTTCAAAATAGTATATTTTTATGTCACCAGCCCTGGTGAATGCAACATTGGCATGCCTTACACTAGGGAGTATTTATCATCTATTTGACCTTATATAGTATTGCTTCATACATAGGCTCGTATAAAACTGTCGGGGATACCACCACAAACTCATAGTTTTCTTCATGGCCGGCTTCCGTACATTCCCCCGTTATCAGTCCATTGTACATATTTTCAAACATTGGATGCTGCACATCAAAGAGAATGACAAACTCAAAATGGCATGGGGGATATTCGGGATCATCTTCATCACAGGTCCCGGTAGCATTGTCCTGATTAAAGACAAAAACAAATGGAACATTACTATAACGACGATACCCGACATATGTTCCGGCAAGGTTTTCGATGACTTCGGTATCTTCCATTTCCACGCCAAGAGATACCGGGCCTTTCGACCAATCATCGAGCAGGCCAGCAGATTCCCACCCCTCGGGGATATTCCACCTCTTCTGCGAACCGGATGATGACCCGCCTGAGGGCTCATCTTTACCGCTGGAGTCGGAATTGCCGGAATTTCCGGTTTCACTATGGCCGGGGTCACTCCATGAATCGTCCGGTGTTTCTGAGTCCGTGGGGTCGCCAGGCACTGTCATATCTGTGGAATTGTCCAATGCCACCGAATCTGCGGGGTCGTCCGGTGCTCCCTCAGAATTTGAAACAAAAGGTGAAAAGCTATAAACCTTACCGTCTATGATGATTTCGCTTTCACTGCCCGTTTCGCTTAACACCTTGGCAAACACCAGCATCGGGATATATACCTCGCCCTCATATTTCTGTACATTCGCGCTCATGTCCGGGTGTCCAGCGTCTTTGTTGTCTTCATAGCGGATAGCATAATTCGCGTACGGAATAAGGGTAAGCAGCCGGCTTCTGTCCGCGCTGTCAGATATGTAGATTTCATCGGTGTCTGCATCAAATTTATAGTTGAACCAGCGCGGCGAACCATTCGCACCCGGATCGGCAAACGCCTCGACAAAAGCCTTTCCCCGTGCGTAGAGTACGTCGCCCTCTTTTACAACATTCAAACTCGATGAAACGTCATAACCGTTGATAATTACGGACGCAGACACAGCTGCGGGGACCCATTGGGCTCTTAGCGTCTGCGGAGGCGGCTCCAATGAACCAAACCAGTTTTCGTAGTAGTATTTCGTTCCATTTGCGGCTGGCAGAGAAGCGGATTGCTTTGTACGCACGTGCGCGCCGGGTATATAGTTTTCTGCCTTACTTTGAAAGCTTAATAAATCCTCATTAAAATTGAACCAGTGATAGTTACTCCCCGAATCCACCCATGTGACGTCCATGTAGTAATAATCACCGTCCAGTTGAATGAGGTTCCAGGCGTGATCCTTACTTACCAGCTCCGCAGCAGGAATCCCGAGGCGGTTCATGTAATAATGGAAGGTATCGGCATATCCTGCGCAGACCGTTTCGCTCTCTATGACACAAGACCAGAGTGTCTGCAAATCGAATACACTTTTACCAGATGGTGTTTTCAATTGCTCATCAAGCTTCGGATATACGGTCGTACTGCAGATATGATCTACCACAAACTTCACCTGGTCTATCTGCATTTCCAGTTTTTTAGCTTCAGCTATTACCGGATCCGCCTTAGCGGCTACCCGCTTCAGCGCAGTATCAATGCCGATTGCCTCAACACTCGTGTCGATACCGGCAGCCACACACCTCACACTGCCGGAGACATGAATATCAACGGGCGCGTACCCGGATAAAAAGAAAAACTCCGGAAAATCCATTTTTAGCGCCATCAGCACTGTCTTCATAGCATCCTCGTCAAGGCCAAAAAAACATTCCACCTCGAAAACACCGGCCTGAACAGAGCTTGCTACAATGTCATAGGCAAGCTGTTGAGCTTTATCCAGTGTCTCCCTGTAGAACTGTCTGCCGTATGTTTTGTAGTTAATAGGGTAATCCTCCGCCATTATATAACCATAATCTTCGTCTTTGGGTGTATACTCCTGCGGGATATTCTCCGGCACGGGCTTATCGCGGTAATCATTCCAGGTATTGTCGAAGAATGACTCCGTATACTCCTCCCAAACTTCTGTTTCTATATCGCCGAACTGCTCTTCAACAAAATCAGTAATTATCTCGTCTAATGTGCTCATTTCCTCTGCGATGTTCTCATCTTCCACAAAAACGGATATGCCTTCGGTAATCACCGCGATCACATCGTCTGGATCCGGCAGTTCGCCGTTTTCAGCTATCTTCGAATCAATATACTCAACAACAGCATCTCCGGTACGGACCCATATCTGAGGCTTACTTAAAGCTTCATATAGATCTTCGCTGATTTGACCTGCATCTTGTTTATCTATATATCTGGTAATTGTATCGCCTAAGCCGACCCAGGCATCCGGCCCCCTTGCCACTGTCTTGCGCCGTGCGACAAGACCTGCGTTCTGCTCGTTTCTTACCACATGTGTAATACCACCGGACATGTCCGAACCATCATCATCAGCAGAATAGAATTTATCAAACGCAGCGGCAATGTTCTTCGGCTCATAATCAACACCGGGGACGAGTATATTCAGCTCCTCTATCGGCACTTTTTCAATGATAGACCCGGTAAAATGAGCGTAGTTTTCCGACATATAGTTATAATCTTCTATTTCATCGCTGCTGACCTCGGTATCAGCAGCCAACAAAAGAGCGAAAAGAACAATAACAAAAAAACATAGCACAGCAACAGCGATTCCAAGAATAATAATTATCTTTTTTTGTTTCATGACGGCCACTCTCCTATTATCACTCGTCGTCCGGTATCAGATCACCCCGGCCATCATTCCCATCGCTGAAATCATCATAGATCGCCGCTGTTTTTTCGCCGCTGTAATCAACTGATATACGGTAAACCACCTGATAATCATCGCCCATCAAGCCACCCTCGGGAGTACCTATACCGACCGAATATATATAGCACTCGCGTCCCATAACGGAGTCCAGTATGGCAAGCTCATCGAGAGAAATATAAACGCATTTATCAGCAGGGATTCCTCCGTTATCGCTATAAAGACCGATATCCGCCAGAAGTTCATCTGTGAGCTCCGCACCCTCCCTTGGCGAAAGCCCGTCGCCATAATCGCCTGAAAGCTCTGCAAGCTCGTAGTAATAAACACCCTGTCTGATCGTGTCTGCACCATCCGGGACCTGTTCATCAATGATATCACCGCGTCCCTCATCCGGTTCGTCAGTTTGCCCAACCGACGCATTGTCATTTTGCTCAGCCGGTGCATTTGATAGGGGCTGTGAGGCATGTGTGGTTTGATTCCCGCTGCTGCAGGCACAAAGTCCGAAAACCAGAATAAGTGACATTACCACATACACAATCTTTTTCATTTTCATTTTCTCCTCAATATGTAATGATTACTAAGACAGCGGAACATCTCCAAACAAATACTCGTTTCGCAAAAGCTCATCCAGAATTCCGGTAATATATTTCATTTCATTTTTTACTCTCTCACGGGCCTTATCGGGGTCGTTGGAATCGGCGCTGCTGATCTCAAAGATGTTCCGATCATTGTAGACCGCAATATGCACCATGTTTCCGGCAAAGTAAAAATAGGTCCGCGCGCTCGCCTTCTCATCCGCTGCAACTATGTACTCCATAAAATGCGGCGTCAGCACATAGAACATATAATGAGGATCGTCGGTATAGATTCTGTATTTCTGATTGAAAGCCACATTCTCGGTTTCAGCGTTGCTTTTTCCTTCGCCCTCGCCGAGCCGGATGATCGCAGGCAGGTTCTTTGCCAGTCTGCATGTGATCCAATGTCCCCTAAAGATCGTATCGGTTATTGTTTGATCCTTGTTGTCTGTATACTCGTGTTCCAAATGAATATCCGAAAACTCGATATGGTGCCCCTTGTAGGTTCCGCTGAGGTAATCCTCGCCATGGAATTTATTCCATTCGCTAAAAAGGCCGGCGGCTTCTATGCGGTCTCTGCTGATGGACTGTTCAGGTCTGTAAACACAGTCGCCTATGATGCTTGCTAGCGCGTCACTCACGACGACTTCCTTAAACATTTTAGATGCCTTGCCAAACGAACCGATACCCACCCAGAGCAGTGCAAAAAACGCAACAAGGAGTACTATTGCAATAATTGCGAGTATGGAAAACTCTCCGCCTGTCATAATAAGCATGACAACTCCCACCAGCATGAAGGGCAGTGACGCTAAACAGAAACTTTTCCCCCGCTTTTTGTGATCGCCAATGATCTTTACAAGCTCCGCATTATCCATGCGGACAGCCGGCCGCGGTGCACTTTCCGGATTCCCGCCTTCTGGGTTCCCAGCGGATGGTGCGGTTTCCGTGCGGTACCGGGAGCGCTCGGAAAAGTTCTTTATACACATGAATAAAGCATACATGGCAATGCCGCACAGCAGGAAAAGCAGAAGAGCCACTGCTTCTTCAGGTAAAAAATACATAGAATATGAAATCTCATCCTGATTGATGATCATCACAGCAGCTAAAATCGCACTCACTATGCTAAGGATCAGGAAGATCCGGGACTTTTTCGTAACCCTCTCATACCGGGCTGCCATATTGGCAGGAATGCCCTTTCCGCAAGTTTCACAGTACAATGCGCCTCTCAGATTGAGACTTCCGCAGTGTTCGCATTTGTCTGTTAATTCAGCCATTGTCTATTCCTCCCCCAAACACAGATAGGTCTTGCCATAAACCAAGAATATCAGAAAAAATACCCTCACTGTGAAAGGTTAAGAAATCTTAACTGTTTTTTACAAAAAGTTTTAACGATAAGCTAAGACAACAGTCGTATCTGCAGCCTTATCCATTAACGATTTTAATGGATGCGCTGGTCCCTAATCTGTTGGCGCCTGCTTCAATCATAGCTATGGCAGTCTCCAGATCTCTTATGCCTCCGGATGCCTTTACTCCCATATCAGGCCCTACTGTTTGTCTCATTAACATGACATCCTCGACAGTCGCTCCATGAGTGCTAAACCCTGTTGATGTTTTTACAAATCCTGCACCGGCCTCTTTACATATCATGCATACCGATCTGATTTCCTCATTTGTCAGCAGGCATGTTTCCAGGATCACCTTTACAACGGCTTTATCGCCGGCAGCTTTCACGACCTCATTGATATCTCTTCTTACATATTCATGATCTCCGGCTTTCACGGCGCCAATATTGATAACCATATCGACCTCCGATGCGCCGTTTTTTACAGCCTCGATTGCTTCCGACACCTTGGTTCCGGTGGTGTTCGCCCCCAATGGGAAGCCTATAACAGTACACACCTTTACATCCGTATTCTTCAGCTGTTCACTGCACAGTGCAACATAGCAAGGATTAACGCATACTGTAGCAAATCCGTATTCCACAGCCTCCCTGCACAGAGCTATTATCTGTTCTCTTGTTGTATCAGACTTTAATGCAGTATGATCGATATATTTTGCCAGCTCTCTGCTTTGCATTTTGATTCACTCCTTCAAGTATTTTATCTTAACTTAATTGATCACCGAACCGATCAAAGCCTTTGTACCGCGTCCCCTGGAACGTCAGCTTCCCCATATCCCCCTCAACGAGATATCCGAATTCTCTGCTGGGTACATGCAGCTCCAGCCTGTCTCCGCTCTCAAACTCAAATGTCACATAATATGAAGTGGATGTACTCATGTGACCCATATTGTTTCCGCTATTATGATGGTGATGGGACACATCTGTCCTTTTTGCAACCACCCTCGCATCCACTGTCAGAATCGGCGAATTATTGTTTCTGTTCCATTGGCCAACGCCCTTTACTGCAGTGAAAATAAATATAGCAATAACTATAACAAATACAATACCAAACATTATTGGAAAAATACCAAAAATAAAACCGCCCGCTGACGTCATCCCATCGACCTCCATTTCAGTCTGGCTCCTTATACCAAGCCCGACAATAATATTATACGATAGAAAATCAAAATTTTCCTGAAATTCGGCTGATTATATGCATGTAGTAAACTCAGCGCCCTTTTTCCGCTCCTTGCTTCCAGGTATAAAACAATTGAAAAAGTATTCGGCATATATTTGTCCATCAATTTCTAATATAATAAGTTAAGTAAACCGTGAATGCAATGGAGGTACATATGAGAACATATCACCGTGAATTTATTTTTGAGAGCAATGATTTTGACAACCTGTGCAAATTCATTATCCAGGATAACACCTGTAAAAAAGACTACTTTGTCTGGCATATCGGGCGTATTGTAGATTGGAAATACAACATTTTCAATCTGCAAAAGCACTTTCCGGACAATTTCAGTAAAGGCGCTCATCTATGGTTCGACTATTTTCACAATTTAATAGGCTTTGTAATATCTGAGGACTTTAATAATGATTTTTGTGTATTTCTGAAAGACAGCTATTCCAGTTTATATCCGGAGCTGCTGCACTGGGTCGAAACAGAGTGGGGCTGCAAGTACGATACTTTGGTCACATCGGCAGCAGAACATCAGACAGAGCTTATTGATATCCTCAAAGCACATGGCTATGAGAAAATCGATCAGATGGAAAAGACAAGAATATTCGATACAAGTATTTTCAAAGATTACAATATCGATGACCCCTCTGTCTCATTCCAGAGCATGGCTGAAAACGGCGATTATGATGAGCAAACAAGACTTAGGGGAAATGCCTGGTCGAAAGACTTAAGTGAGGATATGGAGCGCCAGATCAGGGAGTATACCAGAAGAAGTCCCATTTATAATGCACATTTTGATTTTGTCCTCGTAAATGAAGAAGGCCGGCAGGTGTCAGGCTGTGAAGCGTTTATAGATTATGAGAACAATTCTGCGGAAATCGAAAGGGTCTGCACACATTCAGATTTCTACAATAAGGGCTATGCCCAGAAGGTTCTTCAGGCTTGTATGAGAAGGCTCCACGAAAGCAATATACGCACAGCATATCTCTCGGGCGGCTATGACAAAACATTTCACCTATACGGAAAAATGGGGCACATCAAGGAATTTGCAAAATACTTTTACGAGAAGAAAATAAGCAAGTAAGGAACCAGAGGGCCTGCGGTAATGATCCAATTACCGCAGGCCTTTTTCTTTATATAATCAACACCACATCATTATACAAGCTTATACCCTTGTTATGTTTAAATATTGACTCAACTGCAAACAAATAATGATGGGTGATGTTGTGTATAAAAAGTCCCTGAATAATTTGACGCTGACGACATCCCTCGAGCAAAACATTTCATTGTTTGAGGGTGTCTTTAAAGATGACGCTACATTTGTGAAAAGGCGGTTTCAAAACAAGCATCTGGCTTCTGCCAAGTGCTGCCTGCTGTATTTCGACGGCATGGTCAATATAGAGCTGCTTAACGAAAATATATTACTGCCGGTATTAAGCAATGATCTGTCCGAACAGATAGACAGCGAAAATCTGCTGGACGAACTGCAGTATAAGGTCATTGCAGCCAACAGCATCAAGGTCTCTGCAGATATCGATACTATTGTCGGTTCCATAGTCTCCGGGGAGACTATATTTTTACTTGAAGGATATGATACAGCTCTGATCATTAGTTCGCAGGGCTGGGAGAAGAGATCCGTAACCGAGCCGGAATCGGCCAGAGTCGTCCGGGGGCCGCGGGAGGGCTTTACAGAATCCATCAAGGACAATCTGGCACTGGTCCGCCGCAGAATAAAAGACCCCGGTCTGAAATTCAAATTCAGAGAGCTCGGCGAAAGAACCCGGACAGAAATCTGCATATGTTACATAGAGGGACTGGTAATGGACGGTATAGTTAAAGAACTGGAAAGCCGTCTTGATAAGATCAATATAGATGCAGTGCTTGACTCCGGATATATACAGGAGCTTATCAGGGATGAGCCCTTTTCACCATTTGAAACCGTTGGCGCCAGTGAAAGACCGGATGTAATAGCTTCCAAGCTGCTTGAAGGCAGGACCGCCCTGTTTGTAGACGGCAGTCCCTTCGTTCTTACAGTGCCCTTTATACTGGCAGAATCCGGTCAGGCAAACGAAGACTACTATAACAACTATATATTTTCATCGATCAACAGGCTCCTTAGGACTATAAGCGCAATAATGTCTTTTACCATACCTGCATTATTTCAGGCAGTAGTTACATATCATCAGGAAATGCTGCCGACCCAGCTATTGCTGAGCATATCAGCAGCCCGGGAAGGGGTGCCTGTCCCTACTGTTTTCTCACTGTTTATCATGCTGATCATATTTGACATCGTTCGAGAGGCCGGTATACGGATGCCGACACCGATAGGACAGGCAATAAGCATCGTAGGCACGCTGGTATTGGGACAGGCGGCAGTCGATGCTAAGCTGGTAAGCGCTCCTGTTGTAATAATCACGGCTCTGACCGGCATACTGTCATTGTTGAATAAAAATCTTATTACCGTAACTATCGTACTAAGGTTTTCATTCCTGGCCGCAGCATCCTTTTTCGGTGTCTATGGCTTTATATTTGCATTCATTGTCCTCACTGTACATCTTATGAGCATTCGTTCCTTTGGAGTCCCTTACATGCTGGGCATTACCAGATTCAAGGATCATGACAGTCAGGATATCTGGATACGGGCGCCATGGTGGACCATGACACTGCGTCCGAAAATCATCGGTATGAAAAATCTCGTAAGGCAGGCACCCGGGAAAGACAGGAGGAAACGGCCGAAATGAAAACAAGGATATTGGCAATGCTGACCGCAATCATCATTATATCCTCCACCCTGCTGTCAGGGTGCTGGAATCTCACGGAGATAGACCAATTGGCTGTTGTTGCCGGTGTCGCTATAGATAAAGGCTCGAATGACAGACTGCGTATTACTGTGGAAACTGTAGAAGTAGGATTTGGTAAGGAATCGGAACCAAAGCCCAGAATACTTACCATAGAGGGTGAAACAATATTTGATGCGGTAAGGCACCTTGCATCCGTGTTAGGCAAGAGACTGTACTGGAGCCATGCAAAGGTAGTTATAGTAAGCCGCGACCTTGCTCAGGACGGTATTTTGCAAGTGATCGACTGGTTCAGCAGAGATTCCGAGACAAGGACCGACATCAATATTCTTGTGTCCGAAGAGCCGACTGCCAGCGAAATACTGACCTCACATCCAATATCAGAGACTGTGGTTTCATATGAGATCCATAAAATAATAGACAGTCAGGACAGATTGAACCATGCCCCCGACATTGAATTGTGGAAATTCGCAAATGAAATAGAGGGCACAGGCATTGCTGCAATAGCCTCGGCAGTCAATCTGAGGTCAGTTGACAGCACAAAAGGTCCTGAACTTGAAGGTACCGCAATATTCAAAGGTGACCGGCTGGTCGGATATATTAACGGTACAGATACGATGTCCCTGCTTTTTGTCCGTGATCAGATAACAGGCGGTGTATTAGTCGTAAAAGAAGAAGACAGCGGCATAGGTACAGAGGTTTCTCTGGAGATAAAGAAAAGCAAAACAAAGACAGTTCCGGTTTTCAGAAACGGCTCAGTTGAAGTGGATATAAAAGTCAGTACTGATGTTGCTATCGATGAGATCAGTACCTCTGAAGATATGATAGCAGAGGATGGGCGAAAGAAACTCGAGGTTTTGGCTGAAAATATGCTAAAAGCCCGCATCGAGGGCATAATAAAGATGGCTCAAAAGGAATATGACGCAGATATTTTTGGCTTCGGAGACAAAATAAGAGAAAATGATCCATCAGCCTGGCGTATCATAGAGCAGGACTGGAACAGTATTTTCAAGGATATTAAGGTCAATATCGAAGTAAAAATGCGGATCAAGAACAGCTCAATGCTGTCAAAGCCATTGGAGGTAGGCAACAAATGATCCTGTTGATCGTTATTTCATACGGACTGCTTGCAGTATATGAATTTGTCCCGTTATATAAACAGAAGCTCTGGAAGGAATTCCTGGCAAACTCTGTACTATGGACTCTCTCATTTACATGCGCAATACTATTGAGCTTTGACATCGAAATACCCAGCCCATCTCCATTTATCAAAAGCGTGATCGATTCTATTTTGGGAGTGTAAGCATCTTATGCATAAAGAACAGATAAATGATAAGGAAGGTATTTGTCTATTAACGATTTTTGTTACCGGGAGCACTCTGATCATTGGTATTGGGAGTGAAGCAGAAAACGATGCCTGGCTTGCCGGAATAGCGGGTATCCTCATGTCTGTTCCTATACTGTTAGTGTATTCCAGAATACTTTCTCTTTATCATGGAAAATGCTTATTTGAGATCCTGGATATAACTATGGGCAGAATCCTCGGTAAAGCAGCATCAGTCCTGTATATCTGGTATGCCTTCCACCTCGGCGCCCTGGTCGTAAGAAATTTCGGCGAGTTCCTGGGCACGGTTGCAATGCCGGAAACACCTATGATGGTCTCAATGCTGATCTTATCGATCTGCTGTATCATCAATGTAAGAAACGGAATCGAAGTAATGGCAAGAACGGCCGCATACCTGCTTCCCATTTTCATGACGATAATCGTGGCAGTACAGCTGTTGGCTATCCCCAAGCTGGAAGTGTCCAATATAAAGCCTATACTGGGCAAGGGGCTGACTCCCGTTTTAAGAGGCGGCTTTTTTACATTTTCATTTCCTTTTGCAGAAACAGTACTTATGATGGGTGCTCTATATACTTTAAAAAACAAGAAGTCCCACCGCAAGGTCTATTTCTATGGGATACTGATCGCCGGAGCAACTATTATTCTGCTTACCATCAGGAATATAATGATTTTGGGATTTATGAGGAGCAGATTGTATTTTTCCTCCCATACTGCTGTAGCTATGATAGGCATCGGTGAGTTTTTACAAAGAATAGAGGTCACAGTATCCTTTACATTTGCCGTCGGTGTATTTATTAAAGCCAGTGTATGCCTGCTTGTAGCGTGCAGAGGGATAAGCAGAGTCATTGGTCTGCGCGACTACAGGTCTATAGCGATCCAAACAGGCCTGCTGATGACGTTTCTTGCATACATAGTTTATAAAAACACTATGGAAATGTTCGACTGGGCAACAAAAGTGTACCCCTACTACGCTCTTCCTTTTCAGGTTATATTACCTCTTATCATCTGGCTTCTGGCCGAGATCAAAGCAAAGAAGATGAAGACGCAAAAGGCACCGGTCCGTTGAAGGGACCGGTGCCGAATATTGCTCAGAATCATTTGATCACTTTTTTACCACCCATATACATCTGCAGAGGTCCGGGAATATTAACGGAACCGTCTTCATTCAGATTGTTCTCCAAAAATGCTATCAGCATGCGGGGAGGCGCTACAACTGTATTGTTCAGCGTGTGAGCAAAATAATTCCCCGTCTCCTTGTTCCTTATACGGATTCCAAGACGGCGGGCCTGTGCATCGCCCAGGTTGGAGCAGCTGCCCACCTCGAAATATTTCTGCTGACGGGGCGACCATGCCTCCACATCTATACTCTTTACCTTCAGGTCTGCCAGATCGCCGGAGCAGCACTCCAGAGTGCGTACAGGGATATCCAGTGAGCGGAAAAAGTCTACAGTATTCTGATAAAGCTTTTTAAACCATTCCGGACTTTCCTCCGGCTTGCAGACAACTATCATCTCCTGCTTCTCAAACTGGTGTATACGGTACACGCCGCGCTCCTCGATACCATGAGCGCCTACCTCCTTGCGAAAGCAGGGAGAATAGCTGGTCAGCGCCTGAGGAAGCTGTTCCTCGTCAAGTATCGTATCGATGAACTTGCCGATCATGGAGTGCTCGCTGGTGCCGATCAGGTACAGGTCCTCCCCTTCTATCTTGTACATCATGTTTTCCATTTCAGTGAAGCTCATGACACCGGTCACGACCTCGCTTCTGATCATGAATGGCGGTATATAGTAAGTAAAGCCCCTGTCTATCATAAAATCGCGGGCGTACGACAGTATGGCGGAATGCAGCCTGGCAATATCACCGCACAGGTAATAAAAGCCATTGCCGCTGGTCTTTCTTGCACTGTCAAGGTCGATGCCCCGAAGCTTCTCCATGATATCCACATGGTATGGGATCTCAAAAGACGGCACTATCGGTTCTCCATAACGTTCAACTTCGGCATTCTCACTGTCATCCTTGCCGATGGGGACTGTGCTGTCGATTATATTCGGGATCACAAGCATTCTTTCACGAATTTCGGCAGACAGCTTCTCCTCCAGCTTCTCAAGCTCACCAAGCTCATTGGTGATCTCCACTACCTTTGCCTTGTTTTTCTCAGCCTCTTCCCTCATGCCCTTTGCCATCATATAGCCTATTTCCTTGCTGATAGAATTGCGCTGGCTCCTTATTTCATCACAGCGGGTCTTCGCCTCCCTGTACTGTCTGTCCTTCTCAATGACTTCATCCACCAGTACCAGCTTGTGATCCTGGAATTTCTTCCTTATGTTTTCCTTGACCAGTTCGGGATCAGTCCTTAAAACCTTGATATCCAGCATTTCTCTTACCTCCTGACGATATTTTCGTATTTTGCCCTCAATAACAAGAGAAAATAAAAAATCCTTCCAAACCCATATAAATCAATGGGACGGAAGGAATCCGCGTTGCCACCCAAATTGCCGGCGATACTGCCTGCCACTCGAAGGTACGCTAAAGGGTACCGGCCTCCGACTCCTCATCGGCAGCTCAAAAAGTGGAAAGGTCGATTCTCCCGCCGGTTCGCACCATCCACCGGCTCTCTGTCGGGAGTAATAAACCATTGCTTTTCTCATCGCTGTGTTAATAAATAACTGTATTATCGATTATTATAACACATAATTCAAAGAAATTTTTCGTTTGTAAAAAAAATTCCGCCAGTAGTTGAAATATCAGATGATGTGGTGTATTATTTTATCTTGTATGGTAATTTATGTAATATACTTACTGGGAGGGATCATATTGAACAAATGTGAAAATCTATACACCGGGCAGGGTATAGAGGTTGCAGGCAAAAAAATATGCACAGGCGAAGAAATCCGCCTCATCTACAAGGGTCTGCTGGCTGCATCCGGAGCTGACAGAGTCTTCGTGCATTATGGGTACGGCGACAGCTGGACTGATTCAGAACTGAAGGAGATGACACTCTCCGGTGACGGATTTGAGACAGAGCTCGGCCTTAAAATGTCGGGCAGCCTGAACATCTGCTTTAGGGACAGTGCAGGCAACTGGGACAACAATGCAAATGAGAATTATACCTTTAAGGTATCAGCAAAAAAACCGGCCGGAAAAACAAGAAAATCAGTATCTGCATCAAATTGACCCATTTTCATAAAGGGGTGTGAAGGGTTTTGGAGGTTGTCGGCACAGTCAGGATCACGAGCATCAGCCTCAGAGGCAGCAGCAGCCGCTCCTGTGGCTATGTGCTCGGGATCTTTACACAGGACAGGATCGGAAGCAATTTGGCCAGGGCTATCCGCCATGAGTGGCAGGAATCCATATTCTGCAGGAAACGCCGGATAGCAGTAAAAAACAATGAAATAAAGATTCAGCTGAAAAAGGGGGACACGATTCAAAAGTACATAGACTGTATCTCCGGGATCATAAATAAAGTAAAGAGCAGTATGAAACCATCGAGACAGCAAAGGCTGAAACAGCGCGCAAAAAACATGAAACTGAGAAAAGATCTGCACTCCAAGGTCTATCACCTGGCATCTGCAAAAAAAATCAAGGAGGCATTATGAGACTTCAACTCGAATAAAATGCAGTTTATCAACGAGGCGGGATATATACCCGCCTCGCTGCTCAAAACAGTTTTCCGCTGTCGAGCAGTATCGTGACCGGACCGTCATTGATCAGCTCAACAGCCATATCAGCTGCGAAAACTCCTGTCTTGACATCTGTTCCGGCAGTTTCACTCAATTTCTCTACAAAATACTCATATAATGGTCTGGCAAGCTCGGGTCTTGCAGACTCGGAGAAGGATGGCCTTCTTCCCCTCCTGCAGTCACCGTATAAAGTGAATTGCGATACGGCCAGCAATTCTCCCTTTATTTCCTTTACAGAAAGGTTCATCTTCCCGCCGTCATCCTCGAATATCCTCAGCTCGGCTATTTTCTCAGCCAGATAATCCGCGTCGGCATTCGTATCATTGCCGCCTACTCCGACCAGTATCAGGAGTCCCTTGGATATTTCTGATACAACTTCATTATTTATAGTAACGCTAGCTCTCTTTACTCTTTGTACTACCGCCCGCATATGACATCCTCCCTATGAGCATATTATCTCAGAAAATCACCGGCCGCGCCATAATGAATCTGTATAGCGGATACCGGGGCCGGGTCAGACATATGATATGGCATTACTTGACATAACAACAAAAACAACATAGACTTAATTCAATGACAGTTCACATGTCGTAATAATCTCATTAGGGCTTTTGGAGACATTATATGGCTGACCTTTTTCATGATATTTCATCAAGAACAGCTTTTTTTCGCAAGGTTATTATCGTCGTACTGATTTTTGTTGTTTTTTTATGTTCGCTGCCTCCAATATCAATGGCCTCTCCGTCTGAAGAGGAGCCCTCTTTGATTTCACTGAGCAACCTGGAATACAAGCTGGGAGTATCGCCCGAAGATCCTGCCGGAGTTCCGGCTTGGGTGAAGGGTGACGACGGCGAAGGCTGGAAGCCTTATCAGCCGGGCATTTATATCGAAGTTCCGAAAGAAGATAAATATATCTGGTTCAGGACAACCTTGCCTGAGCATCACTTCCAGGGCGCTGTACTGAGATTTTACGATGTTGGCAACAGTATGGATATATATCTGGACGGGCAGAATATCTACTCAAACCACTATCTTGAACAGCCGGGGCTAAGAAGGGTATTTGAATACTATTACAGCCGATTTGCCAGACTGCCTGAAAATTCATCCGGAAAGACCGTATATATAAAAGCCTTGCCCAAAGCTCTGTATAATAAAACAAATGCTTATGTACTGGACTTTTGCGACTTGACTTCATATGAAAATCAATTAAATGAAATGCTGGACTCCGGTCTTCTGAATATGATCCTTGGCTTTATACTGCTGTCAGCAGGACTGATATTCATGTTGCTGCTGATTTTTATAAAGGTCAATGCCAAAGCAATGCTGTCCTTTGGGTTTCTGTCGATTACCTCCGGGATCATAACCCTTTACCAGTCGTACTTTAAATATATAATCGGTGTACCCACCCTGTTTTACTATCTGGCATTCATCTCAAACGGGCTCATGCCTGCGGCGATATGTATGTTTTTCAAGCCATATGTTTTGAAAAAGTATAGAAAGCTTGCTGATGTATTCAGTATGATTTTCTTAATATATACCCTGGTCATGGCGACACTGGACCTGTCCGGATTGTGCTGGGCATTTGCCTTCATGCCGGTATTCTTTGCCTTCTTCGGTATATCCGCCTGCATCCTGTTTGTACTGGTGCTGAAAAACCGCGAGAACTCCCAAATCGAGAGAAGGATAATAGTTCTTGGCACTGTGGGGTACTGTCTGACAGGACTGTACGACATCATTTTTGTCATATTCATCAACCAGGGAAAAGGCACACAGTATCATACATGGGGTTTGATAGTAGTTATAGCAGCCCTTGTGTTTTCTATGGTTTACAGATATAACGATATCCACAGGAAAGCGCTGGAATACTCCGGAGAACTGGAGGAGAAAAACAAGAAACTGAAAGAGGCTCATGAAAGTATTACCGAGTTGAACAGGTCACTGGAGCAAAAGGTACTTGAAAGAACAGAACAGCTCAATAATGCAAACAATGAACTAACCGAAATGAATGAAGAGCTTACCGCCATGAATGAACAACTGATGGCAACGATGGATGCGCTGACAGATGCTCAGGAGCAGCTTGTCCAGACTGAGAAGATCGCAGCGCTGGGCAAACTCGTAGCCGGTGTCGCCCATGAACTGAATACTCCAGTTGCTGTAATAAGCTCCAATATACAATTTGAAGAGTCCTTACTGGATCAGGTCGACCAAAATGATACCTCCAGTATGAAATCATTTTTCTCATCTATCGCACCTCTGAGGGAAATAAACAGGGAGGCCGGCGAAAGGATAGCCGACATTGTCCGTAATCTGACAAATTTCTCACGGCTGGACGAATCCGATCTCAAGGAGGTCAATCTTTTAGAAGGCCTCGATAGCACAGTCATCATCCTTGGTGAGCAGATAGACTCAAAAAAGATAGCAATAAAGAAGGAATTCTCCTATATACCCAACATTACCTGCTATCCCAAGCTTATGAACCAGGTATTCATGTATCTCCTTGAAAACGCCATCGAATCCGTCCAAACAGGAGGAACTATTACTCTAAGCACCTCCTGCAGCGGCAGTAATATTCACATCAGCTTCAAAGACAACGGCGGAGGCATCTCTGCAGAGGACCTGCGAAATGTGTTCGATCCGCGCTTTACTATAAAAGGCAAGCGGATAGGCATTGGACTTGGACTTCCTTTATCCTACAAAATCGTTGAGAAGCATGGCGGCAGTATAATCGTCAACAGTACGCCCGGAGAGGGTTCGGAATTCATTATCACATTGCCCTGCGACAGACATACTGACCCGTCGGGACCTGCATCGAACCATATCGATGCTCTCTAGATATTTCCCGATTTCATACTAAAATTAAGTTTGACAAAGTCATTTGTTAGTAGTATCCTTTTCTATAACAGTTGCGCACGCAACTAATATTCACATGTGACAGGAGGCATATATGGGCGCGCTAATGAGATACATAAACCGGATATCCCGCTGCGCTGTCCTGTTCAGGAACGGAAAGCTGGAGCATGATGGGCTCAACGGCTACCAGCATACATATATTCTGAATATATGCAATAATCCCGGAATCTCGCAGGATATGCTGGCCAAAGCCATCTATGTGAATAAAAGCAGCGTTACCCGCCAGCTTGCCCTTCTGGAAAGCAACGGCTATATCGATAGGATACCCAACGACAAGGATAAACGCATCATGCAGGTCTACCCCACCCAAAAGGCTTTTGATATCCTGCCCAGGGTAATAAACCTGCTGGATGAATGGGAATCATACGTTACCGCCGATCTTACTGAAGAAGAGAAGGCTGTTATGATCTCCATGCTCGATCGGGTGATGACAAGAGCCGCACAGAAGGCCGAAGAGGGTGAACCATAGATATGAGAAAAATACTGTCATACTTAAAACCATATACATTACGCATGCTCGCAGGATTGACCATAAAATTCTCGGGCACTATACTGGATCTGCTGCTTCCGTGGATCCTGTCCCATACTATCGATGACATAGTCCCTCTTGGCAATGTGAAACTGGTCTTCATCTGGGGCGGGATCATGCTTTTATGCGCGGCAGCGGCATTCATCACCAACGTGATCGCAAACAGGATGGCATCCAGAGTCGCCAGAGACACGACAGAGGCCATCCGGCATGACCTTTTTGAGAGAATATGCTATCTGTCCTGCAGGCAGGTCGATGAGTTTACAATACCCTCACTGGAATCCAGACTTACCTCCGACACCTACAACATCCATCATATGATCGGCATGATGCAGCGTTTGGGCATACGGGCACCTATACTGCTTCTTGGCGGCATTATAGTGACCCTTGGGCTGGAGCCCGTTTTGTCCCTTATACTGATACTGACATTACCCTTTATTGGTCTTCTGGTGTACTTTGTATCAAGGAAGGGCATCCCTATGTTTACCGACGCCCAAAAGTCAGTCGACAAGCTGGTCCGCACGGTTCGCGAAAACATTACAGGCATCAGGGTGATAAAGGCTTTGTCAAAAACAGAATATGAAAAAAGCAGGTTTGAAGGAGTCAACGCAGAAGTTGTAGAGAGCGAATCCAAAGCAAACATCACCATGGCGCTGACAAACCCGGCGATGAACCTTATTTTGAATCTGGGGCTCACCCTGGTCATTATTGCAGGCGCATACAGGATCAATGCCGGTCTGACAAAACCCGGTGAAATAATCGCATTTCTCACTTATTTCACAATAATACTCAATGCGATGCTCTCCATCACAAGGATGTTCGTGATCTTCTCAAAAGGCACCGCTTCAGCCGAAAGGATCCGTCAGGTACTGGACGCAGGCGGGGAGCTTGAAACGGTACCGGAAGACCATGTAGAAAACGGATATCATATATCATTCGAGCATGTCACATTTTCATACCATGGCAAGGCGGTAAAATCAGACAACAAATCACAGAAAAATGATGAAAACGGGAAAAACAGCCTTGAGGATATCAGCTTTGCCCTCGGGCATGGCGAGACTCTGGGGATCATAGGTGCCACCGGCAGCGGCAAAAGTACAATAATAAGGCTTCTGCTTCGTCTATACGATCCCAGTGACGGGGTGATCAGGATATCGGGTGACAATATTCGGAGTATCCCGCAGGATACGCTGCATACCAAATTCGGAGTGGTCTTTCAGAATGATGTGCTTTTCGCTGATACTATAGCCTCGAATATTTCCTTCGGCAGGGAGCTGAGCCAAAATCAGATAGAGGATGCTGCAGTATATGCCCAGGCAAGCGGATTCATCGAATCCCTGGAAGACAGATACCAGCATATACTTTCAACAAAAAGCTCAAATCTGAGCGGAGGGCAGAAGCAGAGAGTCCTTATTGCCAGAGCACTGGCAGCAAAGCCCGAGATACTGATACTGGACGATTCTTCAAGCGCATTGGACTACAAAACCGACTCCCTTCTCAGGAAGGCGCTAAATCAGAATATGAAGGATACCACAACCATAATCATTGCACAGAGGATAAGCTCGATAATGCATGCCGACCATATCCTTATGCTTGAGGACGGTAAGACTCTGGGATATGGGACTCACCAGGAGCTTCTGGAAACATGCAGTGAATATCATGAGATATATGCTTCCCAGATGGGAGGTGAAGCCGTTGGCTAATGCTTCATTTGGCAAACCGGGAGGAATCCCGTCAGGCTTTGGCCCGGGCCGGGGTTTTGGAGGCGGCCGCGGCTTCGGTGCAGGCCCGGTGGATCCGGCAAAAAGCGGCGATAAGCAAAAGTTCAGCCTGCAGGACACAAAAAGGATCATGGCACGGCTATGGAAATACTTATACCGATATAAATGGCTCGGATTGCTGGCTGTGGCTCTTTCGGCCTCCAGCAATCTGCTGTCCCTTCTTGGGCCTATGCTTTCGGGCTATGCCATCGACGCCATAGGCAACGGCGCGGGCTTGGCTCAGTTTGACAAGGTATTCTTCTATTGCGGGCTCATGATTGTTTTTTATATTGTATCCTCCGTGTTGGAGTATATTCTTTCGGTCTTAATGATCCGCATCAGCCAGAAGGTTGTTTTCAGGATGAGGAGCGATGTGTTCAACAAGCTGGCGGAGCTGCCTGTTCGGTTCTTTGACAGCCACCAGACCGGTGAGATCATCAGCCGCATATCATACGATATCGACACAGTCAATGCTTCTCTTTCCAATGATCTGCTGCAGATATTCACTAGTCTGCTCACTATTATCGGATCATTGGCAATGATGCTTTATATTTCACCTATTCTGGTTCTTGTGTTTGCTGTAACCATTCCGGTTTCAATTATTCTGACAAAGTTTATGACAGGCAAACTGCGACCGCTTTTCAGAAAGCGCTCTGCAAAGCTTGGCGAGCTCAACGGCTTTGTCGAAGAGCTCATATCGGGGCAAAAGACGATCAAGGTTTATAATCAGGAGCAATCCACGCTGCGAAGGTTTGATGAGAAAAACAAAGAAGCGGTCGATTCATATTACGATGCAGAGTATTACGGCAGCATGATGGGGCCGTCAGTCAATCTCATTAATAACCTTTCGCTTGCTCTCATCAGTGTTTTCGGGGCTCTGCTCTTTCTCTTCGGCCGCATCACACTGGGCAATCTTTCATCCTTCGTGCTGTATTCACGGAAATTCTCCGGGCCTATAAATGAAATGGCCAACATCCTCAGTGAGCTGCAGTCCTCCTTTGCCGCTGCCGAGCGCATTTTCCGGCTCATTGATGAAGAACCGGAGCCAAAGGATATGGATGGAGCTGCTGTCCTTGATGACATAAAGGGCAAAGTGGAAATGAAGGATGTATGTTTCGGCTACACACCGGAACGCCCAATAATCCGGGATCTGGATATAACAGCGGAGGAAGGCAGCCTCATTGCCGTCGTTGGCCCTACCGGCGCCGGTAAAACAACGATCATAAACCTGCTGATGAGATTCTATGACCCCGACAGCGGCACTATCTCCATCGATGGCCGTGATATTAGCTCAGTCACACGTAAAAGCCTGCGGCTCGCATACTCGATGGTACTGCAGGACACCTGGCTGTTCCATGGAACGATTTATGAAAACATTGCTTATGGGAAGAAAAACGCGACACTGGACGATGTAATAACCGTGGCCAAGGCAGCAAGGATACACAATTACATCATGCAGCTGCCCGAAGGCTACAATACCATTTTAAGCGATGACGGCATAAATATATCATATGGGCAGAAGCAGCTGCTCACTATAGCCAGAGCAATGCTGCTGGATTCAAAGATGCTGATACTGGACGAGGCCACTTCGAATGTAGACACAAGGACGGAGCAGCAGATACAGAAGGCCATGCGAAAGCTGATGCAGGGCCGGACCTGCTTTGTCATCGCCCACCGCCTGTCCACGATCCGAAATGCCGACAAGATACTGGTAATAAAGGACGGCAGAATACTGGAGCAGGGTAACCACGATGAATTGATAAAGCTGGACCATGTCTATGCTGAGCTGTACAATTCACAGTTCAACTGAGCCAGGCTGGTCAGTCCTTTATATCAACGTTGTCCTCTGTGCTGACTTTGTCAGCACTCTTTTTCTTCCAGTTGTAGCGTATGATCGCTACTGTTAGAACAACCACAACAAAAACAAGACCTGCCGCACAAAGTACCAACGTCAGACCAAACATCTTGGGTTGAGGTACATACACAACATCAGCAAACGCAGCACTATAAGATAGAATACTTCCCATTAGATACACCTCCATCTATACTTATAAAAATACCTGTATCATTTTTCCGGTGAAAAAGGAAAATATATTTGCCCCAATCGCAAACAGGACAGGGCGGCTTATCTTCTCAGCATACGATTTATAGAATAGTGCCTCTGCAACTACCGCGAGCACCTCAAGCAAGGCTAAAACCAGCAGAGACCATCCTTTACCCACAGTGAGATAATACAAGAATACTACGACAGGGTTTGTGATCACATTGACCAGGCATACCAGCAGCAGATCCTTCTTGTTCCTCACCCTGCATACCAGGGCGAAAATCAACTCCAGAGCAAGCGTCAAGCCAAGAGATATGCCCATATATTTAAATATCTCAAAACTCATCGCACCTGCGCTGCCCATTATCTCACCCCGTTTACCGCTCCATTGGTTCATTCAGCTCAATGCAGCTGATGGTTATTTTATTTCATTCGGGGCCTTGCCCGTATCTGTCTTTGCTGTTTTCTTTCTGAATAGAACCCGTACCAGTATAACTGTTCCAACAACTACTGCCGCTACAAGAACTGCCACTACTATAAATACATTGATGCCTTCTGACTCAGGAGCAATTATTTCAGTGGGTTCCGGCGGTATTACAACATCAGCTGCATCCTCTTCATTCACAGGGATTTTATTATTTGACGGATCGCTTAAACATATCCAGCCGCTGATTGCCCGGAAATAAGTCACATAGCCCCACTGTCTTCCTTCATTATCTGTATATGATGAGGTAATGCTGATTGCATCCTCATGATCTGCAACTGTCTTGTTTATTATTTCTCCAGAGCCCGGATAACTCCAGAAATATATTATCTCCACATCCTCCGGCGGCAAAAACCCGCCGCTGTATTCCTGATACTCATCACTGTGCTTGAGGGTGAAATTCTTGAGTCCCGGCTCTTTTACAAGATAATCCATCGGAACCCATCCGGTTTTACCGCCGGCCATATAAACGATGCCCCACGTATACCCGCGTTTGTCTTCATATGTGTATTCTGCACCAACCTTGCTGCCGTTCTTTATTTCACCGACTTCTCTGTCCGATACCGGACTTTCCCATATAGTTACTCTTCCTCCCGGCCCGTTTGCTATCAAATCCCGCGCGCGAACATATTGGCACTCATCGGCATGTGTCTTATAGAAATCATCCTCCGGCTCCCAGACAACATCGGCATTGGAAAGGGGGCAATTCATTATAAACAGGATAATGAAAGTACAGATTCCCGCCACAAATCTAACCAGTGTCTTTTTTCTCATAACAAGCATCCTTTCAACTAATAATTTTTTAATGCCACACATCCCTGAAGTTTTCAGGATGTTTCCTTTACCGAATCGCCCGATGTCGGCTTTGGCATGACCCATCCTGAACCTGCCATAACCAATCCTGCACAAAGCAAAGCCAGCGAAACTGCGGAAGCCGCCGCAAAGCCGGTCCCGCCTGTAAACAGCGGATCTGTGCCAAAATACACGGGAAGGAAGCCAAGGAACAATCCAAAGGTCAAAAGCCCGAATGTGAACCCCTTGCTCCCAGTCAATATACGGGCTACAGCCCATAAAGTCACCGGCATTGTCATATTAAAAAGAAAAACGGCTGCAGTACCGGCTGCAGGATATCCATGAAACAGGAACAGTATAGCTGCCAGACCAAGTGAAACCACCGTGGTTTTCAAAGGGCCGAATACATCGGCAAGCAAGCCTCCCGCCATTTTCCCCAGTACAACTGCACAAACAAGCACAAGACCCCATGACCCTTCTCCCTTCCATGGGAAAGAAAGTGTCATGCCCACATATGATCTGAGGCACACCACCAGAAACAGGCATGTCATGACACCACCCGCCACTGTGGTCTTAAGATCATTATGTCCCGCAGCAGCAAGACCTTTTAGTTGAAATGATAATGGTTCATTATCAGATTTAAAGGTCCTCCCTGGAGCATACTGCAGCAATAACATCAGTAATGCCGTCAACAACAGCGCCAATACGATGTTTGCTGCTGCTTCCGTGTTATTCATTCCGTACATGGTTCCAATATACAGTCCGAAGGCCCCCGGTGCTACGAAAATACCCAGTAATCCGCTTTTTTCCCGGCTTTGATTCAATACATCGATCCCCCCGCCGACATGGAACAAAGCGTTGCCGATGCCCGCTGCCAATGCCGCTGCAATCGAAAGATCCCCGCACCCATATGCCGCAGCAACAAGGACACAGCCCAGAGCTGCACATACGGCATTCCGGTTCCATCGGTCAGCAAGAAGCCCAATGGGCATCTGAAGTGCAAATGCACAAAAATTATATAGAAGGATACAAATGTACCACTGTTCTGTACCTGCAATCCTGCTGAAAAGCAAGTAAGCGCAAGCCAGATCTACCAGCAGATGTGTGACAGAGTAAAGCATCACCTTCGTATATGAGCCTTTCAATTCAATTGCCCCCCACCTCTTCGGCTGCGCCTTCCGTATATGCACTGTCCTGGCTGCCTGCTGTCATGGCCGCTTTTGCGGCTCTCTCCTCTTCTATCTCCTTAAGCTGTCTGAGGTAATTCTTCTGAGTCTCTGTCTTTCCCGTCATATCAATATCATCAGCAGCTTTATCAGATTGCGGACGAAGCAGTCGTTCCATTCTTGCCGTATGCTCCTCCTGTGTGATCACTTTGTTTAATAGATCCGAGTTGCATAGTGCGATCGCCTTATATTCTTCAAATTTATCCTTTTCAAGCTTTACACCGTATTTACATACCGGACACAGCATCAGATATTCAGTGGAATAAGGTATGACCGGTATAAAAAACAGTGTGAACCAAGTTCTTTTGCAATATAAAACCCAATGCTTGTCATTGTTGCAATGGTCACAGTGGTATTTCAGAACCGGCCCGAAGCTTTTAAGCGTTTGCCGGCCCCATCCGAATATAATGAACATAATTCTGCTCCCTTCACAATTATTTGAGAGTCTTTCCATCAGTATATCATCAGGCAAGAATATCTTCAAATAATGTCATATTTTCCCCGTCGGAACCTTAATCGAATGTATCAACAGGCATGGGGATCTCAGCTTTTACGCCACCCGCATCCGTAAACGATCCTGTCCATTTGGGAAGCGGCGGCTGTTCTTTCTCCCTTAGCGCCTTCTGCCACTCCTCATCGGTCAATCTGGTATCGCTTACAAACTCATAATAGCTGAAAGCGGCTCCCCTGGTCAGATACAGCTTTCCGCCTATGGGGACCACTGCAAATATCTCGGATGCAGTTCCCACCCCTTCCTCCAGATAAAGTCCCGGGGTAGTATGTACATCAGCTATGACTGCCATATTCTTATCTGTTTCTGATGTGATCTCGAACCATCTGACACCCTCATCGGTACAGGAACTTGTCAGACTCTCCAGTTCGCCTCCATAGAACTGGATACGATCATACTCCTCCCTCGTGAGTTCTTCATTTCTGAGCTCCTTGACAGAGCAGTCTATCAGGAACTGAAGCAGTTCTTCAAATTCGCCCATACTTGAATCCATACCTGGGCCCAGCATTCCTCTGGCCTTCAGGTTTTCTCTCGAGTATCGGGTCAGCCAGAGAAGCCTGTCATAGACTTCTATATTTGGTTCCACATAACCCTTGATATAGGGCGTTTCTTCTCCTCCGCCCATCTCTGCTCCGCTCTGCTTGCCGTATAATATAGTGTCATGCCTTAATTCCGACCAACTGGCAAGAGCCGTATTTAGCGACTTGTCCTGCCATGCTTTACCGGTCATAAATGACGGATAGCCCTTTTCGAAGGGAGCAAGGAAACCCTTAAGCACCCACAGCCATCCGTAATACATATTGGATCGCCAGGTCTTGTCAGGCAATGCTGTAAATTTATCCTTCATTTCATTAAATTTTTTCGGATATTCCGCCCAGTTTTTATCTTCGTTATATGTTTTCGTCAGTATTTCATAAGCCCTGTCGGAGCCAAGGACCCCCATGACGTCAAGTCCTTTGGGGAACGGTCTGATGATAGCCTCGCACAATTTTTGCAGTATCTCTGAATCGGGAATGTACCTCTGTCCCATAAATCTGAACTGCAGTCCAACAGGAGTGTCCACTCCATTCAGTTCCTCGACCCAATCCGCCTGGATCTTTGGCTGAGGCAGCTTTTTCGCCTCCTCCAGAAGCATCTTCAGCTTGGCGCTGTCTGTAAAGGTCTCCGGGTCGGGTGAACTGCCATACACTTTGACAAGCACGTCTTTATAGTGATATATCGTAAGGTCATCGGCGCTTCCGACGTAGAACACGGTAGGATCATATATGTTCTCCCACAGCTCTGCATCCGGTGTCCCGCTTCCCTCCGTAAAAATACAGCATGTAATAAGCAGCGCCTGCAGTGTCTGCGGCACGACCAGTTGTCCCTTATCATCGATCAGCGGGAACGGTACCTGTCCATACCACATCATTGCTTTAAAGAATCTTTCAAATGAATGGTTTCTTGTATAATGACCTCTGGGTCTGTATTGGCTGTAATCCAGCTTGAAGCCCAAGATCGGCGATACTTCAAAGCCTTCTGCGGCCGACATCAGCCTGTATTCTGACTTTGCCAGCTCAAGCGCCTCATTCGGGATCTCCTCCGGCAGCTCTTTCTCCAATGCCATCTGTGCAACAGCAAAGTAAGCAATATTCCTGAGTGCTGCAGCTTTCACTTCCGGATCCCTGATACTTCCGTACGATCCGATAGATTTCTTCAGCATACTATCGGTGAGCTGCTCAAGATCATCCAGCAAATAATTCAATTCAACGGTCCTTAATGAATAGTCGAAAAATATATGATAGGTCTGAAGCACCGAATCAGTTGTAATGAGGCTGGGCAGCTTGAAATACTCATTCGTTTCATAAATATAGAAAAGCTGCTCCCGATCTGACGGTATTACTACAAACCCGTTATTGGAGAGCAGTTCCAGCTGCCGTGCTGAAAATTTGCCAAACTGATCCGCATTTTCCACATTGGAAAGGTCCTTGTTCACCTTGTATGGAGTAACCTTTTTCTCATAGCTTGCAGGCTTCCATTCCACATCAATGTACTTTCTTTCCCTTTCAGCTGCGAATACCGGAGATATGCCCATAGGCAACGCATTCCCATCCTTGTCTCCATCAGTCCCGGCCGCATCCCCGCTCTGGTCCTCTCCTCCGGTTGTCTGCCGGCTGTCCGGCAATTCCTCCGCCTGCTTTCCATCTTTCTTTTCCGGCAGATCTACAGACAACGTACACGCTGTCAGCGCCACCACACACGTTATCATCTGTACTGCTGCCAGAACCACTGCCAAAACTCTTCTTCCCGTCATTTACACTCCACTCTCTTTCCTAAAATATGATCCAGGGTAAATCAATCCTCAACAACAGATAACATGTCATCTCCATGGATCAGCCTGATCCACTTCTCTTGTCCATCAACTGTCACACAGGCATCTATCATTTGCACTCCTTCGCCGTCTGCCTCACTCTCTCTGATGCTGAGGATGTCATCAAATGCACAGCTTTCGCCAATGCCCTCAAACCCAAAGCCCTTCCATGCATAGGAATTCACAGCCTTTCCTCCATCAGCCAGATGCTCGATAGATACGATCTCATCAGCGCCATCGGAGTTGACATCCGAAAAGATATAATCGTCGAAAGGTCTTGAAAGCCTTGATCCACGCCATTTTGGAGATATCCCGTTTTCATGCAGGTCATATATGAAAGGTCGTTTCGCCATAACAGGGTGGAACCTGGATGTTTTATATACACCGAAGGATACCTCCAGCGTGCCGTCACCATCCACATCGCAGGTCTGAACCTTCCAGGGATTGAATGCCTTCAGGCTGATCCTGTCCGTATCACTGACGCTTACTGACCCGTCCGCCATTTCGAGCTTCAGTATCCAAAAATCAGAACCATACTCCTGACCGGCTTCTCCTGTGATGAGCAGGAGCTCATCAGTCCCGTCACCATCAATATCGGAGATGCAATCGCTAACTATCACAGTTCCTGCTTCTCCGACATCGTATTTATAAATTTCACTGTTATCTTCAATGGAAATAACGGCAGAACTCTCATCAAAGGCTATATCATATTGTTTCCCGGCAACCTGGATATTCCTTTCACCAGCAGTCGTATAATTTGTGGCGGCATCGCTGTTTCCAAGGCTGCTGCTGCGTAAAACAAAAACAAACGAGCCTGTTACAAGCAATAAAGCTGCCAGTAATAATAATATAAATTTATTGTGTTTTACAGCCTTTCCCATCATACCAATAATCCTTCACTGATATTGATCTTCTCTTCGAGTGCCTTTTACACATATGTTAGATAGCTTTGAAATGTAAAATGTTCCAAAAAATATATAAAAGGCTGCATGATCTCGTTTGCAGCCTTTCCTTTGCCCATCTCTGTGTTCACCTGAGCAGGTACCATAGTATTCCTGCAAATGTCACGATTCCAAGGACCAATATGGATTTGCTGATCTTATCAGTCTTTCTTTTATGCCTGGCCATATTGAATATGAACCCAATGATACAGACAGCCAGGTTCATTACCAGGATAAAAAATACGTATTGGAGTACATTTTCATCCCAGTAGTCTCTTATTGATACATCAAACTGACGATCAAAGAAAGTTTCGGTTTCAGGCCAGGCTTCACCGAAAAATAATGCTGCGGCAATAAACAGCAGCCAGCTTATGCCCGCTGTCCACCAAACGGCCTTGACTACTGCGTCAGGCCCCTTTCGTCTCTCAATGAAGGTCTTCTTCTGCTCAGCCAATTCAACCACCCTTTTCCATTATAACACAACAGTTCAATCAACCGGTATATTAACAATGTCAGTGCTGAATTCAGTATATCGTATATATTTTATCTGCAGCTCCAGCCTTTCAACAGTTGATCCGTCCTGATCGGCATCTGCTTTTGCTGTTTCCCTGAACCTGTATACTCTTTCCACAGGTTCTGCGCTCTCTGCCTCCAGTTCAAATTCATCATAATTGACCTGCTCCAGCTGATCTCCTCCTCTAAAAAGTCCCATTTCAGGTATGCCCCTGCTGGATGCCGATACACAAAGGTCTCCGCCATCCTGATATACCCTGTTTACGATCAGATCTTCCAATACAGGCAGATCCTCTGTATCCATCCGCTTCCCCCCTTATACATATAAGAGTGTCTATACAGGTAAAAAGTTCACTTAATTTTATCACAAAATAATAATCAAAATCGGTTACCGTAACCTATCTGTGATCCCATGAATATTATGAATATAGCAAATAAACAGAGGTACATTAAAATGATTATTCATGTTGTCAGCTCCGGGCAGTCGTTGTGGACGATTGCCAACCTATATGGTGTTTCAACAGGAAGTATAATAGATGCAAATGATCTGACATACCCAAACCGCCTGGTGATCGGGCAGGCGCTGGTGATCTCAACGGAGGATGCCTACCACACCGTCAGGGCAGGTGAGTCTCTCTGGAGTATTTCTCAAACCTATAGGGTACCTCTTCAGTCAATAATCCAACGCAACCAGATCGCTGACCCCAACCGGATCGTGCCTGGAGATGTGCTCTACATTCCTGCTCCAAAACATAGAGTACAGCCCGGAGAAACACTTTATCAGATAGCTCAAAGATACGGTGCTTCACTCCGGACACTGATGACTATAAATAACATCACAAACCCGAACCTGATCTACCCCGGTAATGAACTCGTTATACCGATCAAGCAGAGGCGGGTGATGGATGTCAACGGATTCATATATATTCTTGGTCAGCGGGCAGCTCCTATCGTCAGAAGTGTCGGACGCAATCTGACATACGCTTCCCCATTTGCCTACAGGATCAGAGAAGATGGTTCCATGGAGCCCATAGATGATCTTCCCTCAATCAATGCGGCTTATGCCGAAAGAGCCGTCCCTATGATGTCTGTAAACAATTTTACTTCAAGCGAACTTGGAGAGAACGTCGCTCATGCTGTCCTTAGCAGTACAGAGGTATCGGAGCGTCTGATTGATAATATACTTCGTATCATGGATCAGAAGGGCTACATGGGACTTAATGTGGATTTTGAAAATGTTCTCCCTGAAGACCGGGAAAACTATAACAGGTTTATCCAGAGAACGGTGGATCGCCTGCATCCCCTTGGTTATTTTGTCTCAAGCTCACTTGCGCCGAAGGTGAGCGCCGAACAGTCCGGGCTGCTGTATACTGCCCATGATTATCCCGCCCATGGAAGGATCCTGGATTTCGTCGTTCTTATGACCTATGAGTGGGGCTATCGCTTAGGTCCGCCCCGTGCTATTTCTCCATTGAATGAGATCAGGCGCGTGCTCGACTACGCAGTTTCTGTCATGCCGCGATACAAGATATTCATGGGCTTCCAGATCTACGCCCGGGATTGGCTGCTGCCCCATGTACAGGGGCAGGAGGCTGAAACCTTCAGCAACAAGGAAGCAAGAGACAGGGCAATCAGATATGGTGTCAATATACACTATGATCCGATTGCCGCATCACCTTTCTACCGCTATTGGGATGAACAGGGCAGGCAGCATGAAGTGTGGTTCGAGGATGCCAGAAGCGCCCAGGCGAAATTCGATACAGCAAAAGAGTATAACCTCGGCGGCATAAGCTATTGGGCATTGGGATACCCCTACCCCGAAAACTGGGTGCTGCTTGAAGATAACTTCACTATAAGGAAGCTGCTGTAAACAAATCTCTTTATCAGCATCTATCCTATTATTGAACAGTATTGAATTTTCCCTGATCGGGGTTAGATATTTGACATCGCAAATACTCAGCAAACTGCTCTGTATCATCGCCGGCTCCGTGCAGGGAATCGTCCATTACGCATATAGACCTTGCACGGAGCAGCTTGCCTGTTGGATAATATTCAGAATACAACATTTTTTCACCTTCTCTGTCCACTTCCAGGAACATTAAAAATAATCATATAACATATCGTTTATCTCTACAATCCACAAATATATCACACATTGTTGTATATAGTAATCTTTTACATATGATATGTCTAGCAGTATACCAATTGAAAAAAATCAATATTTACGTATTGATAATATAGAATTTTCAGTATATTATTAATTATAGATTATTTTACATAAATTGTTCAAGTCTGTGATTCATTTGTATGTTTTCCAAATTTGATAATCTCTTGTGTGTTTCATTAGCCATGGATTATGACATCAAATGAAAGGAGGTATTCTATATGGCTGCAAATATTAATGACAAGCTGAAAAAAATCATCACCGGTTCGATCCAGTATAATTCTCCGCATCTTGCAATGGGACTTTTGATCACACGCTTAAAGTCCAAATATAGTAAGACCCCAAGTGAAGAAATACTTACGGAATGTATAGCAGAAGCAAATGCTTTTTTCGAGAAGTATCAGAGAGTTCTGACAGAAGAAATGGAGAAAATATTAGGATTGTAAACTTCTCTGTGTGGGTATCTATAAGAAAATAGGAGGGTCATTATGTTTCTAACTTTACAGGAAACCATATCAGAAATCAAAAGCGGTAAACTTCTTAGTATCGCTGCTGATGAGTCATTGCTCCGACAATTGCCAAAGGGCAGCTGGATAGGCGGTACTACTCCATATTTCATCACGGATGAAGGCGGGATAACAAGTAACGACAAACTTTTTGTCAATGCTTTTGACTGTGTTGTCGAATACAAAATAACAGCATACAGCAAGGATACAATACTGAACATAGTCGAAGACTCTTATCCGAATGGTTTTACTTTCCTTGTGATACCATTCGGCAGTGCGCCCCTTGATATTTATGCAGAACAGGCACCCAATATTGAAGGTATATTTCTAAAGAGCATAGTGGGCTGGGTCTCAGGATTTGACCTTGGTATCCCAGGCAGCAGCGCGAAGGTAGTGGATGGAAGCACAGGTACAGTATATGGAGATCAGGCAATTGCACTGCATATAAGTATTCCTGATGATAAGATCGCAAATGTTGGGATCATCAACATATTCACGCCTTCGGAGGAGAGCCCCGAAATAAGGTTCCTTGAAAACGGCACCAGTGCGGATTACTGCATGGTGGGCAACAATAAAGTTCTGTTTGCAGATTATCTGAGGAGTAATGCGATCGATACTAAATTGCCCCTTATAGCAGACTATAACGGATCAAACGTGAATATATCCATAAAAGAGGTGTCGGAAGACAAAGTCAGCTTCTATGCGCCGGTATTCAAGGATCAGACCTACTTCTTTGCAAAAAGCATTCATTCATATGAAGAAGAATTCGCAGGTAAGCTGGCGGATTATACAGAAAGCAGTCCTGTATACTCCTGTAATTGTATCCTGAATTACCTGTATGGCGGTCTTGAAGGCAAAAGAACACCTCCGTTCAAAGGCGCTGTCACATTCGGCGAAATCGCTTATCAATTGCTGAACCAGACCCTAGTATATTTGGAGATAATATAAGACTCCTTACATAATTAGTGTTTCAATCGATATTTCACTTCGGTATATTAACCGGCACAAGGCAGATCAATGCTGAGTGCCGGTTTTTTACCGGCTCCGTTTCTGCGGCATTGGCATTCCTGGTTGATATATCCTTGACATACATCCTTTTATTTTGCTAAACTGAAAAAAATCGTTAGAGGTGCAATAATGCTGTTAAGTAAACTATTAGGCGACCGTTTCAAAGAAAAGCCTGCCGATGCAACGCTGGCCAGCCATATATTCCTTCTTAGGGGCGGATATATCAGACAGGTGTCCAATGGCATCTATTCAATGCTTTTACCTGCAAAAAGGATAGCCTCCAAAATAGAAAACATCATCCGTGAAGAAATGAATAGGATAGACGGACAGGAAGTCCTGTTCCCGGTGGTGATGCCCTCGGAGCTCTGGGAGGAATCAGGCCGATATGGCAGCGTGGGCGGCGAGCTTGTCAGGTTCAAGGACAGGACCGGCCATGACATGCTGCTCGGCATGACTCATGAAGAGGCTGCAGTCCACCTGGCCAGAAGCGAAGCAAGGTCCTGGACAAAATATCCGTTTATGATCTATCAGATACAGACCAAGTTCAGAGATGAGCCAAGATCAAGGGGCGGCCTGATACGTGTACGTGAGTTTACAATGAAGGACGCTTACTCATTCCACACTTCACAGGAGGATCTGGAACAATACTATCAAAGGGCACTGGAAGCTTATCACCGGATCTTCCGGCGAGCCGGCCTTCCTCAGGTGGTGTCCGTTGGTTCTGACAGCGGTATGATGGGCGGGAAGGTTTCTCACGAATTTATGCTCCTGACGGAAGCGGGAGAAGACACGATCGTTATATGTGAACAATGTGATTACAGGGCCAATGCAGAGATCGCCCTTTCACAGGTAAGACATGAGCCATCGGCAGAACAGCCCCTCGAGGAGGTTTTAACTCCTGATATCAAGGACATTGAATCATTGGCCGGATTCTTAGGCACTACTGCTGACAAAACGATGAAAGCAACCGTTTTTGCTGTCGAAGGCAGTAAGAAACCATTAGTCGTATTTATCCGCGGCGATCTGCAGGTCAATGAAGCCAAGCTGAGAAATACCATTGGGGCGGAAGTATTCCCGCTTACAGATTATGAAAACGTGGATCTGTGCTTTGGTTTTATCGGTGCACTCGGGCTTGATGCTGAAAAAGCAGATATCCTCTATGACATTTCATTGGAAAACGAAAACAACCTTGTTGGAGGCGCCAACAAGCCGGATCATCATATAAAAGGCATAAGTATGCCGAGAGATATAAAGCCGGACAAATATGTCGATGTTTCCAGAGTAAACGACGGAGATATCTGCACAAAATGCGGCGGAAAACTGAAATTGAGCCGCGGCATCGAGGTGGGTAATATATTCCAGCTCGGTACCAAGTATACAGAAAGCATGGCTATGACTTATACCGATGCAGACGGTAAACAAAAAATACCCGTAATGGGCTGCTACGGCATAGGTGTGGGTAGGCTGCTTGCCAGCATCATAGAAGCCAGCCATGATGATTACGGCCCGATTTGGCCGATGTCAGTGGCTCCCTGGCAGATCCATATCTGCGTTCTGAACAGTACGAATGAAGAAGTGCGTCAGACTGGCCTCAAACTGTATGAAGAGCTGGGCAGCAAATATGAAGTGCTGCTCGACGACCGAAATGCCGCGGCAGGAATCATGTTTGCCGATGCCGATCTCTTGGGCGTTCCCATAAGGCTCATCGTAAGCAGCCGTAATCTCGAAAAAGGCGAAGTCGAGATCGCCACCCGCGATAAAAAAGTAAAGAAATCTGTAAAGCTTGAGGATGTCCGCTCTGCAGTCGAGGAATTATTCAATACTGCATCAGGACAATAGTATGTGACTTGATCAGACGTGATTCGGGGATGGATATCGGTAAAGATATCCATCCCCTTTATTTTTCCCGTAGTTACATGCCATCACCCCGACATTTTTCATAAGCTCAGCAGGTTAGTTCTCCCCACATGTCATACAGTAGCTGCAGCTCATCTTCAATCTCCTGCTTTTGGGCGAACAGCTCATTCAGCTTATTAAAATCACTGGCCGAGACCTCCATTTCTTCGTTAAGCTTGCTCAGCTGCAATTCAGCCTCACTGATTCTCTCTTCACAGGCCTTTATTTCACTTTCTTTTTTGTCCGATGGAGTTCCATTGCTGCGGCCATCTCTATATCTTCTGTTTGCTTCACGTGAGTCTTTACAGCCAGTATCCGATTTGCCCTCTGATCCCCCAGCTTTCTCCTTGCTTGCTGCCTTAGCCAGCCACTCACCATATTCGACAAAAGTGCCGTCAAAGTCCGTTATACTGCCATCCTTCAGCTCCCAGACACGAGTCGTGAACTTGTTAATGAAATACCTGTCATGTGAGACAAAAAGTATGGTCCCGCCAAAGCCGGACAATGCCTCCTCTATCCATTCTCTGGACTGTATGTCCAGATGGTTTGTCGGCTCATCCATGATAAGCAGATTAATATCCTGCTGCATCAGCAGACAAAGCTTCAGTCTGCTCTTCTCGCCTCCTGACAGGTTCCCCGTTATCTTTTGTACATCACTGCCTCTGAAATGGAACTGAGCCAATATTTTTCTGGCTCTCTCCTCATTGGTCTCCAATGAGTACCTGACTGTTTCCAGCACAGTGAAAGCGCTGTTTTCGAAGGTAACGACCTGTGGGAGGTAAGCCGGCTTCATGCTGTTGCCGATTTTCGCAGTACCCTGGTCCGGCGTTTCCTCTCCCGTCAGTATCTTTATGAGCGTTGACTTTCCGCACCCATTGGCTCCTATCAATGCGATCCTGTCATTTCTGTGGATGATCAGATCGATGCCGCCAAGCAGGGTCCTGTTGCCGTAAGCCTTATATATATCCTTGAAAACCACGGTATCTTCACTTGTATGTCCGTTCTCCCTAAAGCCCACAGATATTTTCTTCATTGCCGCAGGCTTATCGATCCTTTCCATCCGTTCTATTCTTTTCTCTATTGCGAAGGCTCTTTTGTGCATTGCTCCACTGTCCGCATTCCTCGCCCATTCATGCATTCTTTTCGCTGCCGCTTCCAGCTGATCTATCTTCCTTTTCTGCTGCTCATAATCTTCAAGCTGTTTGTTGAAACGGCGTACCTTTTCTTCCGCATAATAGCTGTAATTGCCCTGGTAATAGCTCAGTCCGTTCAGATCCAGCTCGATGATGGATGTTATGGCATTATCGAGAAAACACCTGTCATGTGAAACTACGATAACCGTCCCGGCAAATTCACCGAGGAACTCCTCCACCCATTGTATAGCTCCGAGATCAAGGTGGTTCGTAGGCTCGTCAAGCAGAAGAATATCAGCATCCTTGAGAAGTATCCTGGCCAGGTTCACCCTGGTCTGCTCGCCGCCGCTCAGGACAGCAAACTGCTTCTCACGCATTTGCCCATCTATTCTCATTCCTGTACAAACCCTGTCGATCCTGCTTTCGATCTCATAGCCGCCCTTGGCTTCGTATAGAGTCTGCAGCCTTCCGTACCGTGATAACAGTTTCTCATATATTTCATCCGCAGCCGCATTCTGCCCGCCGGTTTCACCCTGCACGGCACTTGCACATGCGGCTATCCTGTTTTCAAGGCTCCTCATCTCATTAAATATTTCAGAAATATCGTTAAATGCACTATGCAGAACATTTTCCACTGTGGCCCCATCCTCAAATACCGGGATCTGTTCGAGTATTTCCACTCTCGCACCCGAGGCCCTGATGACGCTGCCGCTCTCGTAGCCCTCGTCACCAGCCATTATCTTCAGCAGCGTCGATTTACCTGACCCATTCCTGCCCGTGAGTCCTACTCTGTCTCCCCTGTTTATCTCAAACGAAATACCCTTTATAACATGGTTGCTCCCATAATACTTATTTAGATCCTTTACTGCTATATCAATCATAATTTCTCCTTTCATGCCTGGGCTGCAAACTTATTGAGAGGCTGTCATGTCAGGCACAATAAATGCCCGGACAGACCCTTTCCCTCTTATGTCAATACTAAAAACCGAGTCGGCGGAAGGTTTCCGTGACCCGGGCTGTTTATCCTCTCATATGCAGGAATAGTATGTGGAGATCGCTGATTCACAGACATCAGAATAAAAAAGCCCGGGCTGAACGATCACCCAGGCATATGTCTTAATTATATTCAGGTAAACGATGATCCACCAGCTCGCTGATCACAAATATTCATTTTTGGACATAGTACCCCCTTTGACAGCATAAAATGCTGAAATATGAGCGACATAACAGTCCAATCTTTCAAGAATATTGTGTTCACTTGCTGTATTCATCGTTTCACCTCCTTTAACAGTAGAATTGTAGCACTTATCAATGATTATTTCAATACCGGTTTTTCATAAAACCCCATAATGCAGTTAAAATATGGCTTCTTGACAAATAATACTTTTTGACTTAAACTATATATTGTTTACTAAATTACTAAATTACTAATTTACTAAATATCAATTAGTATTAAGGAGCAGCAAAAATGAAAATTCCAACTGTTTTAAAACACAAGCCTGTCATAGTCACAGAGAATTATGAGAACGTAGACGGCAGGAATGCATACAGCAGTGAGGCTAAGGGTCTCTCACTCGGTCTGGCTCAGTGGAATGACAGAGGCAGGGTGGACATATCCGCGAAGGTTTGGCGGTACACAGGAGAAAAATGGTCAAGGCAGTCAGAAGAGCTCCCGCTTCACAGAGTACTGGACCTATCCATACTGGTATGCCGTACAATGCTGTATTTCAAGGAAGAGGCCTACAGACATGAAAACTCATATGACCCCGAGAAGCCTGTGATAGACAGGGTCGGGCTTCAGGGTGATGCTATGACTGTGTCAGTATGCACAGACAATGAGAAGATCAACGAAGATATCAAGCTATTCAGCCAGGCTTTAAGCAACGACAGTGAGCTTATAGGTGAGCGCCTCAGCACACTGTCAAGAATATTGAAGGAAATGGGGTACTAAAATTGGATAAAGCAAGAAAAAAAGAACTTACTGACCAATATAAACAGATGAAAAAGCCAATGGGCATCTTTATAATACGCTGCAACGTAAATAACAAATGTTATATTCAGGCCACGCCGGATCTGAAAGGTGTTATGAACGGTGCTGTCGTAAGGCTTCAGGGCAACTTCCACCCGTACAAGGAGCTGCTGAAGGAGTGGAATGAGTACGGCGCCGACAACTTCACCATGGAAATACTCGAGGAGCTGGAATATGACGAGGATGAGTCAAAAACCGACTATTCGGAAGAGCTGGAGCTGCTAAGAATGATATGGGAAGAGAAGCTGGCAAAGCAAAACCTTGTACTGTATAAAAAGCACATATAACGATTCGGAAGGCAGCTTGACAGCTTGCTGTATTCGTAACGACAGGAAATGTCCAGAGTAAAATTTACAGATGAGGGAGTTGGATAGATGATGATATCAGATTATTTGTTGATTGCACTTGCACTTATCAACCTTGCGGGCTTTGTTGTTGTCGCCGCCGATAAATACAAGGCCCGCAGGAAGCTATGGCGTATCCCCGAAGCAACGATATTCATGATTGCAGCGGCAGGCGGCTCAATCGGGGTTTACTCCAGTATGCTCATATTCAGGCATAAAACCAGGCACTGGTACTTTATGGCCGGCATTCCGTTAATATTTATTATCCAGCTCATTATTGCCTATTTTGTTTATACTCAGATGCTATAATTTTTCATTACAGATGGAAACGCTTGATAAGCTCATCTTTATATTTCTTGTCTCCGAAAATGAACATCCCTGTTACCGTCAGGAATGAATAAAATGCTGAAAAAATGCTGGGCCAAATCGCAGTAACAAGTCCGACAGCGCAGAATATTACCGGCAGAAAGCCCATTATGACCATCACTGTCTGGTATACTGCATAGTCGCGCCATTTGAGCCGCTTCAGCAGTATTACGAAGGTTATGAACAATGTGGATGCAATGAAGAGGAACGGCGTCACATAGGTCAGGCCCCATCCCTTCGTTCTGGTGCCCAGCTCAAGTGAATAGACATATATGGCAGTAGCTATTGTGTTTATCACGATAATCTGCCCAAGCTTCCGCTTTGTAAATATCGGGTATGCGACAGTTATCCATACATACAGCAAAGTGCCGGCCACATATGCGGACCACAATACTCCGTTGAATGTCAGGATATTTATCAGAAGGCAGGTAGAGGCTATGACCACCGATATGAACAGGAATAATCTCAGAACAAAATTGTATTTATTGGTCGTTCCTGCCGCGGCTGCCGGATATTTTGTGTTTCCTGCCTGTTTCTGCTCCGCCTGTTTCTGCTCTGCGCGCTCCTCATCTGACAGTCCTTCGTCTCCTGCGAGTACAGTGGAGCACAGCGGACATTTTCTCAGATCTGTATCAACTTTTACCTTACATTTCTCACAATACTTCATATTCGCACCTAATTAGTTTCTATCGTTACATCTATTCCTTTATCAGCTAAAAATCTGAAGAAAAACCTTTCGATATCATTCTCATACATCACTTTAGTAAATGACACAAGCATAGTATCCCCAAATGAGCAGACCGTACTGTTCAGAAGGTTCGAAACCGGAGGTCCGAGAAGGAATTCGAACCTGTCGATATATTGCTTCATCGGTTCAGGTACGCATATGCTCCCAAGATTGGACAGGGAGCATGTGAACAGCTTCTCGCCAAAGGCATTGTAGGCTGTCCTTAACACCACATTTTTCAACACCAGCGGCGCGATCCTCATAAAAATGTTTCTCTCGGCATTCACATTGGCACTGATCTTCTCAACAAGATTCGCATGTTTCAGCTCGTCCCTCATTGTTTGTGTCACCTGCTCCAATATGCTTTCAAAAGAACGGTCTTCACCTGTGAATTCTATTCCGACATTGACATACGATGAAAAATTTCTGACGGTTCTGGACGGGAAGTAATTCCTCAGGTTGACAGGGATCGATATTTTGACAGGTGAGTTGTATATTCTGCTGTTGAGCTGGGTACGGTAGATGGAATATATGATCAGCGCCGCGATATATCCTGTAACTGTGGTATTGCTTTCCTTGACGAGCTTTCTGAAGCTATCAGTCGAAAAAATACCATGCACTATCCCGAGATTTTCAGGAGAAACTTTTGTTCCGCGTACGTGATATGCTTTTTCTTCCATCCATTTGCTTTTTGACTTTGGATCATAATACTTACCAAAGCTGTCCTCTGTCTCACTTATGGACGGATATGCCTCGCAGTCAAGTATCCCTTCGTCAGAAAACAGTCCATAGCCTGCAAGCGTGAGATACTGGGCGGTCAGGGTCTTGAGGAATACCATTGCACCTGTCCCGTCTGTAAGCGCATGAAATATCTCCAGACTGATCCTTCTTTTATAGTAGCTGACCCTGAACAAAAAGCCATTGTTTTCATCCGCCTCGACAGCCCGGCATGGAGGCGCCTTCTCAATTGTCACTACCGGTGTTTCATGATTTGCATCAAAGAAATACCAGAACAACCCCCGCTTCATCTTCACAGCCAGGGTCGGGAACCTGGGCATCGTGACGGCAAGAGCTTCCTGTAGGATCTCCGGATCCACATCCTGTTTGAGCTGAACGGCAACTCTGAACACACTGCCGCTTCCCGGGCCGCTGATGGCAGGGTATATCTTAGCGGCATTGTCCAGCTTGTACCAATTGCTCTCATTCTTATATGTTTTAGACCTTAAAGCCATTCATTTCACCTCTGGATGTATCTTCTTACATTTTAGCACAATATCATGCTTCATCATACATTTAGAGGTACGAAAATTTTTACCTAATGTTTGATAAAATCTTATTTTATATTCTTCTCACTCTATTCGGCGATCAAGCCTTGTTGAGGATCGCAAGCAGCTCTTCCAGCATGTCCTCAGTGAATATTCCCGCATCATACATCAACATCTGTCTGATAGGAGTTTCGGCACGCATCAGTTCACCTGCGGATCCGCTGTCTTTTTGCTCATCCTCCTGCGGTGACTCACCAAAGGCTCTGTTTAGTATGGGTACAATATACTCCTTGCCCTCCGGTATCGCCATAGCCTCACTTAATGTAGAATTGCGGGTAAATATTTTTCTTTCATGTTTTACGGGTTTCAGCTGAACAGGTGCTTCCAGCCGGATATCCCATGAGGAACTGCCTGCAAGTATCCTGAATTCGCCCTCTTCGGCGACCCAATCCTTCTTCTCAGGGCTGTAATAAGCGAATGCCCTCTTTCCAAGCCTGAAGCTGACGGTTTTTTCCTCCCCCGCCATGAGTTCGACCTTCTCAAAGCCCTTTAGTTCCTTCCTGGGGCGAAGAACTTCGCTTTGTACATCGGCAACATACAGCTGAATCACTTCCCTGCCTGCAATGCTGCCCACATTCTTAACTGAGACATTCACCTGCAGCTCATCATCCTCATTGATAACTTCCTTATCAACAGAGATACTTGTATATTCAAATTTCGTATATGACAGTCCATGCCCGAATGGGAAAAGAGGCGCGACCTCAGCTGCGTCGTAATACCTGTAGCCGATAAACATACCCTCTCTGTACTCCACCTTGGTTTTATCACCCGGGAAATTCAAATAGGACGGATTGTCGCTGAGTTTTTTGGGGAAGGTCTCAGCCAGCTTTCCTGAAGGATTAACATCTCCGAACAGTATATCGGCAGCGGCGCCTCCTGATGCCTGACCTCCGAGATACATCTCGAGCACTGCGCTGACCTCTCCGAGCCATGGCATCTCGACCGGTGAACCGTTACTCAGAACAACCACGGTATTTTTCTGTACCTTTGCCACAGCTTCAATGAGTTTGTTGTGGCCTTCAGGCATCCTCATGTGCTTCCGGTCGAAGAACTCCGATTCGTATGAGTCCGGAAGACCCGCGAATATTACAGCCGTATCTGCCTTTGCTGCTATTTCTGCAGCCTCCTGTATGAGTGCGGTATCCGGCTCGTCGCTAAGTGATACAAACGGCTTGTTTTCAAACCCATTCTGACTCTTATCGATTTTATATCCTGCAGCATAGAGAATCTCTGCCTCCGGTCCTGCTGATACGACCATCTCATCAAATGCGTTATCAAGCCTCACAGGATTTACATGAGAGCTGCCCCCGCCCTGATATCTCGGCGCTTTGGCAAAAGCTCCTATCACAGCTATCCTGCCGGTTTTCGCCAGCGGCAGGATATTCTCATCATTCTTGAGTAAAACAGCACATTCTCCTGCCGTCTTCCTTGCAAGCCGGTGATGTTCCTGCATATCGCATTGGAAGTCCGCCTTCAGATTGTCCGCTGCTTTAAAAATGACGCCAAGCAGTCTTTCCACGGCGCTATCCAGCACACTTTCAGCCAGTTCTCCTGATCTGACGGCCTTGATGATCTTCTTATCGCCCTCTCCGTTGCTTGAAGGCATCTCCAGTTCGAGCCCGGCGGACAGTCCGTCAGCTCTCTCATTTACAGCTCCCCAATCGGACATTACGATGCCCTCATGCCCCCACTCCTCTTTAAGGATATCCGTCAGGACATATTTATTCTCCGAGCAGTAAGTCCCGTTGATTTTGTTATATGAACACATGACCGTCCAGGGCTGTGATTGCCTGACCGCTCCTTCAAAGCTGGCCAGATATATCTCTCTGAGTGTCCTCTCATCTATCACTGCATCAGTCAGAAGTCGCCTTGTCTCCTGGTTGTTTGCGGCATAATGCTTCAGCGAAGTGCCGGCTCCCTGGCTCTGTACCCCCTTGATATGAGCTGCTGCTATCTCCGATGAAAGATACGGATCCTCAGAAAAATATTCAAAGTTTCTGCCGCACAGTGGTGAACGCTTTATGTTGGCTGCCGGCCCCAGCAGAATCGAGACCTGTTCCTTCAGACATTCCTGTCCAAGCGCAGTCCCTACCTTCTCCAGAAGGTTCCTGTCCCATGAACATGCAAGTGCTGCACCTGATGGAAAGCATGTAGCAGGTATGCTGGTACCCAGATCCAGATCGTTCGTAGCGAGCTTCCTCAAGCCATGCGGGCCGTCAGTCATCAAAATGGACGGTACCCCAAGCCTTTCCACGCCCTTTGTACGCCAAAAATCCAGTCCCGAGCAGAGTCCTGCTTTTTCCTCCAGTGTCATTTTTGATATAATTTCCTTTATGTTTCTTTGCATTTGTCCCCAACTCCATCATTATTTTATATGTAATATATTTTCACTTATAATTGTACCAAATAACTCCTGCAGCATACCAGCAATCAAAGATATTAGTATGCAAAAAGGGCGTCTTATTCAGACGTCCCGGTATTCGAACTTATGAAAGCTCTCCCTGCTAAATCATATTTACATTCTTTTTATTTATCTCAAAGGTGCCTGCATCTTCAAAGGCAGGGACAGTCTTGCCGAGGCTGAGATCATTGAGCCTCTTGATCGCAAGCTCGCCCCAGATCTTAGGCCTCTGAATTATCATGGACTGAAGCTTGTCGGCCTTGAGCAGCCTGATACCGGCATCGTTCTTGTCGAAGCCTACGATCTTGCCTCTGTATGGTACCATTTGCAGCACATTTTCCATTATCTCCGCGCCAAAGTAATCAAAATAAACGATGCAATCAATCTGTGGATCTTTCTGCAGTGCCTGCTTTACGGCCTCTACCCTCGGCGGCACATCTCCGTTGTCAGACTCCATGCCAACTATCACAATGTCTGGGTATTTTTCAATGACCTTTCTGAATCCGTTTAGCCTTGCAATCATATTCTCGGTGTTCGATGTGGTGATCGATATGTATACCCTTCCTTTGCCGTTCAGGCACTTGACTGTGGACTCACCTATGTGTATCCCGGCAGCGAAGTTGTCCGTTCCTATAAATTCACTTACACCACAATTGGGAAGATCGTTGTCGAAGGTCACGACATTTATGCCATTGGAGACAGCCTTTTTAATAGCTTCGGTGACTTCCGGCGCACTGATCGGGTTGATTGCTATACCCTCGACCTTCTTCTGAGTGCATTCCTCAATAAGATTCGCCTGCAGCAGCCTGTCCCATGTCGCGGGTATCACATGGATAACATCGACATCGAGCTTGCTTCCTATTTCATCGGCCCCCTTGAAGGTATCATTGAAGAAGTCCATTTCCTGGGGAACCACGATCGCAAAGGTCTTTTTAACCTTATGCATCTTGGTGAATTCATACCTGCTCAGTTTTTCATCAATACCGTCAACAATGTTCTTGAGATTCGATGACATCTCCATCAATACGTCGGCAGAATTGCTTTGTGAGTACATCAGTGACATTATTTCCTGGGATGATGCAGCCGTTTCCGCAGCTACGGCCGAAATATTTTCGATGGAACCTGCCAGACTGGTTTTAAAGCTCTCAAGCTGAAGCATTCCGTTTTTAACGGTATTCAGCTGGGAGAACAGCTCCTCTGAAGCGCTTTCTATACCCGAAAAAGCATCGTTGGTTTTATGTACAGCATCGATCTGATAAAGGATAGCCTGGGTTACAGCATTTATCTTCTCTGTTGTACTGTCCACCTGAACCTGCACATTCTTGACCGTCTTGACTATACCCATTGCAGCATCAAGACTTTTCTGTGCCAGCTTCTTTATCTCACCTGCGACTACTGCAAAACCCTTACCGGCCTCACCTGCCTTGGCAGCCTCAATCGTCGCATTGAGCGAAAGGAGGTTTGTCTGGCTGGCTATTGCTGTAATGAGCTCTGTGATCTTGGAGATATCCCTGGCCATTACATACAGTCCTTCGATGCTTTTATTGATCTCGGCTATATTAGTTTCCGTCAGCTTGCTCTTATCCAGCAGTTCTCCTATTGACTTTTTACCAGAATCGGTCATTTCCTTCACGATCTCTGCTCTGGCAGACATAAGCTCTGTAGATTCGGATACTGTGCCTACCTGCCCGACAAGCTCTGTGGTCAGCTTATAACATGCCTCTGTATCCTCGGCCTGCTTGATCGCGCCTTCGGTAACGGCTTTTGTTGACTTGGAAATGTCCTGTGAATTCTTTGCCGACTCCTCAAATGTATCGGATACCGTATTGATCATATGCCTGACCTCTACAAATGAAGAATAGACCTCCGAAATCAAATCGTTGAAGCCTTTTGTAATATTGCCTGAAATATCGGATAACCCCTTGAGCTCCTTCATGCATTTTTCATCTGCATTTACCGTCAGATCACCATTCTGCACTTTTTTCAACGTGCCCGATAAGTTGCTCAGGCACTTATGAAAGATGCTTATTATCAAATTGATTGCAGCTCCTGCAAGAATACATAATACAATTAGGATTAAAATCTGAGGAGTGACTGATGTACCCTTTGAGAAAATAAGCATAATAAAAGCCGGAATAATAACAAGTACCACTAGAACAGCATTGATGAGAAATCTTAATGTGAGTTTTTTCATCGACAAGACACCCCTTTAGACATTTTGTGCTTGCAATCTCAAATATCCCTATATTTTCTTCAATACCGACATATTAGTATGCCATAATTTGCTATTTCTTATATTATAATATATTCGGACAAATAAAACAATAAAAGCCTTCTTATCCTCGCTTACCGACTACAGCAGAGTAAATGATAAACCGATTTTCACCATCCAGACCCAGAAGCCCGTTAAGTTCATCATCATCATAGGCGCCTATTGCACAGGCACCGCAATCAATGGACTCAGCAGCAAGATACAAGTTCTGGCACACATGTCCGGCATCCAGATGCAGATACCTGTAACCCCTTGTATCATAGCGCCATGTCATCCTATCCGCTTCGGCAGCCCAGAAAAAGCCGACAGCGCATCTTCCGACCATACCCTGTCCAAGACAGGCCGCCGTGATTTTCTCAGCGATTCCGGCATTATCATCCATCAGGATCAGCTTGTGCTCAAATGCCAGATATCTGTAAAGTCCCGCTTCAAGACCATCCACATTGTTTATAAGCAAATATGTTTCAACTGCATGTCTTGCTCCCGCAGAAGGCACAGTACGCAAAACTGATGATGAGTCTGATTTGCTCTTCTTTACGCCTTGGGTACACCAGAGCAGAAATGAAAGCTCTTCTGTTGTCATAGCCTTATCGGGGAAATTCCTCAGGCTCCTTCTCATATTAATTGCATCGATCAGTGCGACCTTGCCAAGCGGCAGAGTATTCGGGGAGGGAAGGCTGATCTTCTGTCTCCCGAGATCATATGCTGCCTCCGCCGGGGGCTGCGGCAATCCCAGAGACTGGTCGGACTCTCCCAGGTATTTATATTTGGTGAACTCCATAAATTCCTTAGCTATGTCCTTCATATCCTCTACTCCTTCGATCAGTAGATTTAAGTTGACATAATTGTTGCATTTACTACAATAATAAATATTTCGACCCATCCAATGCAAGTTCCTGCCGAGCTGATAAAATATTAACGAATATATCGAATAAAATGATAAGAAAGGGAAGAGATTCCCGAATCACCTTCTGAAAATCCTTCCCCAGCTTATTCAAAAGTATTTTTCAACTCCCGGCATTATTTATTCTTTGATTTTCAGAGTATTCAAAACTTCCTGTACTTTACCTGCTCCTTCTGCATCATCTGCTAAATAAGCGCCCTGTACAATGTATATATGATATGCATCATAATAGTAAAAATTCTCCTGCCTCTGGATCAGGCCCTCAGTCAACTCGGCATCCAGAGTAAATACTGCCCCCTCGAGGCCTGCCAGAGTAGCTTCCTGGACCTCAGAGAATTCCGCCTCCGGGATTTCCTCCGCCAATGATTCCATGACCTCATGTGCATACTCCGCAGGATCAATAGGGTCGAAAGTAACAATGTCTGCTACCACGATAAAATTAAGCTCGTTACTTGCACTGAACGTCTCTTCCGTGTTCTCATCGATTACCCAGCCTTCAGGTAAATCAAGAGTGAACGTCGCTTCCTCAACTACATCCCCTGTCAGGTTGTCACCAGAGGCATCTGCCCCTTCATCGGGATCAATTGTCCCATCTTCTGCATCCAGTGAGGCCTCCAACTCCTGCATTGCCTTTTCCAGATCCTTGATTGATGCATCATCAGTATCCTGCCCGCCGCCGCATGCTGTCAGAGTCATTAATGCCAGACAGCAAGCTATAAGTATTGCCATAAATCTTTTATTCATATGTTGCCTCCAATATTTTTTTATTATCTCATTAATTTACCAGCGCTCCAGGCATTCGTACATAGACTATATACAGTCCTTTTCCTCACATTTACAATATTCAAAAAAGTTTATTATGTAGAAAATAGGTATCCTATTTGTTATAATCTTTTTAACAGAGCAATAAAAAAGGGAGAAATTACATGAATGAAACTGGAAGAAACATAAAAATATCCATCACCGGAGATCTTGGAAGCGGCAAGTCAACTGTTTGCCGATATCTTAAAGAAAATTACGGTCTGAATGTATATTCGATAGGCCAAATACAACGCTCTCTTGCACAGAAGTATAACATGGATGTGCTGGCTTTCAATAAATATATGGAATCACATCCCGAGATAGATGAGGAAATAGACACCGAGCTTACTGAGATAGGTAAGCGTGATGAAAACATGGTCCTTGACTCGAGAATGGCCTGGCACTTTGTACCGGATTCCTTCAAGGTGTATCTGTCCGTGGAGCCTGACGAAGCAGCACGCAGGGTCATGAATGATCAGCGGGGCAAGGTGGAGACTTACAACTGTCATGATGATGCCAGAGAATGCCTGATCGAACGTAAGAAAAGCGAGAATCTCAGATATATCAGCAAATATGGCGTTGATTGCTCAAAGCCGGAGAATTATGATTTGATAATAGATGCAACATCAATCACACCGGAGCAGGTAGCTGAAAGGATAATGACAGCTGTCAGACTGGTATAACAGGTTAGTACTCGGACAAATTTGCATATAATTGTGGAGCAGCATGCTGAGCTGCTCCTTTTTTATGCCTGATCAAGGTTATCTCATTTTATTTCACCCCCGTGTTCCCAACGGAAAGACCCCTTCATATTATGTACTATCTATTTATGTAAAATTGTGAAGGGTGGTTGTATGGATTCTTTAAAGATCGGAGATTATGTCGCAAGAAAATCATACGGCGGCGATATCAGCTTCCAGATTTCAGATATAATGGTCAGCAGGAACGGCCGAAGAGTATACCTCCTCAAGGGCATGCTGTACAGGATCATAGCAGACTCGGATGAATACGACCTGGAACCGAGAAGACCCGACGACGTTCAAAGAGAAATAAAAAGCAGACTGTCGCAGGAGGGCATCCATCATATGGTCCGGAGTGCATCGCCCTTTCAGCTGATCAAGCATGTCAGGGGCAAATCCGGCACAATACTTCATCTGGACTCCAGCGCTGACTTTCTGGAAATGTGCATGAATTACTACAGGGATGCAAAAATAAAAGCCTACGGACACGTGATTCCCGAAAATGAACAGTCGGGAAGCGTAAGGACCTTACTGAAAAGAACAAACGCCGATATATTGGTAGCCACCGGTCACGACGGTCTGAAAAAAAATGCAGTGAAGATGAATTCCATCGACAGCTACAGAAATTCCCGCTATTTCATACAAACCGCAGTTGAGGCCAGGAAGCACGAGCCCGACCTGAACAAGCTATGCATCTTCTCCGGCGCATGCCAGTCATACTATGAAGGCATAATGGAAGCAGGCGCGAACTTTGCCAGCTCCCCCGGGCGGATACTCATCCACGCCCTGGATCCTGCAAAAGTAGGCGACAGGATAGCTCTGACAGATTCCAGAGTCTTCGTGACACCTGAAAAAATCGCCAGAATGACTCAATCAGGCGCCAAGGGTATCGGCGGACTTAAGACAAAAGGTCATTATATCGTATAAAAACCGGGGTCAGGCTTGAAAAAACCGGGGTCAGGCTTGAAAAATTCCTTTATTAAAATAAAGGAATTTTTCAAGCC
>JAEYRV010000018.1 GCA_023435305.1 Bacillota bacterium
GAACATTTGTTCTATTATATCTCAAAAAGAGGAAAGCCGCAATGCTTCGGGAAATATTCACATACCACTATTACACACCCCGAACAATTCATCACCCACCTACGCCCTCGCTTCCGCGAGATATGCTGCTTAGAGGTGGGCGTCTTCTTGTATTTAGAAATAAAAAGCAGAATATTATGCATATTCTGCTAAAATATCACGTCATTTTCAGCTAAATGCTGATGAGCATTACTCTTATTCCTTTACCCCGCCTATGGAAAGTCCGGTTACAAAGTACCTTTGCAGGAATGGGTATACGACAAGTATTGGTACTGCCGTGACTATTGTTATGGCAGCCCTAATACCCTGCGGTGTTGTTGTATTGCTGCCTCCCGCGGCCGCCGCCGCATTAGAGCCTGTTCCTGCCGGAGTTTGGTTGCCTGCGTTCATAGCGGAGGCAAGCAGCTTCTGCAGTTCGTACTGCAATGTGGAGAGATACTGCTTTCCTGAGTTGTAAATCATAGTATCAAACCATGAGTTCCACGATCCGACTGCAACGAACAGAGCTATTGTTGCCATTGTTGGCACGCACAGCGGCATGATGATCTGAAAGAATATCCTGAACTCACGTGCGCCGTCTATCCTTGCCGATTCAATGAAGCTCTCCGGTATGGTCTTGATATACGTACGAAGTACTATCATGTTGAATGCGCTTATTATATTCGGGACCCAATATACTGAAAATGTGTTTACCATGCCCAGATTCTTGATCAGCAAATAGTTGGGGATCAAGCCTGCATTGAAATACATGGTCAATACGAATATCGTCGTGATCGTTTTACGCAATACATATTCTTTACGGCTTATGGTGTAAGAAAGCATGGCTGTGAAGAACAGGTTGGTAACAACGATGACTATGGTTTTCAGTACACTTATCAGGAATGCATTGTAGATCGTGTCCATCTTCAACACAACTCGGTAATTCTGAATGGTGAATATTCTGGGCCACAGATATATTCCTCCCCTCACGGTATCCAATCCGTCATTGAAGGATATAGCGAGTGTGTTCAGCATTGGATACAGCATCACTACACAGAGTGCAATCATGATCAGAGTATTGAACGTTGTAAATATAATGTTTTCAATATCGACTTTCTTACGGCTGATTGTTATACCAGTATCGCCGATTTTTGGTTCCATACTGTCCACCTCCTATATCAGTTTTTCTTCACCAAGTTTTCCGGATACGAAATTCGCCACGGAAATCATGATGATACTTACTACTGTCTTGAAAATACCGGCAACGGTCGCAAGTGAGTAATTGCCCATCTGCAGTCCGAATTTGAGAACAAAGATGTCGATTGTCTCAGCCTGGTCAACTACTAGTCCGTTTCCAAGGAAGTATTGTATTTCAAAGCCTGCTTCCAGTATCCATCCGATGCTCATGATGAGCAGCACTACTATTGTGGATTTGATGCCGGGCAGAGTTATATGCAGCATTTTCTGGTAGCGGTTTGCACCGTCCATTACAGCAGCCTCATACAGCGAAGGGTCGATCGCCGTCATTGCCGCCAGATATATAATAGTATTCCAGCCGAGTTCCTTCCAAAGGTGAGAGCCTGCTACGATACCCCAGAAGTATTTAGGCTCGGCTAAAAACATAATTGGTTCCTTGATCAAATTGAGCCTCATCATTACATCATTGATAATTCCGCCGCTGGTTGGCACTGACAGCATGATGGAAACCATGCCCGTAACTATGATCCAGGACAGAAAATGAGGCATGTAGCTGATGTTTTGAACTATACGCTTAAATCCTGTACTTTTTATTTCATTTAATAATAAAGCCAGTAAGATCGCGAATATATAACTCGTAATAAGTGTTACAAAGCTTTGTCCCAACGTATTGAATATGTCTCTTATAAATCTTTCACCATTGAGTCCTGAAAATAACTTGACAAAGTTGTCAAAGCCGACCCATTTCTGTTTCCAAACGCTTCTGATAGCAGGCTTGAAATTCTGAAATGCCATTGTCCAGCCTGTGATCGGCACATATGAAAACAATATCTTATACAGCAGAATAGGGACGCTCATTATTACCAGTTCCCGCTGCGCTAGCACCGTGCCCCAAAAACCCTTGCCTTTTTCGGTTGGAGCTAGAGTTTTGCTCATATTGCTACCTCCTTATCTTAAAAAAAGGGGACTTTCGTCCCCTTTTTTCACGGAACTGGATATTATTTTCCGCCGCCCCAGTTAGCTATTCTTTCCTGGATACCTTCATTTATAACTCTTTCGATCTCATTTATGTCGACTTTCTGGATCTCGCCTACATACTCAGCCCAGATTCCTTCGAATTCACTCGGTTTTGCAAGGATAGCCCTTGGCAGATACTTGAGTGACAGGTCTGTAAGCTGCTTGTTGGCCATCTGAGCATCGCTTCCGTCAGGAAGAGTGATGTTCCAGCAAGGATAGTATACAGGATTTTCCGGAGGCTGATTGAGGAAGTCTCTCCATGTCTTCTTGCTGTAAGCGCTGAGGAAGCCCTTGTCATAATCGCTAAGAGTTGCGAAGAACTCTTCCGGCTGATTGTCAGCGTTGTATGCGTTACCATCATCATATGTACCCTGATACTTCGGAAGTATATCGAGAAGTGCTTCGAGTCTGTTGGAAGCTCTCCATACGAGATCCTTCTGGGTTTCACGCATTTCGGGAGATCTATAGTATCTGCCGTTATCGTCTACCAGATAATCTTCGTCTTTGATACCCCAGTGGAGGATCTTCTGCCATTCCTGGCTCATCATTGTGTTAAGGAATGCAACTGCAACTTCAGGCTGCTCGCTGGATACTGATACGCCGAAGCCCTGGTTGATGTTCATAACATCTCTGTCTGCATAGTAAGGAGTAGCTCCATCATAAACAGGCATAGTTGAAACGAATGTACGATTGTCTTTTCCAGCAGCTACGAGAGCGTCCTGTGCATTTCCGAAGCCCCAGCGCTGGTCATACATACCAAGTACACGGCCGGTAGCAAGTTTTGCAAGGTACTGGTCAAGAGTCTGTGTGAAGGATTCTCTGTCAACAAGACCCTTTGCATTCATAGCGTTCAAATACTGATAATACTGTTTTGCAATATCTTTGTTAGCAAATACTTCCGCTACGTTATTGTTAACGATAACGCCGCCATCATTCGGATGACCTGCCAGATACTCAGGCGGATTTGTCATACCCCATTCTCTTCCGGTCACTGCCAGAACTTCGAAACCGATAGTAGGCTGTCCGTCGATTGTAGGATATTTCTTTGCATAGTTCTCGATAAGTCCAAAATATTTGTCGAGGTTGAAGTTGTCAAGGCTCGGATAACCGGCATCCTCGAGAACGTGCTTCTGGATCCAGAAGCCTGATGCTCCGTAGTGTGTGCCGCCTGTTATCTCATTGTAGAAACGGTTGTAGTTAGGGAGTATATAGATCTTCTTTTCGCCGTCGCCAGCATCAAATGCCAAACGGTTCCAGTAAGGTCTTACATGCTCAAAGAGGAGATTTGCCTTGTCAGGTGTCAGGTATTCATCCAGAGGAATGAGCGCGCCGCCGAGAATAAAGCGGGCATTCAGGTCTGTTGCGCCTACGAGGTCAGGATACTCGCCGCCTGCCAGCATAACGCCTGTCTTCTGATCAGCATTGTCAGGAGCAACTATTTCGTAGCTGAGAGTTACGCCAAGTTTGTCCTTCAAAAGCTTGGTAAGCTTGTTGTCAGCTGCCGGAGCGGATTGTCCGCTTGTCATCCACAGGCTGATAGTTACCGGGTTGTCAGGGGAAAGTACCGGGAGTCCGCTTCCGCTTGCAACGGGAGCATCATTACCGGATGCCGGCTGATCAGGTGTGTTTTCAGCAGGCTGATTCGGCTGATTTGGTTCTACCTTTCCGGTTTCGCCGCATGCTGCAAATGAAAGAACGAAAGCAGCGACTAACAAGAGTACTAGAAATCTTTTCATAATATCCTCCTTTTTATTACAGCCATCGAGCAGACGGAGAAAATAAAAATGCCACTGCCTGTATTCCCCGCCAAAATTGACTCAGACGTCTGCATAATGTATAATCACATTATATTTACGGCATCTGGCATAGTAAATTATCAAATTAGGGTAAAGTACATGACATTTTTTTAAGGGGTCATCCGAATGCTCAGAGTAGTTATCGTAGACGACGAACCATCAGTGCTGGAGGGTTTGCAGATTTTTCTCAGCTCGGATACAAATTGGTGTGAGATTGTCGGACAGGCATCGGACGGAAAAGCAGCTTTCCCTGTCATCAAAGAAACGCAGCCTGACATTGTCATATGCGATATACGCATGCCCGGCATGACAGGTCTGGAGCTTATAGAAAAGGTGAATTCAGAAGTCACACCGATCCCAAAGTTTATCATGCTCAGCGGCTACAACGATTTTACCTATGCCAGGACGGCGATGCAGTCCGGCGCCATTGGATATATGACAAAGCCCATTGACCCTGTGGAATTGGAGAACGAGCTCGCCAGAGCGGGTGAGATAATTGAAAATGAGAAAAGGACCCACAGGGAAAATCTTGAACTTATCAGATATACTGCAAATCAGCTGTACAATGATGTAATAGATGGAAAGCGCAGCGAAAAGCTTGCCCGAAAGGCAGGTTTCATTATAAATATGCCGGAAAATGCTAAAATGCGCATCATAAGATTCATCGCCATAACCAGCAGTGATGAGCAGACTGAATCGAACCGCATTTATGAGCTGCTTATGAAAATCACCGGCATAGAGAATGAAAACTGCTTTTTTTATAACGGAAACGGGTCATACATCATTATCATCAACGAAGACTCGAAGGAACTCGATCCAAAATTCGCTTTACCTGAAAACTGGTCCAGTCAGCTGGGCAGTATAAATCCGGATGATTATGGGCTCAAGGCCTGTTGGGTCCTTATAAGCGGCGCTTGCAGCATGGGGATCCTGGATAATATATCAGAATGCACAAAGCAGCTTGACCAGCTCCATACATATTGCATGCTGCACCCTGAAATCACGATTGTAAGCTATGATGATATGGATGAGGACTCAATTTTCCTCAAACAGGCTGTAACCGAGAAATGGCGTATCCTGCCGGATGCACTCTACAATAGTGTCCTTGACGCTGTCAAGGGGACGGATGAAGACACTCTGAGAACCGCTGTAGAGGATTTGTTTATTGAGCTGTACAGGAACGTCAGATCAGAGCTTATTTTCTCTGTCTGCCTATACAGATTGGCTGATGTTGTCAGAAAGGCAGCCTCCTCCTTCGGTATAGAAGCCGGGAGACAGATCATGGACTTTACCGCCTCCATAGACATCAGGAACCCCAACTGCAAGAATCTCGCACTGACAATGTGCATATATGTTTTCGAAAAGCTGAACAGCAACAACGACAAGTCCCTTGTTATTTTGGAAAATGAGATAATAGATTACATCAAAACCGAATTTGCTTTAAAAAACCTCAGCATACAGCTTATTGCTGATAAATTTTCTCTTCCTGCTATAATAATAAGTAAAATCGTCAAAAAGAAGACAGGCAGAAAATTCAACGATTATGTGAATTATTTACGTATAGAGTATGCCAAAGTGCTTTTTGCATCAGAGGACATGAAAATAACCTCGGTATGCGACGAGGCCGGCTATTTGGATTATGGATATTTTACAAAGAAGTTCAAGGAACTCACGGGAGTCCTTCCATCCGATTATAAGAGGAAATATACCTGATACGCAGGAAAATAAGGTCAGGAAAGGCACTGGTATGAAAAAGTATTTGATTCCGCTGGATAATGTCAGTATCAGACGAAAATTCATTATGGTCTATATACTGGGTATATCCCTGCCTATCTTAGTTGGCGCCATCATATGGATGGGCTTCACATCCCGGGAGATGAAGGAGAACACGACTCATTATCTGGATCAGACATATGAGAAAACTGTTACCGACTTTAACATCCTGACCCAAACCGCAGTCAATATATCCAACCAGATAAATGCGGATGAATCCATACTGAAGGATCTGTCAAAAAGCTTTTCTACACCAAAGGAGCATTATGAGCTGTATTGGAACTATTTAAGAGAGCGTTTCAACATGTACCTGGTAAGCAATCCCGAAATAGCCGGAATAACACTTTACATCAACGACCCTCATTTTATCAATACGGACTATTTCCGTGTGCTGGACAGTGAGATACAGCAGACCGAATGGTTCAAGACTGTGTCAGCGAGCAACTCAAATATCATTATATATCCCGGTTCCACAATGATAGCAGTTACTCCATATTCCAACAGACTGACTGTGATACGCAAGATCAATTCTCCCAATTACAGGAACAATGTTACCAATTACCTGCTTATCGAGTTGAAGCTGGACCGTATCATATCCGAACTCGACAAGGAGAAATTGAGCACGGATACCTATATAACATATGCAAGCGACAAAATATTCTGGGGCCCCAATTACAACCCGGCAGCATGGCCTCCGGAAACACTGGCGCTTCCATCGGAAAGAGAATATTACATTTTTCAGAAGTCCATCGGCACTGAGGAATATTTTAGAGGCTGGAAGATAACAGGCGTATATGACAAAAATCAGATCTACAGCAGACAGATCGTCGTTTTGATATATTTTCTGCTTATTACGCTGTCATTGTCGGGTATGTCCTTTATACTGATATGGTTCATACTCAAATCAATGCGTTATCGTCTGCTTGCCCTGGCCGGCCATATGAAAAATATAGGAGAGGACCATTTTGACCCGCTGCTGCTGGACCATCCGGGGCAGGACGAGATCGGCTGGCTTATCAAAGCCTTCAACAAGATGATAGGTGATATCAACGAGCTGATCAACGTCGTCTACAAGCTTGAGATGCAGAAAAAAGACATAGAGGTCGAAAACATCCGTGCCGAATACAAGTATTTGCAGGCACAGGTGGACCCACATTTCCTTTTTAATACTCTCAATGCCATTCTCGTATTCTGTTACAAGAACAACTACACAGAGCTGACAGCAGTTATCTCAAGCCTGTCCAAGCTTTTGAAGAGGCTTCTCACATCAGGCAGCAATATGGTCACCGTATCCGAAGAATTCGACTTCATTGAAAAATATCTGTCTATCGAAAAATTCAGGTTCGGCGGAAAATTTGATTTTGAGCTGCAGCTGGCACAGGAGGTCATCGATTCCGATCTCAAGATCCCCAAGATGAGTATACAGCCTATTGTTGAGAACGCATGCAAGCATGGCCTACAGTCGTCCATGGATGACAAGCGCAAGCTTGTATTGCGGGCAGACATCCAATCCGGCTCTCTGGTGATATCGGTGAAGGATAACGGCACCGGCATGGATGCACAAAAGGTCGAATCCATACTCAGGAAAATGGAGTATCCCCAGGACGAGATCGGCGGGGGAAGCTCCGGCAAGGACGAGAACGAAGGCGGCGTCGGCATAATGAATGTGTATAGGCGCATGATGATGACTTATAATAAGAGATTCCATTTCAATATAAAGAGTGAACCCGGCCAGGGTACGGAGATTATCATGCAGGTGGATGAGGTCTGATGTACAGCAGAAGGGCCATTACTCGCGTATAGTCTTCGTGTCATACTGTGTCGGCTTTTTATGTGTTATTTTTTCAAAGTGTGAAAAAAAGTTGTTGTAGTTGTTATAACCAACAGCGGATGATATATCGCTCAATTTCATACTGGTCGTCTTCATCAGCTCTATGGCCTTTTTGATCCTCAGCCTGTGCTGATATTCATTTATACTGCATCCAAACTGCTTTATGAATGCCTCTCCAAGATATCCGGCCTCCAGGAACTTCATCCTGGCCAGCTGTGAAACGCTCAGCTCCTTGTTGAAATTCTCTTCTATGTGCTGCTTCACCTCATATAAATAACCGCGGGAGTTTTTACGCCTGTCTTCGAGCATCAGGTCTATTACCCTTGAAGTAATATCAGTCAGGTGCATTTTCATTTCACCAAGTTCAAGTGCTCCACCCTTTTCGAACAACAGGACTGAATTGAGCCTAATATTTCTTTCAAATGCAATGCGAAGAATATGATATATGCAGCTGTTGACAATGATGCTCACCTCCGGAAGACTCACCATGTTATGAACAAAAAAGTCAAAAAGCTCCTCGATCAGCTTGCGGGCATCTGAAATGTCCATCAGCTTGAGTGTCTTGGTCAGCTCTTCGTCAAAATCGTTTATAAAGGGCCTCCAAAGAGCATTTTCAAATGGATCTCCCGCGTTTGCTCCGTTCCCGTCCAGGTCCAGCAGGCGGCGTCCGGCTTTGAAGTCATCGATGTCCTCCTTGGTGAACCCGTACTCCGCCAGGAAAACATTGTCGAGCTTTGCCTTTATCTTTCGGAGAACAGATATTATTTCATCCCTGTCAAGAGGTTTGAGCAAATAGTCGAAAACCTGGTTCTTCATGGCCTGCTGTATATATGAAAAATCGGAATAACCGCTGAGTATGATAAACTCAAGGTCAAAATCCAGCTTCCGGACTTCATTTATGAGCTCGAGTCCGCTTAACTGCGGCATTCGGATATCGCTGATCAGCAGGTGCGGCCGTTGCTCCTCGATCCCGGCGAGGGCGTCGGCAGCATTGGATGCTGTTCCGCACAGCTCGAAATCCAGCTCATTCCAGGGTATCATTATTTTTATACCTTCTATTACAGATGGCTCGTCATCTACTGCAAATGCCTTGTACATTCCTTAGCTATACCTCCGATATCTATCCTTTCTGCCTCACATCTGCCCTGTTACACTTCTTTGAGTGCCGATAACAGACTGTAAGGAATTCTCAGGCCTCCCCTGCCTGTTCCGGCTTCTATGTCCGGTTTGAAGCTCCCATGGAAATCACTGCCGCCCGTGACCTTAAGATCGTATTCCTCAGCAAGCTTCAGCAGTTCTTCCGTCTGCTCCTTCGTATTCTCTGTATAAATCGCCTCAATGCCCTTGAGTCCTGCCGCCTTCAGTCTCACCAGGACCTCTCCGAGCTGTCTGCCTCCAATACCCAGATAGATTGGATGGGCAAGGACAGGCACTCCGCCTGCCCGGATTATTTCAGCAATACCCTCTTCAGGCGTCAGCTTATCTTTCCTGAAGTACGCAGGCCTTCCTGCCGCAAGGTATCTGTCGAAGCCTTCGGATATGCTGGATATATAGCCCTTTTCCAAAAGCACCCTTGCTATATGCGGCCTGCCGACTATCCCGCCGGCTGCCTTTCGGGCGGCCTCTTCAAGGGTTATATCAAATCCCAGCTCCCTCAGCTTTGCAATTATCTTTGGATTTCTCTGCTCTCTTTTTTGCTGCAGCTCATCCAGTGTTCCAGCCAGCAGCTCATAGCTTCCGCTGAAAAAATAGCCGAGCAAATGCATTTCCGGTTCCGCGTGGGAGCGCGTAAATGCAGGCAGCTCCCAAGACGATAGCGATACGCTTATCTCAACTCCCGGGATGACTTCCATCCCCAGTTTTTCCCCTTCTTCAAGGGCAGCACCGACCCCGCTTACAGTGTCATGGTCGGTCAATGCAACAGCGGCAAGCCCCAGTCCGTATGCATGCCTGACCAGAGCATCCGGCTCCAGACTGCCGTCGGATGAAGTAGAATGTGTATGAAGATCGATAAATTTATCTTCGGTTTCAAATGACAGCATGGAACTCACCCCGCGGTCTGTTCTCAGTATTCCCATTTGGCGCATTGTTCCGGAGGAAAGTTTCCGCTGTAGATCATTTTCAACAACTCATCGAGTCTTTTCAGCGATGCACATACTTGCTCCATGCTGACCAGCCCCTCCTCCAGTGCCTGAGCCAACTCATCCGCATCAAGTATCTGAACCCTGCCGTCAGGATATATCTTAATATCCACCAGAAGGTCATTTAATGTATAAGTATCGGAAATCCGGTCATACTGCGCTTCCAATATATCACAATACCAGTACAGGAAGTTTTTATCCTTGTCATAAAACCTCCCGAGCTTATAGCCCTTGTTCAGGAAAGTGAATGAAATGCCGCCGTAGAAATCCGGACGCGGTTTTATCGCAGTCCATTTTGTCACAAGGAGCTCATCGTCCCTGAATAGAAGTTCATCGTCGGAAATATCGGCTACTTCATACGGTATGTATCTCCTTCGCAGTACTGTCGGTTTCATCATCATGCTATCTCCTGTTCCCATCTTATTCTTCGCCACGGATCTTTCAGCCGGACAAACCGGAAATATGCTCTTATACAAGGAAAATTCCGGCTTTAATATTAATTATACCCCAGCATATTACAATATGAAACATTATTCTGCCTGTAGTACCCATTTCCCATAATTTGATAATTTTTATTTATTATGGTAATATCTTCTATGTGAATCATAACGTTCAGGGCAGGGGGTAGCAATGAAGCAATGAAACATTCAGGCAACTGCAGCAACTGCGCCAGAGGGATCAGAGTAAAGGTCAACAGCGATATTCTCTGCAGGATACATGGCGCAGTATCCAAGGATTACAGGTGCTCCAGGTATGTCAGGAAGGTCGCGGCATGGACAGCCGGCGCACTTGCTGCACAGTCGCCAGAGGACTCGGAACAGCAGCTCAGGTGTATCCAATGTGAATACTTCGTCCCCTCCCATACCAGCCAGGATTACGATCCAGACATTGGCTGCTGTGAACTGTTCACAGTCAGGCAATACAACGGCACGACAAAAAACGCCTGTTCCAGATTCAGAAAAAGGGAACAGAAAAACATCTCATAATCTCACGTCCCTGGTATTTTCATGTAATGCACGTCCTGTGGTTATTTACTTCTGCCTTCTTTCCGATATAATAATAGTAGAGCATACTGTACTATGGAGGGTTCATTTTGATACCGAAGATATCAGATATTTTTCAGTCAAAACTCGACCAGATACAAAGCAGAGTTCCTGTGAAAATAAAGGGCTCTTCAAACAATGTGCCTTTCGAGAGCTATCTCAACAATGCCATAGACAAGACACAGTCGACAGACAGTACAGCTTCCCAGAATGACGCTGCCTTATTGGCAGAGACCCTCACTACATCATTGCTGACAGGTTCCAGCGGCAGCAGTACTGCAAGCGCTCTTCAAAAAGCCTTGAACTCACTTTCAATCAATAAAACAAATGGTGTTCTGAATAAAAGTCAGATAAATGACCAGATAGAGCAAAGTATTCTGGCGTCTTCACAGAAATATCATATCGATGCCGAGCTGATCAGGGCCGTCATAAAGCAGGAATCCAACTACAATCCGTACGCAGTATCAAGGGCCGGCGCCCAGGGCCTGATGCAGCTGATGCCCGGCACCGCCGATTCTCTGGGAGTCCGCGATCCTTTCGACATATCGGAAAATATTGACGGAGGCACGAGATATCTGAGGGATCAGCTAGTGAGATTCGACGGCAATCTGGAACTTGCTCTGGCTGCTTATAATGCCGGTCCGGGCAACGTGACAAAGTATAATGGGGTACCTCCCTTTGCAGAAACTCAGGGATATGTGAAAAAAGTGCAACAAAATTATCTGAATTACTTAAATAATAAGTAGTTTTTTCACTGGCATGTCTTGCTATAATATCAATTTACGACACCTGTAATCCACACTTTCCACATTATTATCCACACAAGAAAATCCTACAATATGCGCATTTTCTCGGCTATTTCCACATTATTCACAGGTCTGTATTCAGCAAAATATTCTTTTTTTCACAGCCCCATCTTTGGGCAACATACCTTTGAAACACAGCATCTATGTACTTTTACAAATACATTCCCCATCTTTTATACTTACAAATAAAAAACGACATTTTCTGCCAAATGTCGTTTTTTTCCATTATTTACTGTTACTTATTTAACAAAGAATTTGTTTAGAAAAATGTGGAAAAATAAAAGTTATCCACAGGTGTCTCCCAATCTCAGAGATGGCACTGCATTCAGATCGAGGCCGGAAACCTTTCCCTTTAGCAGCTCGTAATAGGCAGCTGCCCCTATCATTGCTGCATTGTCTGTACAAAGCACAGGCCTTGGATAAAACATTTCCATGCCGTTACGGACAGCCGCTTCCTTCATACCGCTTCTGAGCTGTGAATTGGATGCAACGCCTCCTGCCAGCGCTATACGGCCGACACCATTTTCAAGAGCTGCCTTTATCGTGTTATTTACCAGCACGTCCACAACAGCCTGTTGAAAGCTTGCACATACATCAGGTATATTAATTGCCTCGCCCTTCTGCTCCTTGCCGTTCAGATAGTTCAAGACCGCGGTTTTGAGCCCGCTGAAGCTGAAGTCCAGTGTCCCGTCGTTGAAATGGACCCTGGGAAAATCAACAGCTCTGGGATCACCCTTTTTTGCCTCGGCATCTATCAGAGGACCTCCCGGATATCCGAGCCCCAGCGCTCTGGCAATTTTGTCGAAGGCTTCCCCGGCTGCATCATCCCGCGTACGGCCTACGACCCTGAAACTGTCATAGTCTGATACATGCACTATATGGCTGTGGCCGCCCGATGCTACAAGGCATATGAAAGGAGGCTCAAACACATCATTCTCCAGATAATTTGCAGCGATGTGCCCCTCTATGTGATGGACACCGATGAGTGGCTTGCCTGCAGCAAAAGCCAGACCTTTTGCAGCCGATAGTCCTACAAGCAGCGCGCCAACAAGCCCGGGGCCATATGTCACTGCTATCGCATCCACCTGTTCCAGCTCCATCGATGCTTCCTCGAGCGCCTGGCCGATAACCGGCATCACCAGCTCCACATGCTTGCGTGAAGCTATCTCAGGGACAACTCCACCGAATTTTTTATGTATGTCGATTTGCGAGGATATGATATTCGACTTTATTTGTCTGCCATTTACTACAACAGCCGCCGATGTTTCATCACAGCTTGTCTCTACAGCCAGTATGGCAATATCTCCAGGATTCCTGTCCATCAGTGAAAACACCTGCTCTCTAATATATACATGCCCTTACCGAAAAATCGAAAAGCATAATAGTATGATAGCCCAAACATGTGAGATTTACAAGGCATCTGATCCTGTCCGGAGGCAAAAAAAAACATGGAGTTGACCTCCATGCCCCTTATTAGGAGAAACGCTAATGTTCAACTTAATTATAACAAAGGAACTATTTGTACTAAATAGTTCCAAATTCCCTAATTTGGCCGGGACTATGGTCCTGCCCCGGGGGTCCGTGGTCCTATGGGATAGGACTATGGTCCTATATATAAGCCGCAGATAAGTGCGGATAAGTGCTGTTACCTGAGGAAATACGTTGCTATGACAATAACGCCCAATATGATCCTGTATACTGCAAATATGCCAAAGCCCCTCTTTTTGAGGTAGTCCAGCAGGAATTTGATACTCAGTACACCTACCACGGCAGAAGTCAGGACAGCAAGAGCAAACGGCAGTGGTTCTATCGGCAGACTGATCAGATCCTTGGCCTTATATACACCGCTCAGGAAAATAAACGGTGTGGAAAGTAAAAACGTAAATCTTGCTGCATCTTCTCTGGTTATTTTCATGGCCCTTCCGGCTGCCATTGTTATCCCTGAACGGGAAACACCGGGAATCATTGCCAGGGCCTGTGATACTCCTATCAGAAAGCTCCTTTTCAGGCCGATTTCCTTGAGAGAGACCTCGGATTTGGAGTATTTGTCCGCAGCATAGATCACTATGCCCATGACTATGAACATTATGCCTATTATAAGAGGGCTTCTGAAGGTGGTCTCTATTTGCTCCTCGAAAAGCAGTCCCAGTATGCCGCCGGGTACGCATGCCAGCACCAGATACCAGAAAAGCTTGCCGTCACTTGATTTTACATCCGTCAGGCCGGCTTTTATCAGCTTTATCCAGTCCTTCCAGAAGAAAAAGATCACTGCTGCCAGTGTTCCCAAATGCAGCGCTACATCAAACGCGAGTCCCGGATCATTCCAGCCGAAAAACCATGGAGCCAGCGTAATATGTGCAGTACTCGATATCGGCAGAAACTCTCCCAGTCCCTGCAAAACTCCGTAAATAAAAGCCTCCAGCAAACTCATCCCAAACCCTCCGATTGACCTGAAATCAGCCTTGATACAGCTGTGTGAAGAACTGTCCCCATAATACCATATATGCAGGCCCAAGTACATAAAAAACAGCAAAAGCAAAATGCCTTCACTGTAGATATATACTCTGGTACAAATTTTATGTCTGTTTTATCAGAAGCCCTTGTCGATCGCAGGTGATGCAGCGAGGACCGGCACCGCCGGCTTCTGTACGGGTATATCCTCATCCTGCTTTGTCACTTCACGATGGAAGGTATGATCTATGACCTCCCCGATATCGTCCACCGGTATCACTTCAATGCCGATATTCTCAAATGTTTCCTGCCAATTCTCTTTCGGTATGAGGACCCTGTTGATACCTGCCAGCTTCGCTGCCTCTACTTTCTCCGATACACCGCCTACAGGCTTCACCTTGCCCCTTATTGATATCTCACCTGTCATGGCGATGTCATTGTTCACTGGCAGGTTCATTATCGCTGAATAAACGGCGGCAGCGATGGCTATACCGGCAGACGGTCCGTCAATTGGTATCCCTCCGGGGAAATTCAGGTGTATATCATACTCCTTCGTGTCAATGTTCAGGAATTTCTTCAAAACAGTCAGGACATTTTCGACAGAGGCCTTTGCAGAGCTTGATCTCTTTAGCTTGTGCCCCTTTCCTTCCATTTCCTCCTCTTCAACGATACCGGTGACCATTATCACTCCCTTGCCGGAGACCGCTTTCATCGCTGAAACCTCAATATCTATTACGATACCCGTCGAATTTCCGAAAACGGCAAGGCCGTTGACACAGCCTATCTGCATCTCCTGGGCCGACACCTTCTTCTCGATCCTGGGGCTGTAGTGGCCGAATTCCACGACCCATTCAATGTCCTTGCGGGTGATGATGCTCCTGCCCTCTACCTGTATCACACCGCCGGCTATTTGTATTATGTTCACGGCATCCCTGCCGTTCTGCGCATATTTGGCGATAAGCTCCTCAGAGCCGTCCTCCATTTTGAAGCCGCCTCTTATTGCAGCATTTCTGGCAATGGCAGCGATCTCGTCAGCCTTCAGCGGCTTGAAATATATCTCCACACATCTTGAGCGAAGCGCCGGAGGAAGCTCATCGGAGGTTCTCGTAGTTGCGCCTACAAGCCTGAAATCGGCGGGCAGGCCCTTCTGGAATATCTCATGTATATGCAGCGGGACATTTGTGTCCTCGGTGCTGTAATATGCGCTCTCGAGTATCACCTTCCTGTCCTCTAATACCTTGAGCAGCTTATTCATCTGTATCGGATGCAGTTCTCCTATTTCATCGATAAACAGTATGCCGCCGTGTGCCTTTGTCACGGCACCGGGCTTTGGCTGCGGGATTCCCGCGACTCCATATGCCCCGGCTCCCTGGTAGATGGGATCGTGTACCGAGCCTATCAGTGGATCGGCAATGCCGCGCTCATCAAATCTCAATATTGTGGCGTCTACCTCAACAAATTTGGACTCTCTCCGAAATGGCGATATGGGCATTTGCTTTGCCTCTTCAAGGATGACTCTGGCAGCGGCAGTCTTTCCGATACCGGGAGGGCCATATATTATCACATGCTGTGGATTGGGACCGCACAAAGCTGCCCTCAGCGCTTTCAGTCCCTGCTCCTGCCCGATTATATCGGTCAGTGACGCCGGCCTTGTCTTTTCCGAAAGCGGCTCGGTGAGCTTGATTTCTTTCAATCTGCGAAGCTTCTCCAATTCCTTCCGCGACTCTTTTTCTATGGCGCTTTTGTTGCCCTGCTGTGATTTTAAGAGATTCAAGAAATAAACCCCTATAATTACCGAAAAGAAAAATTGTATTATCAGAAAGGTATTGGTCAGCATTCCATCTCCTCCTAAGGTCCTGCCCCGGTTAAGGTGATTTTTGATACTAATTATTATTAACTTTAAAGATAAATTTATCCGCATAAAAAAAAAGAGCATTCAGCTCTTTTTTAATTGATCATGTTATGATGCTGTTTCCTTCTTGACTCTTGATTTTTTTCCAGCAGTCTTTTTAAGAGGCTTTTTGTTCTCGTTCAGGACCATTTCCGGCGCTTTTTTATTATCGATGGAATCCTTTGTTACGATACATTTTTCGATATTGTTCGCCGACGGTATATCATACATCACATCCAGCATGATCTCCTCAATAATAGCCCTGAGTCCTCTGGCACCGGTTTCACGGGCCAGTGCCTTGTCAGCTATGGCATCCAGCGCTCCCTGCTCGAATTCAAGCAGCGTGTCGTCCATCTCAAACAGCTTCTGATACTGCTTGACCAACGCATTCCTGGGTTCGGTCAATATCTGCACCAGTGCCTGCCTGTCAAGAGCGCTCAGCGTAACTATGACAGGGAGCCTTCCGACAAATTCGGGTATCAGCCCATACTTGAGCAGATCCTGTGGCAGCAGCTGGGAGAGTATTTCTCCTATATTCTGTTCCTTGGCGCTTTCGATTTTTGCTCCGAATCCGATAGCCCTGGTTCCGATCCTGTTCTTTATGATCTTCTCGATGCCGTCAAATGCACCTCCGCATATGAACAGGATGTTTGTGGTATCTATCTGGATGAATTCCTGATGGGGATGCTTCCTGCCGCCCTGAGGCGGTACCGAAGCCGTGGTCCCTTCAAGTATTTTCAGCAGCGCCTGCTGAACACCCTCACCGCTTACATCCCTGGTGATGCTGGGGTTCTCGGACTTCCTTGCTATCTTGTCGATCTCATCGATGTATATGATGCCTTTTTCGGCCCGTTCTATATCGAAGTCGGCAGCCTGTATGAGCTTGAGCAGTATGTTTTCAACGTCCTCGCCCACATAGCCGGCCTCCGTCAGCGACGTGGCATCTGCTATGGCAAAAGGCACGTTGAGCAGCCTTGCCAGCGTCTGCGCAAGCAGAGTCTTGCCGGAACCGGTAGGTCCTATCATTACTATATTGCTTTTCTGTATCTCGACGTCACTGGATTTTACGTCGGTATTGATTCTTTTATAGTGATTGTAAACTGCAACTGCCAGCGATTTCTTTGCTGCTTCCTGACCAATGACATATTGATCCAGTATCGCCTTTATATCCTTGGGCTTGGGTATATCATTGAGCTCGGCGTCGGCCTTGGTCTCATCGAATTCTTCCTCGATGATCTCAGAGCAAAGCTCTATGCATTCGTCACAAATGTATACTCCAGGGCCTGCGACCAACCTTTTGACCTGCTCCTGGGTTTTGCCGCAGAAGGAACATTTCAGCTGTTTCTTCTCATCATATCTGGCCATTAATCCACCCCATCTATTTCTTTCTGATCATTATGTCATCTACCAGACCGTATGCCTTTGCCTCCTCAGCCGACATGAAGAAATCCCTTTCGGTGTCCCTTTCTATCTTATCAAGCGGCTGGCCGGTCCTCTCACTTAGTATATTATTTATCCTGCTCTTTATTTTTAACAGCCATTCAGTTCTTATTTTTATATCTGTGGCCTGCCCCTGTGTCCCTCCAAGCGGCTGATGGATCATTATCTCGCTGTTTGGAAGTGCGAAACGCTTGCCCTTGGTGCCTGCAGCCAGCAAAAACGCACCCATGCTCGCCGCCATGCCTACACAGATGGTCTGGACGTCAGCCTTTACATGCTGCATGGTGTCATATATTGCAAATCCGGATGTGACAGAGCCCCCCGGGCTGTTGATATACAGCTGTATGTCCTTGTCCGGATCCACTGAATCAAGATAAAGCATCTGCGCTACTACGAGGCTTGCGGTAACATCATTGACCTCATCGCTGAGCATGATGATCCTTTCCTTCAGCAGCATGGAGAATATATCATAAGAACGTTCTCCTCTATTTGATTGTTCAACAACTATCGGTACCAAACTCATAATAATCCTCCTGACAAAAACCTATATAGTATATTACGGCATAAACAGATAAAATGTTTAAGCTTGATTATTGATTCCCACAAAAAACACAAAATAAACCGTTTATCAGATCAGCTTTGCATTTTCGATAAGGAAATCAACAGTCTTTCTGGCCACCAACGTGCTTCTGATATATTCTATATCATCCGGCTGTAAATGTTTCCTGAATTCTTCCTCGCTCTGCTTGTAGTTTTCAGCCATTTTCTTTATCTCGTCGCTGGTATCCTCATCCGACGGAACAATAGCCTCGGTCTTGCTGATCTTGTCTATGACCAGCTGGGTCTTTACTTCCTGCTGGGCCCTTGTCTTGAATTGTTCCCTGAAAGCATTCATATCCATGCCCATTATCTCCAGGTATTTTTCGAGATCGAGTCCCTGGTAGCGAAGTCTCATTCCAAAATCATACACCAGGTTGTCTATATGCTTTTCGATCATGACATCCGGGATCTCAACATTTGCATTTTCAACTACCTTTTCGACCACATTGTCCTCATTTTCATGATGGGCAGCGTGCTCAGCCTTGTCAAGCAGCTTCTTTCTTATGTCGGCCTTGTATTCGTCGATGGTATCGAATTCGCTGATATCTTTTACGAACTCGTCGTCGAGCTTCGGAAGCTCTTTCATTTTTATTTCCTTGACAGTGACCTTGAAGAGAGCTGGCTTGCCTGCAAGCTCCTTGCTGTTGTATTCCTCAGGGAAGGTAACATTTACATCCTTCTCCTCGCCCTTGGAGACATCTATCAGCTGTTCCTCGAATCCGGGGATGAATGTGCCCGAACCGATCACCAGATCGTAATCTGCGCCCTTGCCGCCTTCAAATGCAACGCCGTCCACGAAGCCTTCAAAATCGATAGTTACTGTGTCGCCTGAGGCTGCAGGTCTGTCTTCGATCGTTATGAGCCTTGAGTTTTTCTCCAACTCATTGTTGATCTCCTTCTCCACATCCTCTTCTGTAACCATGGCGCTTGCCTTTTTGACTTCTACTCCCTTGTACTCTCCAAGCTCAACTTCGGGTCTGACAGTTACCTTTGCAGTAAATATCAGCGTCTGGCCTCTTCCGATCTGCTTTATATCTATCTCCGGCCTGTCCACCGGGTGTATGTCATTCTCCTCAACTGCCTGATCATATGCTTCAGGACAAACCTCGTTTATAGCATCCTCGTATAATACCTGGTCACCGTAGAATTTCTCAACCATGTACCTCGGGGCTTTGCCTCTCCTGAAACCCGGTATGTTGAACTTCTTTGCGTTCTTTGCAAAGGATTTCTGCAGCCCCTGCTCAAATTTTTCTGCATCAACCTCTATCTCGAGTTGAACAATGTTCTTTCCTGCGTTCTCTACTTTCACCTGCATCAGTTTTCATTCTCCTATCATTTCAGATTTATCAGTATCTGATAAAATTTAATGGGGGTCCATATACCCCCTGGATTATCCCATACATTATAACAAAATATTTTATTAAAGCCAATACAAAACATTTTTTAGTAAAGAAAACAATATATTTCCCGTACTGTATGTCTCCGATCATGTCAGCTGAATCGGAGCAAAACCAAGATGATCGGCTGAAACTAGCCTGAATTCAATGCCCTCATAAGTTCCTTCTTTTGCTTCTCTACAAGCTTCTCCATGGAGATGTCCATATATACAGAGCTGCACCTCATATTTCCTCATGATATCAATGAATTCGGAAAATTGACCCTTTGAGTTGAACGGAGGATAATGCAGCGCGACGATAATCCGTCCAGCCGCCGCTCCGGCGTTTTTCAGCGATAATTCAAGGCGCTGGAGCTCTCTTTTATATATTTTCTCATCCTCTGCTCCAAACCCGGTCTCCCCGGGCATCTCCCATCCCCTGGTGCCGCAGATCACAGCTCCCTGGGTATTGTAGCTGTTGTTGTGCATAAAGCTGATCGAATCGAAACCATTCTCGCCGAGGAATTTATCCAGCTTGCTTTTTGTAGTCCACCAATAGTCATGGTTGCCCTTTGATATGATCTTCCTGCCCGGCAGCCCATGTATGAAGCTAAAATCAGCATGTGCCTGCTCCAGGTAGGTAGCCCATGAGATATCACCCGGTATTATCACATAATCATCCGCAGTGACTATGGATCGCCAGTTTTCCTCGAGCTTGCTCATATAATTGGCCCATCTGTTCCCGAACACATCCATCGGCTTGTCCACGCTCAAAGCCAGATGCAGATCGGATATAGCATATACCGCCATGCAATAAATTCCTTTCTATGGAGACAGTTCTCCCAAAACCTGCAGTTATCTGCTTTTACCTGATATTTATCTGATCGATCTGAAAAACTCATACAGCTTCTCAGCCAACGGCCGACTGATACCCTCGACCGCTTCCAGATCATCTACGCCGGCCTGCCTCATGCGGCTCACAGAGCCAAAATGCTTCAGCAGCGCCTTTTTTCGTTTAGGTCCGATACCATCCGCCTCATCAAGGATGGACTTAGAGTATCTTTTCGCCCTGAGCTTCTTGTTATAATCCAATGCGAATCTGTGAGCCTCATCCTGTATGGAAGTCACAAACCGCAGAACATTCAGGTTTGATGTGAGATCTATCTCACGGTCCGGAAGCACAAGGCCTCTGGTTCTGTGCCTGTCATCCTTGACCATGCCGCACAGGGGCACCGTAACTCCTATTTCATCGAAGACCTTCCCGACTGCGTTCACATGACCCAGACCTCCGTCGAGCATTATCAGGTCAGGAAGCTTGCTGAACTTCCTCTCACTGCTTGTGTCCTCCTCCGGTTCCTTCTGCTTCTCGGCCTCGGCATGCCTGAATCTCCGGTAAAGGACCTCCTGCATGCTGGCATAGTCGTTCTGTATTTCGGAGGAGCGCACCTTGAAGCGCCTGTATTCCTTTTTTGCCGCCCTGCCGTCTTCGAATACGACCATGGAGGCAACTATTTCAGAAGAACCGGTATTTGATATGTCATAGGCCTCAATTCTCTGTGGTACTTCATCAAGCCCTAGCAAGCCAGCCATTTCACGCAGGCCCTCCTGAATCCCGTCAGGCTGTGCGGCTTTTTCAGTGAATCGCTTGAGCTCGATCCTGGCATTTTCAGAGACCATCTCCACCATGTGCTGTTTTTCGCCTCTCTGCGGGACCTTTACATGCACTCTGGAGCCTCTTCGTGAACTCAGCCAGTCCTCCACCAGGTCCTTGTCCTCGAAATCCACCGCTATTATGATCTCAGAGGGAATGATATCTGCCGTTCCATAAAACTGTTTGAGGAAGGATGGAGCTGTTTCCTGGAGCTCAGCCTCCCCTGTTCCTTCAATTATATAAAACTCCCTGCCCAGGAGTTTTCCTCCTCTGATGAAAAAGATCTGGATACAGGTATCCGTTTTATTTGCCGCAAATCCTACTATATCCTGGTCCATACCCGCAACCGACAGCACCTTTTGCTCCTGGGTGATGTGTCTGAGGCTTGTCAGCTTGTTCCTGAGGGCTGCGGCGCGTTCGAACTCCAGCTTGTCCGATGCATCCTGCATTTGCTTTTCTATCTTGGCAATTATAACATCCTGCTTCCCATCCAGAAAGGAGCAAATATCACGGACAACGGCACGGTATTCATCCTTCTCCACCTTCCCTGAACAGGGACCCAGGCACTGGCCGATGTGATAATTCAGACATGGCCTGCTCTTCCCGATGTCTCTTGGCAGCACCCGCTTGCAGGTGCGTATCGGGAATACCTTCTTTATCAGTCCTATTGTTTCCCTGACAGAAATAACGTTGGAATACGGACCAAAATAACGCGCTCCGTCTTTTTCGACCCGTCTCGTCATAAAAATACGCGGGTACTCCTCATTCATGGTGATCTTGATGTATGGATATGATTTGTCGTCCTTGAGAAGTATGTTGTATCTGGGCTTTTTGTCCTTGATAAGGTTGCATTCCAGTATCAGCGCCTCCAGCTCCGTATCGGTGACTATATACTCGAACTCCTTTATTTTTGCCACCATTGCCGTTACCTTCGGAGTATGTGCCGCCGATGTCTGAAAATACTGTCTTACCCTGTTTTTCAGCACCCTCGCCTTACCGACATATATAACAGTGCCGGTATCATCCTTCATAAGATAAACGCCCGGTTTATCGGGCAGTTTTTTGAGTTCTTCCTGAATATCAAACATGATCTAGTTATTATCACCCATGTCCGAAAGTAAATAGCTTTCCAGTTCGGAAACTGCCTGAGCTTCGTCCTCGCCCTCTGCAGAAAGCGTTATGACCGCATCGCGTCCTATCCCCAATGACAGCACGCCCAGCAGGCTCTTGCCGTTTGCTTTTCTTTCGGCCTTTGCTATCCATATATTAGATTTGTAACTTGATGCCTTTTGAATGAATAGTGCTGCTGATTTTGACTGCAGCCCCTGGGGGTTCTTTATTGTAATTTCCTTGATTATCATCTTATATCCTCCGTACATTTATACTTTCCTCCATTGCCACCAATTATAGCAAATGTCTGGAACTTGCGCCATATAAAAAATAGACAATATTCATGCCCATTTCCGCAAATATATATTACAATATCCAAGTACAAACGGCAATACGAAAAACTATAGGTGCAATAAAAAGAGAGCATACTCTAAAATATGCCCTCTGCAATATATTCATTAATCTCAGTCTGTCATTCCTCTGTTTCTGTTTCCTGTTCTTCGGTACTATTTCCTGCCCTCCGGTCCTCTGTTCCCGACCTCCGGTCTTCTGTTCCTGTTCTTCGTTCCTCTGTTCCCGACCTTCGGTCTTCTGCTCCTGTCCTCCGGTCCTCTGTTTCTTGTACTCCGGTACTGTTTTCTGTCCTTCGGTCCTCTATTCCCGACCTCCGGTCCTCTGTCCCTGTCCTTCGGTCCTCTGTTCCCGACCTCCGGTCCACTTTTCCTGTCCTCCGGTCCTCTGTTCCATCCTTCTGCTCCGGGATCTCACCTTCGGAAGCAGGCTTGTCGCTGCCGGAGCCTGCTCTATCAGCTTTATGATTCTCTCTGCTGTTGTTTTTCAGGTAGTACTGCTCAACCAATATCCCTAAGCCAATGGAATATATGAAAATATCCATGATTCCGATGATTATTGCGCTCAGCAAAATGCTCTGCTGAGGTATCAGGAATATGATTATCAGCTTGACCAGGGTCACAGTCACAAGCCCTGTTATAAACTCAGTAAAAATACTGTTCTTGGGGCTGAAGGACTTTAATATCTTCCGTCCAAGATACATAAACGCCGGTATTGAACTCAGCAGCAGCAGTATAATATAGAACAGCGGCGCAATAAGGGTCATCAGCAAAAGAAGCAGCAATGCGCTGGCTCCTGTGAATGCAAGTATGCCTAGTATGAATTTCCTGCTGAAATTTCTGTCCAGTCTTTTTGCTATACTGTTATACTTTTTGCGCGATATGAGCAGCGCAAGCATTCCGGTAATAAGCACTGCCAGCGTGAACAGGAGCACCGTGATGAGCCTCAGATACGATAGCGCCCCTATATCAAGGTTCATTGATTCTCCAAGTACCCTGACCTCCTGCCCGCCGATTAAGGCACTGTCCGCTTTTGTCAGCGAGCCGATGGTGATGACATCGCCCATTACCTGCGCATTATCCTGCAGTACAGTGTTTCCAAAGAGTGACACTACCTGTCCCGATACTTCTGAATTGATATAAGCGTCTCCGAATACTGTGATGACATGTCCCCCGACCCGGCTGTTGACTGTGACATCGCCAAGCACAAGCACCGCATTGCCCTGGATGGGCTCGGAGATAACAGCGTTCTCAAGTATTCGTATCTTGTCACCGCTTTCCGAACGGACATAAATACCCTCGGCGGCAACAGCCACGGACAATATCATTATGATCATGCATGCGGTAAGGAGAGCCGCCAGTTTTTTCATTCAGCTTCCCCCCCGCCATGTGTACCGACATAATTAAGGAGCTTCTGTATGCCAAACAGCATGGCCAGCAGTGTGATGAAAACATAGTAGTATGATTTGACTATAGAGAATGCAACTTCTATTACTGCAAGCAGAGCGCTTCCAAGCAATCCGAACAGATCGCCGACTACTCCGATCACCGCTTCGGTGGCGCTGGAGAAGGAGTTGAAATATTCGCCCAGCTTCTCAAACGCGCTGAATACGCTGACCTGCTTCAAATCTGCCACAAAGACCAGCAAAAGCACAATGGACAATATCATCGCTCCATTGTACAGCCAAACTATATTTCTTGCATTCTTTTCCTTGCGCTCTTTCTCTATTATCGCTACTTTATCCATTACTCTGGCTTCAAAATCAGCCGGAGGTTCAATTTCTTCCTTAGTATCAAGTGTTGTGAAGATGGCTTTCATGCAATTGAACTCTGCATTGCATTCACTGCATTTTTCCAAATGCTCTCTGAACTGTATGCTCTCTTCTTCGCCCAATTCGCCGTCGAAATGCTTCATTATATATTCTTTTGATGTATCACAGTTCATAGCGCCTCCTCCTTTCTATCAGGCATCAGTGCCTCTCTAAGCATCAGCCTGGCCCGGTAAAGCCTGTTTTTGATTATCGTCATCGGTTCTCCGAGAACCTTGGTCATTTCTTCATAAGATAATCCATTTTGATGGAACAATATTATCGGTGTCCTGTATTTTTCGGGCAATGACTGTATGGCCTCTCGTATCCGTTCGGAACGTTCCTTCTGCAGATAGCTGGCCTCAGGTGTGTCAACGCCGTCCGAAAAATCCTCGATCGCCTCAATGGGCTCTGAATTGACCTTCTTCTTACGATGGATGTCAAGGCAGAGATTCGTCGCTATGCGCACAGCCCAGGTGGAAAATTTGTACTCAGGATTGTATCGGTCAAGTGCCTTGTAGATCCTGATGAAGACCTCCTGGGAGATGTCGCTGATCTCCTCCTTGTCATTTATCATATTATATACGACGCTGAATATCAACTTTTTATATCGTGTCACTAATTCCTCAAAATACTCCTGCTGCCCTGCCAGACACCTTTGTATCAAATCATAGTCGGTCAGCTCCAAACGGTTCTCACCACCTTGCCTATATATGATTATACGACAAAGCGGCTACCATGTCTTATGTATATTGAAATTATTTGATATAATGTTCATCAGGGGACTAAAAAAGAGGACACTCCGCTGCAGGCAATATTGCTTCGCGGTCGAGGAATGTCCCGTTATGATGCCTCCCCTTGCCTATTGCTATGATTATAAGAAATGTTACCCGAAAAACAATACTGACAAACAAATGTGAATCAGCTGAAACCTTCTTTTCACGTTTCAAAGGACTGCAGCTGAGAAAAGAGCTGCCCGCAGGCGCCGGTCTGCTGATCACGCCCTGCAATTCGATCCATATGTTTTTTATGAGATTTGCAATTGATGCCGTCTTTATTGATTCAAACAATACGATTGTATATATAGAACATGATATCAAACCCTGGCGGATCTCGAAGATTGTAAAAAACGCGCACAGCGTGCTCGAGCTTCCGTCCGGTACCGCTTGTGCTACAGGCTCCGCGCCAGGGGACCTTCTTGAAATATCAGCTGATTAGCTGATCTACCCGCCGGTATAGAATCCGGTCCATCTCACTCCGGCTGCTTCCAGCTGTTTATGGCGCCGTCCACTCAATCCGTCCACTCAATCCGTCCGCTCAATCCATCCGCTTCCACCTGTTATGTTGCCGTCTACTCAATCCATACGCTTCCACATGATTATCGCGTCTTCATTGTTGTCCGCATAATACCTCTTACGTGTCCCGCCATCGCTGAACCCATATTTACGATATAGGCCCTGTGCGCTGTAATTACTCTTTCTGACCTCCAGCGTCAGCGCTATAATTCCGCGCTTTTGAGCTTCCTCCAGCAGTGCTTCCATAAGCATACTGCCCAGGCCGCTTTGCCTGAACTCAGGATGGACAGCTATGTTTGTTATATGTCCCTCGTCCAGCACCTGCCACATTCCGGCATATCCAACTGCCTTTTCGCCAGTCACAGCACAGTAATATATTGCAGTCTGGTTATTCACGAATTCATCTGTAATGGACTGTTTGGACCATGGTATCTTGAAGCTAAGCTTTTCAACTTCGAATATGTCTTCAATATGTTCTTGACCTGCTTTGACTATCCTAATATTATTTAACATACCGTCAGGCATCCTCCGGGCCATTGGCTGTCAGTATCTGCTTTTTAGCATACTCTCTTTCCGCCTGTGACGGCCGCAGGTAAAATGGCATCAGTTCCGTCTGATCAATGCTCTCTCCTCCTGCATGACGCGAAAGAGCAAGCTGCGCGGCAGATGCCGCCATTTGCTGCAATGCGAAATCAGGCATGAAATAACAACGATCCTTCATCTCTATTTTGAAAAAATCTCTGTGGAGCAGCACTCCGTCGCCGGTGAAAAGCACCTTGGAATCTTTATAATTTTCTTCAAGCTGTCCGGCCAACTCTGACACATGGAGTCCCATATAACCCGAAAGATTTCTCATAATGCCGTTCTGCGGCTTGTAAATGGCCGTATAGACCTGATTGTTCCTGGCATCCATGATCGGGCACACGACGGTGTTTTCCGAAGCTGCAGCGGCATTTGCCAGCGCATCAAGGGATGTCACTCCTGCAACAGGCTTTTTCTGCGCATATGCCAGTGCTTTTATTGTTGTTACACCGATCCTCAGGCCAGTAAATGAACCCGGGCCTGTCACGGCCGCATAGACATCTATATCCGCAGGTGTGAGCCTGAGGCTGTCCAGCAGCTCCTTGAGCATTGGGACAAGCTTTTGCGAATGGGTTTTCATATCCTTCAGCAAGAATTCAGCCAACAGCCCTTTTTCATCAACCACAGCTATTCCCGCCGTGGCGGTGGAGGTATCAACCGCGAGTGCTTTCATCGGCCAGTCTCCCTTCATATCCTGCATATCTGCTGCCTATAAAATTAATCGTTATCAGCCTGCTGTCCATATTGTTGAGATCATCCTTCTCTATACCAATTTCGATCCTGTCGTCAGGGAGTATTTCCCTTATGATATCGGCCCATTCAATGACTGTGACACCATCGCCGCTTATATACTCATCATAGCCGGTGTCGAACATTTCTCCCGGGTCGCCTATCCTGTAAACATCGAAATGATACAGAGGGAGCCTTCCCTCATATTCATTGACAATTGTGAAAGTGGGACTCGTGATATAACCGCTGACTCCAAGTCCAGCGGCAATTCCTCCTGTGAGGGCGGTTTTACCGGTTCCCAGACCGCCTGCCAGGCATACATTGTCACCCTTTTGCAATATCTTCCCCAACTTTTTGCCAAGCTCCACAGTCTCGCTGACAGAGCCTGCATGATATTTCATCATACGCGTACGACCACCTGACCGCTAATAATCGTGTATAAAACCTTTGACCTCAACTCCAGCGGATGCCCGTCCATAATTACTATATCGGCATCCTTTCCGACAGCAAGACTTCCTACTCTGTCATCTATGCCGGTGATCTCGGCAGCGTTAATGGTTATAGCCTTGAGCGCTTCAGTTTCGTCCATACCCTCCTTGACAGCGACAGCAGCACAAAGAGGCAGATACTGGACCGGAGTACAGGGATGATCTGTCATGATCGCTATTTTAAGTCCGGCCTTTGATAATATGCCAGGTCCTTTCACACTCTGATTTCTTAATTCAATTTTCGACCGGTCAGTCAAAAAAGGACCGGTAATGACATTCACATTTTCTTCACGCAATATTTCTGTGATCAGATGACCTTCGGTACAATGCTCTATTGTTATCCTGAGGCCAAACTCCTTTGCGATCCTCAATGCCGTAAGTATATCGTCGGCTCTGTGTGCGTGCGCCTTCAGAGGGATCTCCCCGTTGAGCACCTTCAGCAGTGCCTCCATCTTCATATCATAATCCGGCTTGTCGAAATTTTCACTGTCCCGCTCATGGTCATCCAGCATCTTTTTATATTCGACTGCCTTCATCAAATTCTCCCTCAGCAGCGCTGCCGTAGCCATCCTGGTCATCGGAGTCTGCCTCTTTTCATGGTACACCGTTTTGGGATTCTCTCCAAAAGCGACCTTCATGGCCACCGGCTCCCTTAAGACCATGTCCTCGACTCTGCGGCCATATGTCTTCAGGGCCGCAAACTGCCCGCCTATGACATTTGCGCTGCCGGGTCCGGTCACAACTGTAGTCACTCCGCTCTCCCTTGCCTCGACAAATGCCCTGTCCGCATGATAGATCGCATCTATCGCCCGCAGGTGTGGCGTGATCGGGTCTGTCATTTCATTCCCATCATCGCCTTCAAAGCCAACGGCATCTTCCCAAATACCTATATGGCAATGTGCATCCACAAACCCCGGCAAAACATAGGAGCCTTTGGCATCTATGACTTCCGAGCTTGCTGCCTCCAGCCTCGCCAGCTCCGCAGCATCATCGCCCAGCGCTGTTATTTTCTCCCCATCCGCCGCTATGTATCCGTTATTATAGTCAACCCCTGCCATAGTAAGCAGCTTCGCATTTTTAATCAGTAACATCTTTGACCTCCTATAATAAAAGCAACCTCTTTCATTGTAGTCGAGCTGCGGCTTCCTTTCAAGTAGCTAATGGGGGTCAGGCTTGAAAAATTCCTTTATTATCGCTGTCAATAATAAAGGAATTATTCAAGCCTGACCCCCAAATTTCAGACCCCCACGCGTCAGCTTTGGTAACACTGTCAGTATGCACATAGATATCCATGTAACACACACCATCTTTTTCATATTCGTGTTCAAAGCAACAGATGATATCATCAGATAGTTTTTCCTTAAAATTATTAGCCTGTAGGAATTCCATAATGCACTTATATCCATTTGGTATTCTCTCAAAAGGTTGGACAAATGGCTCGGTTATAGTAATAACTGCATACTCAGCCTCCTTGATCTCAGCGTATTCCACACCTGGACAGTTTGTCTGAAAATCTTTCGGAAGTACATAAGCAGCAACATACCCGCGAAGCCCGAATCTGGTCTGTAACTCCTGCGAAGCAAATGGAAAATCCCATCCGATCAGTTTTGCATTTGGGTCTGATACAATCAACCCACTCGTCTTTCCCCAACTTCTCATAGTAATTGCATATTAACTTTACCAACAACTTTCTCTTCCCACTACTGCCCATCATGATGCGACAAACAATCGGGTAGGAGGCCACCCATTAATTGAGTGGCCGACCTCCCACCGCACCGTACGTACCGACCGGTATACGGCGCGTCCAGAGTTCACGCACTATTTCGCAGAATAACATTCCAGGAAACTTAA
>JAEYRV010000051.1 GCA_023435305.1 Bacillota bacterium
GTGCTCAGAGCCTTACTTCGGTTGCCGAAAGTTCTGCACTTTACTTGCCGGGAATTCTGCACTTTACTTGCCGAAAACTCTGACATTACCTTGCCGAAAATTGTGCACTTTACTTTGCCGTTTACACCTTTTTCAACTCTTACTATTTGTCCGGTAATCGCATGAATATCGTGTATTAGATTAATGCAGAGGGTTTTCGGCTGCGGAACTTGACAGAAAACTATTTTGTTCTATAATGAGTATATACTCAATGAGTGAGGAGTCAGTAAATGCAAACATCTAAACGACAGATACAAAAAACGAATACCCGAAACAAAATCATTGTGACGGCCTATCGAGTTTTTTCTGAAAAAGGTTTTTCGGTCGCTACAAGCGTTATCGCGAAGGAAGCGGGAGTCTCGCATGGCTCGGTATTTGTCCATTTTCCGACACTTAACGATTTATTACTATGTTTGTTGTCGGACTTTGGAGATAAGATAGGTGCAAGTCTACATATACTCACAAAGAAATGTGACAGTATCAAAGGCCTTTTGGAGGTACACTTGAATGTCCTGGAAGAATATGAAGCTTTCTACTCCAAACTGATTTCTGAAATAAATTTATTGCCGATTGAAGCAAAAAGTACTTTTGTAATGATTCAGTCGACTGTGGCCTTTCATTTCAGCAACATTATCGAGTGCGAAATAGAAAAGGGAGTTGTTAAAAAGCTCCCTACACACATGCTTTTTAATACATGGCTCGGCTTGATCCATTATTATCTGATGAACAAAGATTTCTTCTCAAGTCCGGATGAATCAGTATTGCGAAGGTACAAGGCAGAGCTTATATCAACTTATTTGAACCTAATAAACTCGAAAAGTGAGGAATAAAGATGAAAACATGTATTGCCTGTGGTATGCCAATGGAGAATATCTCTGATTTTGCTGCAAACGACCCCGGTAAAGATTACTGTGTCCATTGCGCAAATCCTGACGGCGGGATGCAATCCTTTGAAGAAAAGAAGGTGAACCTTACAGAATTTATAGTAAGGACACAGGGCTTTGATGAAAAAGCCGCCGGGAAAATGGCCGAAAGCATGATGCGCAATCTGCCGGCGTGGAGAAAATACTTTGAATAGGAGATAGATCGTAATGGGGGAATTAGCTGAACTGCCTAATGTAGGTAGAGTTTTGGAGAAACATCTTAATGAAATCGGGATCTATACAGTGAAGCAGCTGAGAGAAATTGGCAGCAAGGAAGCATTTATTCGTATAAGGTTCTATGACCCCGGTGCTTGTCTTCATATGCTCTACGGGCTGCAAGGAGCAATAGAAGGGATTAGAGATACTTTACTGACTGAAAGTACAAAGCAGGACTTAAGAGTGTTTTACAAAAAAATTTGTGAGGGTTAATAAGAATGTTTTTCCTCTCAGGAAAGTATCCTTGATTTTAATGTAAATATGATTTAGAATATATACAGAACATATGTTCTGAGTTAATTGTTGCTGATATGGTGAAGCGGCTGAAGGAATGCAATGGAAACAATATCGAAGGTGAAATATCATGGATAAAAAGAACCGCTTTTATATAGCAATCGACCTGAAGTCTTTTTATGCTTCAGTTGAATGTGTTGAGCGCGGTCTTGACCCTATGAGCACAAATCTTGTGGTAGCCGACGCCAGCCGTACGGAGAAGACCATCTGCCTTGCAGTTTCGCCGTCGCTCAAAGCCCATGGGATACCGGGACGGGCAAGATTGTTTGAAGTTGTTCAAAAAGTCAGAGAAATAAACGCGCAAAGGCAGCAAGCAGCGCCAGGCCGAAAGCTCACCGGCGAGTCCTATAACAGTGTCGCACTGAGATCCTATCCTGAAGCGGCTCTTTCATATATAACCGCGACTCCGCGTATGGCACTGTATATAGAGTACAGTACGAGGATATACAATATTTATTTAAAGTACGTTGCCCCGGAGGATATCCATGTGTACTCCATTGATGAGGTGTTCATCGATGCCACTGATTATCTGGACACATATCATCTCACGCCCCGGGAGATGGCCATGACGATGATCCAGGAAGTCCTCAGGACGACTGGTATTACAGCAACAGCCGGGATCGGGACAAATCTTTACCTTGCTAAAGTTGCAATGGATATCCAGGCGAAGCATATAAAGCCGGATAAAGACGGGGTGCGTATTGCGGAGCTGGATGAGATGACCTATCGCCAACTGCTCTGGACCCATCGTCCGCTGACGGATTTCTGGCGTGTCGGAAGAGGGTATGCCAGTAAGCTTGAGAAACACGGGATGTTCACGATGGGCGATGTGGCAAGATGCTCTGCCGGAAAGCCCAATGAGTACTACAATGAAGATTTGCTTTATAAGCTCTTCGGTATTAATGCAGAATTGCTGATCGACCATGCATGGGGGTGGGAACCATGCACGATGGCCGATATCAAGTCCTATAAACCCAGCACTAGCAGTATTGGTACCGGACAGGTCCTGCAAGGCCCTTACACCTTTGATAAAGCAAAATTGGTCGTGCGGGAAATGGCTGATCTTCTTGCTCTCGATCTGGTGGGCAAGGGTCTTGTGACCGACCAGATCGTTCTGACTATAGGATATGACATTGAAAGTCTCAAGAATCCGGAAATCAGCAAGTCTTATAATGGAGAGGTGACAACGGACCATTATGGCCGCAAAATACCCAAGCATGCACACGGCACTTCAAACCTGCGCTGTCAGACATCCTCTGCGACGCTTATCACGGAAGCGGCCATGGAGCTGTTTGAACGTATCGTTGGCAAAAATCTGCTGGTCAGAAGAGTATATATAACAGCAAATCATGTGGTCAATGAAAATTCTGTTGAAAAAGGCGGCTCCTTTGAGCAGCTGGATATGTTTACAGAGTATGATTCTGTTCAGAAAAAGCGCGCCGAGGAAGAAGAGGCTCTGGAAAGAGAGAAAAAGATGCTGGAGGCAGTTAACAGTATAAAGATGAAGTACGGTAAAAATGCTGTTCTGAAGGGCATGAACCTTGAGGAAGGAGCAACGACGGTATTACGCAACCGGCAGATCGGAGGGCATAAGGCATGACGAATCCATATGAAGACATTATCAATTTGCCGCATCATACCTCTGCATCACGTCCTCATATGTCCGTATATGACCGTGCAGCGCAGTTTTCGCCGTTTGCTGCGCTTACAGGCTACGATGCGGCTATCTCTGAGACAGCCCGATTAACAGATCAAAAAATCGAGTTGGATGAATACACAAAGGCAGGTTTGAGTGAGAGACTGTGTATGATCAGCGATATGAGGGACAGGCGGACTGAAGTTTCGATCACCTATTTTGTGCCTGATAATAAGAAGTCTGGTGGGGAGTATATTACCGTTAGTGGATGCGTGAGGAAAATCGATGAGCATGACCGCACTGTGGTAATGCAGGATGCCACTAAAATTCCCATCGATGATATACTTGAAATCGAAAGTGAGTTGTTCTGCAAACTCGAAGCATCACATACTTGCGAAGAATAAAAAAACAGGAGCAGCGCAATAAAATGCACCGCTCCTATTGGTTTTTGTTTATTAAAGAGTCTTCTTGTACAAACGATAGACAAAAAGAATACTTTGCTCAATGGTGCAAGATGACTTAGGAGATAGCGTGGTGGGCGAGTTTCCGGACATGATACCGTTGGCTGCCAGCGCACCTACACCTTCCAGTGCCCAGGATGAAACCTGTGCTTTATCTGTGAATTTGCTTAGGTCTGCAGTTGCCGGGGCAAGGTTCTGGTTTGTTTCAGTTTGGATATACTTTGCAGCACGGTAAATCATCGCTGCGATTTGCTCCCTGTTGCTTTTGGCCTCCGGGTCAAAGCGATTGTTTCCAACACCGCCGACAATACCTGCGGCGTATGCTTTGAGGACTGCTGTTTCAGTGGTGTCTGTGAAGGTTGTAGCTGCAGCAGGGACAATTTCCTTTCCGGTGATCTTCTCGACACAGTTAACTATCAGTTCAGCAAACTGAAAGCGAGTTATTTCGTGGGTCATATAGCTTGAGGTGTGTTCTGTGATAAGCCCAGCCTCAAGCGCAAGATCGATTTCAGCTTTAGCCCAGGGGCTGACCTTTTCCTTTTCGATCAATTCGGGAGCAAATACATCCTCGGAGTCCAGTTCTGTTACTGTAAAGGCATATGCCGTGCTGACAAAAAATCCAATGCAAAGGGATACTACACATAATACTGCCAGTAATTTCTTCATCATTTATTTTTCCTCCTATTTCGCTGATTTTACTTCTATGCCTAATGTGGCAGCCATCCATGATGCGCCAGTACGTTCATCAATGAGACGATAGCCCTGGATGTCATCCGTGGATATCTCACCAAATACACCGTCATTAAGGAAAGCCTCCCGCTCGGCAAGACTGTCGAAATCCAGCCACAGCACCTTTAAAGTTGAGAGGTTTGAGTAATTAGAAACTATGGGTTTTGTTACACTTGCTTCTGCTGCCAGGTCTACGTCGATAGCGTGTATTTGACCCTTGAAGACTTGATTGCCTTTATAATCTGCCATTTCAGGGAGGTATGTAATAATGGCAGAGTACTTCCTGATGGGGGCATCTGTGTTGTTAGTCAGTTTATAGGAGTATGCATATCCATTATCCAGCATGTATGAGCTCTCTTTTATGGTAAACGTGAGAGGGCCTTTGGCTTTGATACCAAGCAGTTTAGCCAATCCGGTATAACTATGTTGATATGTAATGGTTTCATATTCTCCTTTGTAGGTAAAGGTCATAAGTCCTGTCTTCTCGAGTTCCTCTGCCTGCTTTGATGTTACAGACAGCGCTGTAGTGAGCCAGTAGTTTGCTGCAATATCCTGGGGACTATAGTTGCCATTGCTGTCCAGCGGATAAGTTGAATGGAAGTCATAACGTACAAGACCATTTTGGACCTTATAGCTGTACTTATTGGCAGCCAGCTTGCGGCCAAAGTTCTCGAACGGTACTGTAGCGGCAGTGGCTCGGGTTGTACCGCCCCCCTTGTAAAAGACGAAAAGCGGGAATTCACCGGCAAGGCCTTCGTCGTCTGCATACCATATACCGCCGCCGCCGCAATCATCCCAGGGGTAATCCATAAAATTGCCGAAACTCAAATCCGATACATATTTATTTTCATAACAGAAATTGTAGTATGCCGTCGGATTCTTGCTTGTGATCTCAAAAATGATTTCTGAACCATCAGCTAATACAGGAATATTGACATCACCAAATTCATAGCCTCTGAGTTCCTCTGAAAAAGCCCAGTATTTTGCCGAAATTTCACCCAGATATCCTGTGTAAGTCAGCTTTATGGTAACGTCTTCATCAAAGAGCTGATACCGGATATGATCCTGTGATAATGTTACAGTTTTTTGCACAGATTTTGGAAATGTTACAGCAAAGGCTGTGGATGTGCAGCTCAGCATAATGCAGAGGCACAGTAGAATTGCTAGTAGTTTCTTCATTAGATGATCCCTCCGTTGCAAAATATGTTAGTGAATTGACCAGCTTATATCAATTATGACATAGCAAGCCGTCCGAGGCAATGAGGGTTGTAATGAAAAAATGTTGATTTTTAATTTCTCAGGTGATATCCTATACATAGAATATCTATGCATAGGATATCTGTGTACAAGGAGGTACTTCAATGAAAATCAACAAAGAGCTGATGAAGGGCAGTACATCCATCCTTATTCTCTCATTACTGGAGAAGGAGGATATGTATGGGTATCAGATAACACAGGAACTGAGAAAGAAATCCGATGCGGTTTTTGACTTGAAGGAAGGCACGCTGTACCCGATGCTGCATGGACTGGAGAATGAGAATGCCATAGAATCATACTGGTATGATGCCGACAACGGGAAACGCAGAAAATATTACAGGATCACAGGAGACGGAAGAAAACTGTTAAAACACAAAAAGGATGAATGGCGATCATACACAAAGGCAGTGAATTCTGTGATTGGAGGTGCTTGCCTTGGATAAAAGAATAGTGGATTTTCTGGATGCCGTATGCCTCCACATCAGATGCAGAGAGATACATAAGGATATACGGGATGAGATCACAAACCATATTGATGAGCTTACAGAAGAGTATGAAAAGCAGGGATATGACAATGATAGAGCAATCGATATGGCAATATCAGCCATGGGTGATTGTGACAAAATAGGAAGACGTCTTGATAAACAGCACAGGCCGAGGACAGAGTGGTCACTAATCGGGCTGACTGCTATTATCGCGGTCATTGGCGGTATTGTCATGTTTACAAGCAGCAAGTTCGAGTCGGGACAAGCAGTAAGCTTCCAAAAATATTTGCTTTTCTCTGTGGTTGGGGTGGCTGTATTGGCCGGAATGTACCTTTTTGACTATACAAGGCTTAAAAAGCTGGCGCTGCCAATGTATTTTATTGCACTGTTAATGGTGCTATTTTCAATATTTACAGGGGCAAAAGTCAATGGAAGAAGTTACTTGGTAATAGGCAGAATGACAATTTCATCTGATTACACACTGATAATGTTCATGGCTGCTATTGCGGGATTCATCGAAAAAAGCCGCAGCAAGGGAGGCAAAGCTTTTGCCGGAGTGCTTGTACTGGCGTTTATATCACTACTTGCCGTAATGGCATTGCCCAGTTATTCAACAGCGATCGTGCTGGCTGTATGCTATGTGGTTTTGATTTTAACATCTGTGATCAAAAATCATTTCGGCGGTAACAGAAAGACACAGCTCGCTTCTTTGGGCGGAATTTCTGTATTTGTTTTTTGCTGCATTAGTTACTATATCACGACCAGACCCGACAGAATATTGTCTTTCATAACACGCGGGAAATCAGATCCTTCAGGTGCAGGCTACGCACAAATAATGGCGGATAAATGGCTTGCAGCATCAAGTTTGTTAGGAAAAACCACCGGGACAGTCAATGGATATTATATAGACAAAGGAATGCCGGACCTGACAACAAGCTATGTACTTGTAAATATTATCGCCACTCTCGGTTGGGTAGTGGGGATTGCACTGATTCTGGCAGTTGCCGTATACATCGGCAGAATGTTTTTGACTACGAGAAAAATCAAAAACAATTTCGGCCTCCTTCTATCACTTGGTGCAAGCACGACTTTATCGGTACAGTTCATACTTTGTATTCTTGTTAATCTGAATCTATTTCCTCTGATGAGCACCAATATGCCATTTGTTTCATATGGAGGGGTGGGATATGCAGTTAATATGGCTCTTGCCGGTTTGATCCTGTCCATATGGCGAAGAAATAATGTGATTGGTACTTCGCCTAAAGCTGTCGTCGAAAAATCAAAGAAGTTTATTGTATTTGAAGATGGCAGACTTATCATTAATTTTAAAGCGTAACAGGTACATATGGTGACTGGGTAGTTTGTGCATAATAAAGGAATTTTTCAAGCCTGACCCCGTCCGTTATTCGATCAGCTCCAGCTCCCTTGCGCGAAGTACTGCGTCAAATACTGTGTTGACCTCAAGCTTTTGATATACGATTTTTGTGTGGGAGCGGATTGTGTTGATGGACAGGCCGGTCATTTCAACGATCTCTGCGTTTTTGAAGCCCTTTGCCAACAGCTCCAGTACGTGCTTTTGCTGTTTGGAGAGCTTTATGGGCTTGCCGGGGACACTCACTATTCCTTTATACCTTTTGGACAGACCGTATGCGGCCTGATAGACTTCATGAATATATTTATGATCCGGCGATGAGGTGCCCTCAACGCTTGATTTCTTCAACAGCCTGCTTATAATGGGGAGTATCGCCTTCCCTTCATCTGCAAACACCCGCACAAAATGGTACGGTTCGGCTTCTGCCAGTGCAGATTGCAGCAGCAGGACGGCATCCTGCTTTTTCCCTGTTATCCATGTGACGATTATCAGCAGTACAGAGGCTTCAATGCTGTCAAGAAGCCTGCCGAAGTCGCTTGATAAGGCTTTGATGCGTTCGCACAGCGATTGTGCCTTTTTATATTCTCCCAGAACGATATAGGCTCTTGCAGTTGTGAAATATAGATAGATCTTATACAGCTCCATACCCTGTCCGTCGTTGACAAAATAGTTCCCGAGCCATGCCGATGCTGCCGCCCTATCGCCGTTGAGCAGCTTGATCTTCGCCTCGTAGGCCGAATATACGGGATGGAGGTACAGTAAATTCCTGGTATCCAGAAAGCTCTTTATATCATCCCTGCACCGCGCGGCTTCTTCTTCCTTGCCCATTGCAAACAGGCAGGATGCAGTATGGACCTTGGATAGAAATACGAGCTCATCCGAGTCTGTTGCAGGATCGGGAGAAACAAGAGAAAGAGACTCCTTTAGCTGGTTCTTTTCATACAGGATGCCGGCCCGCACACCTGATTCGATAACAGGGTAGTATTTGCCGAGCATCATGAAGAAGACAAGGCGGAATTCGGCAAAATGCTTCTCCGTATCCATTGCATAATGTGAATAATCCCGGTGCGTTCTGTGGAATGTAGGGAAATACTGACACTGGGATTTTGGCACACTTTGCTCATCGACCGGGACACCGTCTCCGGCCGGCAGCCGTGACATCTGCTGTGTAAAGGTGTATCTGGGATCTATGGTAAAGAGGAAAAGCATGCTTTCAACAAACATTGGATATCCGCTGATTATAACTTTAATATGCTCATACAGCTTATCCAGGTGAAAAAAGAAATTCCCAGCATTGCTGAAGAATAGGGCATACCAGGCACAGCCGATGTATAGATACGGGTTGCGTTCAAGAAAGTCCGCAGGGAGCTCATTTATAAATGAGATCCTTGAAAGCTCGGAAGCTGACTTTCCTGTACCGTTCCAAAAATGATACAAAGCCGCGGCCGTACCCTTTCGGTCATCTGTTTTTACGTAATAGCGCAAAGCGTTAAAGTACATGCCTTCTTCAAGATAATATTCTGCAGCTGCCTGGTAGAGGTCGCTTGAGTCGGCTGCTTTTTCTTTTTTTGCTTCTGTCCGCAAAAAATCCAAAAACATATGGTGATAACGATATTTATCATTCTGCCTGCTTATGAATATATTGTCACTGCAAAGGGAATCAAGGATCTGTCGGGTATCAGGCATTTGTGTCAATCGTTCGGCGAGCTTCAAAGTGAATTCATCCACTATTGATGTTTTGATCAAAAGCAGACGCAGATTATGATCAAACCTGTCCCATATTTGTGTTTTTATATAGTCGTACAGAAAGTCGCCTGCAATCTTGTGATTGGCAGTGATTTTACCGCTCAATGCCAAAGCGCTGACTGCAATGGCCCAGCCTTCCGTGAGCGACAGGACTTTCTCGGCTTCTCCTTTTGTTATGAACCGGCCGTAACCTGAAAAGAACCCGCGTATCTCATCGCTTTTGAAAGCGAGTTCAGAGGCTCCGATAAAAGCGAACTTGCCGCTTTCATCAAGAGGCGCGAAAAAGCGAGGCAATTCGTTCCGGCTGAGAATGATCACAGTTATGGATAAGGGCAGACGGTTGAGGATGTATATCATCGACTTGAGTATCTCTTCGTTGGTAATGAAATAAAAATCGTCAAAAACCAGCGCGTACTTTCTGCTGTCGAAGGAGAACCGGGACAATATATCAATGGTGTACTCCACCGGCGAATCGTTGAAGGAAGGCTCCATGATGATCTTCATCAGGCTCTCGTTCTGAGGCATAACGGAAAAAAGCGCGGTGCAAAGAAACCTGAAAAAGGTCGAGGGGGTATTGTCGTATTTGTCGAGCCCAAGCCAAATAGGGACACAGCCGGATTTTTGTATCCATAGAAGAGTGGATACCGTTTTGCCGAACCCGCCGGGGGCATTGACATAGATGCACCGTTTGCCTGCCGCCTTGTCAAAGCACTTGAGCAATTCCACACGGGGGGCACAGATTTCCGGAAGCTTTATAGGGACCAGTTTGTCTGTCTGTAAGGATTGAGCGTTCATTACATACCTCCCTGTCATTATTATTTATAGTAGCATAAGATGGATGCTTATGTAAATTAATATTACATTGATGTGATGTGTTTTCTTTCTTAATCTGCGGGTACAACAAGAAAACCTCACATTCGGCAGATATATTCCGTAAATAATTTTTCTCCACCTCACATCGATGTAATTTTATGAAGCGAAATCACAATATATAATCAGATTCTGGAATCACTATTAAGCGAGGTCGAAAAATGAAAGAGATTCTTGAAAAAAGCTTTGATTTTTCTGTTCGTGCCCTGGAGCTGATCAACTATCTGAAAACGGAAAACAGGCCTTTCCCGCTGGCCGAACGGTTTCTTTCCCGTGCTGCCGATATCGGCATTACAGTGAGGCTGATTCGGGGAACTGGGAAGCAGTCCTTCTCAGATAGATATAAACAAGCTTTGAACTATTTGCTGGAGGCGGAATACCTCCTGGAGATAATGGTGAAAACAGGGTATCTGAGCGAGAAACAAAGTCGGCCAATGATGGATGACTGCCATGGATTAGCGGCATTGATCACAGCTCAGTTACAGACTGATGCCGCCCTCTAGTCCGGTGTCGGTTTGGCGTTGATAACAATGGAGGTAGACTTGATTAGTGATTTGTTGAAATATTTTATTATGCTTGGGAGGGAAAATCATGTTTCGAAAGGTATTAGCAGCAATTCTGACTCTGACATTCCTTATCTATGCCGTGCCGACTGCGGCATTGGCAGAGACCGCGCCGCCGGCCGCATTCAGTGCACCGGAGCACTTTGGAGTGAGCCATTATTATAATGATTCCGTGAATTTTACATTCAGTGCTCCGGAGGATATGCGAGATTATATTGAGAAATGGAAGGCCGATGATGAAAACCATACCGCGTTATCGGTATATTTTCAGATTGACTACAGGATCGATAACGGAAACTGGCATCATACATCGGACTGGGATTCTCCGAAGACTGATCCGGACGCAATAGACAGCATGTATTTTGTATTTGGCACAGAGAATAATTATAATAGCAGTAACAGGTGGAGCATGACAGCTCTTTTCCCGGAGGATGAGAAACTGGTTTTATTCCAGGAATCCGGGTGGGAGTATCTCAAAAGCCATTCCATCACATTCAGGGCTCGATTTTCACAGACCTTTGACTATGGAGAAACCTTTGTACTCTCTCCCTGGTCCAAGGAATTCACTCTTTCCGCCGGTACAAAGGCTGACTTTGATAAGCTCATCAACAATGCTCCCTCGCTTGTTTCCGCAGAACTGAAAACCAGGCCGGGAGGAGAGCCCTATTTCCATCTCAGGATGGGCAGGATACCGGGGGGTATACAGGATCTCCATGCCATATCCGGAGGTGCGGCGCGAACTGAGGTGTGGATGAGAAGAGCAGAAGACAAGGACTTCAAGTATATATTTTATGAGTGGGCTGACGAGGAGACTCTGGATATAGAGGCAAGTGACTATTTTTCTGTCGATGGTACCTCACAATCCTATGATGCAATGAGCTATGAAATAAAAGTCCGGTATTCGCTGGATCTGAGAGATTACAAGCAATCAGGCCGTGAGGACGAAATTTATGGCCCGTTCTCCAATGTGATCTCCCACAATATGCCGGCCTGGAGCAATGCCAGCAAATGGGCGACTGAGGAACTCAACAAAGCTGATGATGAAGGACTTATACCGGATATTCTGAAGGGTGCGGATCTTACAAAGCCAATCACACGTGAGGAATTCTGCGAGCTTGCACTGCTGCTCTATGAGAAGAGTACCGGCAAAAGTGCAGTACCCGCTTCTCCAAATCCATTTACCGATACAAAAAATCCGCAGATATTGAAAGCTTATGCGTTGGGCATCACACAGGGCACCTCTGCCACAGCCTTTTCGCCCGGAGTATTGATAAACAGGGAGCAGTGCGCCACAATGCTGTTCAGGACAATCAAAGCCATATCGCCGGTCGGGGATTACTCAATTGACGGAGTGCCGGATTTTCCGGATCAGAAGCAGATATCGTCCTTCGCCGAAGAAGGGACAAAATTCATGTCGAAACTCGGCATCATAAAAGGTGACGCGAAGGGCAACTTTATGCCGAAAGCGACGACGACAGCGCAGAAGGCGGCCGATTACGGCATGGCGACAAGGGAGGCTGCAATACTGATGAGTGTGCGGACCCTGGATCAAATGGATGAGATAAAGGCAGCTCCGAAGAGCAGCACGCCCACAGGTACATCCACCGGTACAGCAGACGGCAAATCTGCCGGCACCTCCGCTTCTGTTGTGGGGACATGGATATTGGGTGACTTATCCGGAGGTACATTCAATGCTGCCTCTGGGCGATATGAGGGTGGGGCAACAGGTCTCGGACACCGGTATACGTTTAATGCTGACGGAACTTACACAGCACTGGCAATCTGGTCAAATACGATGTTTTTCACCGGCAAGTACAGCGTAAAGGATGGAGTACTCACTATCACTGACAGGGTCGTTGAGGAAAGCGGCGACGGGGGGAAGACCTGGGGAGCGAAAGAAACACTTCCCGACGCCACGGCATATTTCATAGCCGGGTCGGACGCTGCTGGCAAATATCTGCTGTTAGGCCAGGAGGGGGCGGAACCGCCCCTGGTAGACAAGAAAAATGCTATGAAATACATAAAGTCATGAGATGATCGGGGTCAGGCTTGAAAAATTCCTTTATTCACCCAAGTGAATAAAGGAATTTTTCAA
>JAEYRV010000021.1 GCA_023435305.1 Bacillota bacterium
GTTCAGCATCCCGCTAACAAACTCTCCCTTGTCATAGCTTTCATGGCCCGATTCAACCACTTCTGCTATTGCACCTGATCTCATAGGTTCTCCGGGAGTATAGCTTTTGGCATACGATTTTGCCTCACTCATCCGGCCACGGAGATAGGGGTCAACTGATATATAGTGTGTCTTTAACAAAACTTCTCCGGGAGCAGTTTCCGGTATAGTTGTTTCTCTTATCGAAAAGCAATCGGGAGTGGGCATTCCCACAGGGCGTTTTTCAAAAATGAGGATGTTGTTCTTCATAACTTAATGTTGAAAGGGTTTGCTTTATGTAACATTAAGCCAGTGACAATGTTTTTTTTGTTTGAATTTTTTAATCTGGTGAGCCGCCTGCCAATCCCTCTATATGATTTCTAAATTTATGAAATCAGCTTATTCCAAAAATTCCTTTTCAGTTTGTATATTCTTACCTGTCAGTAATTTTATTCCTGATTACCTCTTCATGTATCTAAGGTTGTAGGCATATCCAATAAAGAATACAATACTGAAGATGGCGTTGGTAAATGAAAAGGCATACCAGTTTATCCATATTGCAGGGATAAACATAACTGCAAGTTGTGCTATCAGGTACAGGAAGAAGCCATTTCTGTGAAGTTTCCACATGCGTATTGCTCCAATAAGTGATACGGCATAAAATACCATCAGCAGGGTGAAATACATCGGAGATATGTTATCAGTATTGCTCCACGATGAATAAGTTGTTATAATCTCAGAAAACTTTTCATAAAAAACCGAAGCAAGGAAATAACCTGTAAATCCCAATGTGCTTCCAATAAAAGTCAATATGCACAACGCACTTAGTAGCGCCGGGCGTGCTGATTTAATATTTGTTGTTTCTGATTTGCTCATAAAAATTCTGTTGTGCTTTAATAAAATTGGATTTATCAATCATATCCAGGAAAAGAGGATGTAATATTACGATTTCAAAATTAAATGTTCAAAAATAGTGTGTTTTTATGTAGTAATCATTTCCCTCACTCCTTTAAAAACATTTACCTTTGGCCTGAATTTTAAAGGTTAGGCTTAGATGAAAAGAGATACGCAGGTTTTCGATATTATCAGAATGGAGCATGAACGTCAGTTAAGGGGAATTGAACTGATTGCCTCCGAAAATTTTGTAAGCGACCAGGTACTTGAAGCTATGGGCTCGGTTATGACCAATAAATATGCAGAAGGCTACCCCGGTCACCGGTATTATGGCGGATGCCAGTTTGTTGATATGACTGAGCAGCTTGCAATTGACCGAATCAAACAGCTTTACAATGCCGAATGGGCAAACGTGCAACCTCACTCTGGAGCACAGGCCAATGCTGCTGTATTAAGTGTTATCCTGAAGCCGGGAGATACTTTCCTGGGACTTGACCTCTCACATGGAGGTCATCTGTCGCATGGTTCACCTGTTAACAGTTCGGGAATTCTATATAATCCTGTAGCTTACAAGGTAAAAGAAGATACCGGCCTTGTTGATTATGATGAGATGGAAGAACTTGCAATAAAGCATAAACCAAAATTAATTATTGGTGGGGCATCTGCTTACAGCCGTGAATGGGACTATCGCAGGATGCGTGAAATTGCCGATCGTGCAGGGGCTCTTCTTATGGTCGATATGGCCCATCCGGCAGGTCTTATAGCAGCAGGTTTGCTCAATAACCCTGTCGAACATGCACATGTGGTTACCTCTACCACCCACAAAACATTGAGGGGGCCACGCGGCGGAATTATCCTGATGGGTAAGGATTTTGAAAACCCATGGGGTATAAAAACCAAAAAAGGCATGGTAAGAATGATGTCATCGCTGTTCGACTCATCTGTATTTCCAGGTCAGCAGGGTGGACCTCTTGAACATGTTATAGCTTCAAAAGCTGTGGCATTTGGTGAAGCGCTTGCCCCTGAGTTTAAAGATTACCAGCAGCAGGTAAGAAAAAATGCACAAGCTATGGCCAATGCATTTACCGATCTTGGCTATAAGGTAATTTCCGGTGGAACCGATAATCATTCTATGCTTATCGACTTACGTACAAAGTTCCCTGATGTAACCGGCAAACAGGTTGAAAATACGCTTGTAAAAGCTGAAATTACAATCAACAAAAACATGGTACCTTTCGATAGCCGTTCTCCTTTCCAGACTTCAGGCCTTCGTGTTGGTACACCGGCCATTACAACCCGTGGTGTCAAAGAAGATGTCATGCCGGTAATCGTACAGCTTATTGATGATGTGATTTCAAATATCGACGACGAAAAAATATTAAAAAGTGTATCTGAAAAGGTTAATCACCTTATGAACGATTATCCTTTATTTGCTTTTTAGGCAGATATATATAAAACAGTAAAGAAGCAGGGGCTAATAACTCCTGCTTTTTTATTTCATAATATACCGAAACGGGTATATAATGTTATAATGGTTCCAGCTTATGACTTAATATTTATTTCGGGTAAGTGCGGGTAATAGAAATAAGTTCAAACAAAAATGCCTTTCTTCTTGTATTTATTATATACCCCAGACCTGTTGGTTGTTAAAATTACCAGGGGCTACATTATATACGATGAAATGGTAAGCTAAAACAGGCCTGCCTAATTCCTGTGCCAGCTGAGAAACTAATCCTAGATTTGGAAATAACTTAGTGTTTTAACCCTTTTAAATACACACGATTATGAAATTTTCTTTTTT
>JAEYRV010000053.1 GCA_023435305.1 Bacillota bacterium
TTTTTTGTTATAAAATATTATATTAACCCCCACCCACCCCGGAAGTAAAGGAATTATTCAAGCCTGACCCCGGAAGGACCCCCTAGTTGTCAAACCGGGCGCTTTCAGCTGCTATAGCCTGGTCGGCGCTCCAGAATATCATGTCTTCACCTGTTTTGTTCAGAAGCACGCTTCTTTGAAGCATGTTCCGGACCTGGGGCTGAAGTCCGCAAAACATAAGTCTACAGTCATTTGAATGATACTGATGATACAGCTCCTCAAGGGCCTGAAGGCCTGAGGTGTCGATGAGAGGCACACCCCGCATCGACAGGATCAATGTCCTGGTCTCATCCAGCTGTGACAGCTGGTCCATAAGCTTTTGCACTGTGGCAAAGAATATCGGTCCTGTAAAGTACACGACGCGCACATGCTTCAAGGGTTTCTTTATGACCATCCTCAGCTTGTCATTGAGCCTTTTCTCGTCAACATCATGGATGCTGATCTGCATGTTGGATATCCTGACCATGAACATGATGCTGGCAACTGCTACACCAATGACGATGGCCTGAGTCAGATCAAACAGCACTGTGGCTATCATCGTGATTCCGAATTTTACGATCGCGCCCTTGAAACGTCTTTCGAATATGTATTTTATGTTTTTCCATTCATTCATACGCCATGCAGTCACCATCAGCACGCCTGCCAGAGAGGCAAGAGGGATCTGTGACATGACGGGAGCAAGAGCAAACATTGAGATCAGCAAGCCTATCGAATGAAAAATGCTGACCAGCCTTGTCTGTCCGCCTGATTTGATTGCAACGCTGGTTCGCGCGATGGCTGCAGTTGAAGGCACACCGCCGAAAAAAGGAATGATGATATTGCCGATGCCCTGGGATATGAGTTCGCGGTTGCTATCAAGCTTTTCACCCTTCATCTTTCCGCCCACCTCACCGCAAAGAAGGCTCTCGATCATGCCAAGCGCCGCTATGCTCAGTGCGGGAATGATCATTCCCTTAAGGTCTGCGGGATTTATTGCGGAAAGGTTCAATCTGCTTGCAGGCAGCAGGGTCTTGGGTATATCGCCGATCACGTCGACCGGGAATTTCAGTATCATATTAGCAACAAGAGAGATCACTAGACCCGCAAGAGATGAGGGTATCACGGCGTTCAATTTTTTTGGCCACAGCAGCATGACTGCGATGACTATCAAGCCCAGCAGTACTGCATGCCAGTCAGGCTTTATCCCGGTTTTGAAATACTGTATGAATTTCATGGCAGCTGATTCGGATTCACCGGATGTTATCCCGAAAAAGTTATCGATCTGTCCGATGGCAATAATCAGAGCAATGCCTGACGTAAAGCCTGTAACCACAGGCGCCGGTATGTAGGATACGATCTTGCCGAATTTCAGAAAGCCTGCGATAACTAGTATGATACCGGACATGGCGCCGGCGATCCACACTCCGTTGAGGCCGTATTTTTGAAACAGCAGGATCAGAATTGCAGTCATGGCGCCTGTAGGACCTGAGATCTGGTAGGATCCGCCCGACAGGGCTCCGATCACCAGACCTGAGATTATCGCGGTAATGAGGCCGGCGGCAGCAGATGCACCGCAGCTTACGCCAAATGCCAGGGCAAGTGGAAGAGCAACAGCCGTAACTGTAAGACCCGACATAGCATCCTGCTTGAGTTTCTTTGCATTGTAGCCCTTGAATTCCTGCTTTAAATCATGTATGTAATCTTGTACCATTTATTTCACTCCGTTCAAAAAATAGACACCACTATATTTTATATACGAAGAAAAGGATGAGCAAAGTTGAAATAGCTTGAAATATGTCGAGTAGTAGCATTGAAATATAATATGAGTCGATTGGGCGGCTGTAGAGCCCGATATCGTATTATTTAAAGCCTGATGTCACATTATCGAGGCTGTAATTGCTGTTTTTATTTATCTGCGGTTTATTAAAGGGATATAAATGCCTGACATTTTACATGCATGCTGCACTTGAATCGGAAAAGGAGAGTAAATATATTGACAATGTGACCGGGCGGTCGTATAATTTAAATATACGATGTGACCGTGTGGTCATAATGGCACGGGAGGAGGATAGACAATGCCCAACCAAGCATTTTTCAACTTGCCGGAGGACAGACGAAAACTGATCATATCAGTAGCTTTGGATGAGTTTTCATCTGCTGATTATGACACTGCCAGTATCAATCAAATATGCAGGAAATCAAATATTGCCAAGGGGAGCTTTTATCAGTATTTCAAAGACAAGCTTGACCTGTATGTCTATACAATGACTTTGGCGATCGAAAAAAAAGTCAGCTTTTTTACAAAGGTTTTAGATCAGTTTGCTGTAATGACACTGCAGGAACAGATCAGGCTGCTGTTCATCAAAGGCATTGAGTTTGCCGAAGAATATCCGCAGTATGCTGCTTTGGGGGAACGATTCTCAATAGAAAAAAACACAACTGCAAGATCTGCTGTAATGCAGGAAGGAGAGAAGCAATCGGAGCAGCTATTTGTTCAAATGATCGATTATGCTAAATCAAATGGCCAGGTCAGCAGTGATGTGGATACTATAGCCCTAAGCATGCTCCTGCAATCTCTCAACAGAGCAGTAAGTGAATATTTGGCAGGTGAGTTCGGCAACGCTGACCGAACTAAACATGAAACGGATACGATCAAGCTGGTGGATTCGCTGCTCAATATCATTTTTAACGGAATCAGCCCTGTAAATCGCAAATCTCAATAGACCCATGTGCTCTAAAAACAAGGAGGTATCGGCCATGAAGAAAAAAATCGATTATCTGTTAGGTATTGTTTTTGCAGCCGCCACAGTAATATTTGTTATTGTGTTTCTGACAAATGATATCTTTTTCAACTGGGCTTTTGCCAGACATCACAATGTATTGAGCTGGTATATCAGACCTTTGTTTATTATTCCGATCATATTTTTTGCTTTCAGGAAAAGCCTTACCGGAGTATTTGCCTCAGTATTCGCACTGTTCACCAGTATGTTCTGGTTTCCCGCGCCGGAAACAAACAGCCCACAGGTAATGACATTCCTTGCATATGAGATGGAATACCTGAAGGGGGCATGGACTGTTCCCAAAATTGTAATGACCTTAACTGTACCAATATTTTTTGTTGCTCTTATTATGGCTGCATGGAAAAGGAACTGGAAGATTCTGATAGGAGTTGTTGTTGCCGCCGCTGTACTTAAGATATTGTGGAGCGTTGTATTCGGCGGAGAGGCAGGGATGTCCATATTGAAGCCGGCCATAATTGGTTTGATACTATGCATCGGTGGTATTTATTTGTATAAAAAGCGGCATTAATATAAATGGAGGAGGAGATGCGATGCCCGGACATAAGATATATGAAATGAGCTTTGCAAAAGTATACCCCCAATATATCGCAAAGGCAGAGAAAAAAGGACGTACCAGATCGGAAGTCGACGAGATCATTCGCTGGCTCACAGGGTATTCCCAGGATGAACTTGAGAAGCAGCTGGAAAGGCAAACGGGCATTGAGAGATTTCTCAATGACGCTCCCTGCCTGAACCCTTCAAGGACCCTGATAAAGGGTGTGATCTGTGGTGTCAGGATAGAAGATATCGAAGAGCCGACAATGAAGGAAATCAGATATTTGGACAAGCTGATCGATGAATTGGCAAAGGGAAAATCAATGGACAGGATTCTGCGGAAGTAACAAATCCAGCAGCAATGAAGGAGGGTCATGATATATGTGGAAATGTCAGAAATGCGGACGAGTATTCAAAAACACTGATCAGCATCATTTTTGCAGTAATGCCGGAGCTATCAGCGATTATATCGATGGACAGCCTGAAGAGGTCAGGCCGCTGCTGCAAGCTGTCCGTGAAACGATCCGTGCCGCCGCGCCGGAGGCAGAAGAGAAAATATCATGGCAGATGCCGACCTTTTGGCAGGGGGAAAACCTGGTCCACTTCGCGGCGTTCAAAAACCATATCGGTCTCTTCCCCGGGGGCGAGGCTGTGGGGGTATTTGCGGAAAGGCTGGCAGACTATAAAACGAGTAAGGGCACCATACATTTTCCTTTCAGCAAGCCCATCGATCACGGACTGATCGCAGATATCGTACGCTGGCGTCTGGAGCAGGCTAAGAGAGGCGTATCGACCTATGCGGAGCCCGTTGCAAGGGAAAGATATCCCATGCCGGATTTTATTACCGCCGCCTTGGAGCAGGGTAATTTGCGGGACAGGTATAACGCCCGGCCGCCATACCAGCAAAATGACTATATTGGCTGGATCATGGGCGGAAAGCGCGATGAGACTCGTCAAAAGAGGCTTGCGCAGATGCTGGAGGAATTGCAGGCAGGCGACGCCTATATGGGAATGGCATACAATGCGAAGATTTGAATGGAGATAGAGCTGCCGGGAAATAAATAACCCGGCCGAGGTCCCCGATCTGTTCCGGAAGGAGCAGGCCGGGGATTTTTATTTGTCATAAAGGATGATGCCTGACAAAACATGCAGCGGATCAAGAAAATAAATGGGAAATAAAGGAAATAAAACGATGTTTATTGAATTATCACCAACAGTAAAATGTTTTACTGCTGAGGCCGCTTTCAGCATGGACAGGACTTCAGACATCCCTGTCCTTCGCGGAAGGATATGCAGGAGGAGAATCACGATTTCGCAGGAAGAAGAGGTGTGCATGTACAGACTGCTTATTGCCGATGACGAACAGATCGTTCTGGACTCAATAAGGTTCATAGTGGAGAGAAACTTTGCTGATGTAGCTGTGGCCGGAACGGCAAGGTCGGGCCGTGAAGCCATAGAAAAGGCAGAAAACCTGAAGCCCGACATTATTTTCATGGACATAATGATGCCCGGTATAAACGGGATCGAGGCAATCAAGGAAATCAGATCAAGGATGGGAAATGTCCTGATCGTAATATTGTCAGCCTATGATCAGTTTGATTTCGCAAAGGAAGCAGTGAAGCTGGATGTCATGGAATATCTGCTCAAGCCTGTGAACCAGGGGAAGATAGTGGAAACGATAAAAAAATCCATAGAAGTCATAAACAGAGACAGGAAGAAATGGAAAAGAGAGCTGGAACTGAAAGAAAAACTGGAGAGTATACTGCCTGTTGTGGAAAACGGATTTATCTGCTCAATGCTTTTTTTTGATGACAACAGCAGCGAGTTCGGTATCTATAAGGACATATTCGAACTCGATGAAGAGAGCGGGTATGTTGTTGCTGTCAAATTTTCCGAGACAAAAAACGGGTACGGCATTGTGGGCCGGACCGGTCTCAAAGACAGGACAACAGCCTTATACCGCTATCTCAGGGAATCCTTCAAACGAAAGTGCAAGTGCCTGATAGGCCCTTTGATGCTGGACAGGTTTTTTGTTTATATCCCGGCACACCCAAAAGCTGACGAGTATATCATGAAGCTTGAAGCCATCGGTATAGCGGAGTATGTTTACAACTCGCTTGCAGAAAGAGGAGGCCTGGATATAGGCATAGGAATAGGAAGGGTATACCGTACCAGGGAGAATATCGCCAGGTCTTACGAGGAATCTCTCAGGGCCGTCAAGTCTCTGTCAGGCAGCGGACTGGTACATATCATGGATGTGCAGACAGGCGGTGATCCAATATCGGAGTATCCGATGGAGAAGGAAAAGCTGCTGCTTGAAAAGGCGGCATCCGGAGAGACCGAGGTGTGCCTGCAGATCTTTAACCAAATTTATGACTGGCTGTTGAATGAATATCCCTCTTCTCTTCGCAGCATCAAGAAAAAGCTTCTGGAGCTTATGGTGCTGATACATCGGATGGGGAGCAATTACAAGATCAGCAATGAGGAGTATTCAGGACTTGACGATTATGTAGATGACCTCCTTGGCATTGAAGACCCGGTAGAGCTCAAGGTGTGGTGCAGGGAAAGGATCGAGCAGGTTTCGCAGGCTATAGGGGATATGATGGAAAAAAGATTGAACAGCCTGATTTTAAAAGCGGTGAATTACATCAAGGAAAACTACAGAAACGAAATAGCTCTTGAGGATATTTCCAGGGAAGTGAATATAAGCCCGCATTATTTCAGCAAGCTCTTCAAGGAGCAGGTAGGAGAAAACTTTATCGATTATATTACCTCCCTGAGGATCCAAAAGGCAAAGGAGCTTCTTGTGGAAAACAGGCTGAGCATAAAGGAGATCTGTTTTGATACGGGCTACGCCGACCCCAACTATTTCAGCAGACTGTTCAAAAGAGTCGTGGGGGTAACCCCTACGGAATACAAGGAAGCAGCCTGCTCCGGTGAAAGGCCTGAATTCGTGAAGCACTGTTATTAAGAGCAATCATTTTAAAGCGGGATATCTATCGTTATGCTGTATTAAGGGAGATGTCAGGTATGATTGAAAAAGGCAAAATATCAAAAAGACCTGTATACACAGTTGTTGCAGTTCTGTTTACAGCCATTATCTTATGCGGCTTTGCCGGCGCAGGCCGGATATTTGCCGCAGTTAAGCCTCAAGCAGCAGAGACAGCCGTATCGCCGGGCTATCGTGCGGTATGTTATGACGGCGCTGTATTTATAGCTGTCGGTGCCGGGGGACGGATCGACAGGATAGAGCCTGACAAAACCATGACCAGCTTGCCTGCAGTTACTAAGGAATGCCTGAACGGCGCAGCTTCATCAAAAGGCATCGATGTAGCTGTTGGTGATGGCGGTGTCATACTCCGTGCCAAAGACGGCTCTGATTTTAAGAAGGTAAAAAGCGGCACCACCAGATCACTCTATGGCGTCACTGTTTTCAACGGGTCGTTTTGGGCTGCCGGTGCCAGCGGTACACTCCTCTGCTCTTCTGACGGTGAACACTGGAAATCGGTCAGTACCGGAGTAAAGAACAAATTCCTTTCCATTGCGGCAAATGAAAAAATGTGCATGGCTGTGACCGGGGAGGGTCAGATACTGATGTCTTCCGACGGCAGGAAGTGGAATGTACTGGACTATAACACATTTTACAAGGGCTATTCCGAGCCCTGCTCCTTCCGGAGCGTCCGGGCATGTGAGGATGCGTTTTTTGTTGCCGGCGAATATCAGAATCATCCTGAGATCCCTGCCATTTTGTCTAGTGAAACGGGTGAGATATGGAATGAACATATTTTCAGCAGGATCAATGAAAAACCTGCTGAAGAGTATTACCCGCTTGTCGTCAATGCAGTCATTGTGGACTGGGATCAGCTGATTGCCGCGTGCAGCGGGGGCAAGCTCCTAACTGTGACGGAATGTATCACTTGCAACGAGCTTGACATCCTGTGTGAACAGAGTATCAACGACCTTGTTTCGGCAGATGGTTTCCTCGCGCTTGTGGGAGACAACTTCTGGTTCGATATATGCAAAAGTGATGCCTTCAGACAATACAGCATTTCTGCCGTGCAGGCTCTGAATGACTATAATGACGGAGCTCTGATCGTCGATGTCCGTACTGATGATGAATATGATCAGATGCATATCACAGGCTGCATCCACATTCCACTTGATGAAGTGGAAGCATTGCTGGAAAATGTGATCCCTGACAAGGACAGGGAGATCATTTTCTATTGCAAAAAAGGCGCCAGGGCACAATCAGCTCTGGAAAAGGCTCTGCTTATGGGATACAGAAGGGTGTACAACCTGGGGGGGCTGGAGGATTGGCCATATGATACCGAAGCAACCGGTATTTCCGATGTGAATTAAGATGCATATCTCACGAAACATACAAGATTTGTTGCAGGACCGCTCCGACTCTGCATCATATCCTTCAGCATTAAATTGTTCATAACAAAATGCTTCTTGTCCTGAAAAAATTTTATCTGACAGCTAAATCAGGAAGAATAAAGTAATTTTCGCTAGTGAAATGAGCGGCTGCCAGTAATAAACTATACTTGCGATATAATGTAAAATAATAACACAAATGAAGAAATATACCAATATAATGTCTGTCACCATACCGGTTACTGTTTTTCACAGCTTTGTTCCTTTGAGCAAAAGACGGAATAATGCCGTGTGAAAAATTAGTGATAAAAATAAAAACAGGAGGTAGTAAAATGCAAATGAGACGTGTATTATCGCTGATTCTCGCGATCCTGCTCTGTATTGGCATGCTCCCGGCGATGTCCATTACCGCATTCGCTGAGGAAACGGAACAAGTCCCGATCTTTATGGACTCCAGCTACTCCTATGCAGAAAGGGCAGCCGATCTGGTCGCGAGGATGTCGACCTCGCAGAAGGGTTCGCAGGTGTACAGTCAGAATACGCCGGCCATCACTGCAGCACAGCTGGGCGGCGGTGCACTGAATGTCCCGGCCACGGCAGGGATCCCCAGCTATACCTGGTGGCAGGAAACCCTTCACGGCTATCTGAACGCATCGAACTCCAACTCTTACCCGCAGAACACCTCCATCGGCAACACCTGGAACCCGGATCTCTACTATTCCGTGGCTACAGAGATCGCTGATGAGATCCGTGAACGTGCTCCCAAAAGCGGTGCGGTTTCTACGGAAGGCAGACAAAACGCTACAAATCTCAACTTCTACTCCCCTACAGTGAATATGCACCGTGATCCGCGCTGGGGACGTAATGAGGAGTCCTACGCTGAAGATGTCTATCTCATGTCCCAGATGGGCACAGCTTTCGTCCAGGGCGTGCAGGGCATGGATCAGGAGGGCAACCTTCTTGACCCGGCAGGCCGCCGCAAGCTGAACCCCACCCTCAAGCACTATGTCGCAAACAACAGCGAACGCAACCGTCTTGACGGCGGCGCAGAAACCTCCATGCGGGCATTGAGGGAATACTATGCCGCACCTTACCGGAATATCATCCGCAATGCTGATGTTTCTTCCATTATGACGGCATACAGCACTTTGAATGGCGATCCATGTACCTGGAGCAGTTACCTGATCGATACGCTCCTGCGTCAGATATATGGCTTGTCAGGACATATGACGGGAGACTGTGACTCGGTTTCCACCATATCGAGACATAACCCTGTAAACCCCTACACCGGGAATGTAATGACGATCGTAGAACAGTTTTCACAGGCCATGGCACACGGCATGGACCTTCAGTGCAATGGCGGCCATGGCAGCGGTGCCAACACCTATGCAAGCAACATGGCCAGTATGATCGCACAGGCAGTTGAAACGGATAAAGGCAGGTTCACAGAAAACCAGCTGGACATCTCTGTGCACCGCCTGATGACAGCCCGTATGCAGACCGGCGAATGGGACAGCGACAATATCTACACAACGGAAGCTGCCGCCCGTGTGGCTGAGCAGTCCGGCTCCGTAGGCTGGCAGACACCTGAACGTCTGCAGCTCATCGACGATGTGAACGCAGAAGCGATAGTCATGCTGAAGAACGAGGTCCCATCCGGCTCATCCGATAAGATTCTGCCGCTTGCAGTCCCTGCTTCAGGAGATTACAAAGTGGTCATAGTAGGAGCATGGCAGACAAATACGTATACCGGACTTTATTCTGCCAGTCAGAGTGATAGTACAAACCGGATAAATATTCAGCAGAGAATAGCCGGCAATATTTCTGAAATAAATCCGGAAGCAGTACTTACTTATCTCACAGGCTACGGCAACTCGACCTCATCCGCTTCCTATACTATCTCGGCTGAGGATCAGGCAACTATTGCTGCAGCAGATGCAGTTATCGTTGTTGCAGGAACCGACAACAACTACTCAAAGGAGGACGGAGACCGTACGAGCATCGTTTTCTCTAACGGTCAGGCGGCTCTGATCTCCAATGTAGGCAAATTGAACCCGAAGACCATCGCTGTGATGGAGACCTGCGGACCGATGCAGGTGACTGAGTTTGAAAACGATGTTGCAGCCATTCTTTGGTCCAGCTACCTGGGCAACCGCAAGGTCGGCTTTGGAGATGTCATCACCGGAAAGGTGAATCCATCAGGAAAGATCACTGATACCTGGTACAAGAATGTAAATGATATCGGTGACTCAGACATTCCAAGCATATATGATTATGACCTTATGCCCTCTGAAGGCAAGCAGGGACGTACATATATGTACTATACAGGCGATCCGTCCTATCCTTTTGGTTATGGACTCAGCTACACCACTTTTGAGTATTCCAACCTGTCTATAAAGAAAGGCGGAACCGAAGCTGGTGAGTTCGATGCAAACGACACTGTCAGCGTTTCGTTTGATGTTACGAACACCGGCAGCGTAAAGGGCAAGGAGGTTGCCCAGCTTTATATTGCCCAGCCCGAGGCTCCGGCTGAACTGAAGAGACCGATCAAGAGACTTCAGGGCTTTGACAAGATCGAGCTTGATCCGTATGAGACCAGGACTGTTACGATCGATGTCAGTATCCCCGATCTCGCATTCTATGATGAAGCTGCCGACAGAAACATTGTTGACACTGGCCTGTATGAGATCCAGGTCGGCGGAAGCAGCGTGGATGTACCGCTCAAGGGCAGCATCAACGTTTCAGGTTCCATGAAAATAGTTCCTGCGGTCCTTACGGCAAAACCCAGTCAGACAGGCGATGATATCATCGGTGTTGAAGAGCGTCTGATTTTCGACAAGGGCAGGATAGTCGAACCGAAGCTCACTGTCTCAATGAATGATGAAAGCCTCTGGGGCTATATTATCAAGCAGCAGAGCAGCAATGTGATGCAGAAGGCCAGCACACCGTTCCCCGAAGGAATGACCTTTACCTATTCCTCAAACCGCCCGTCTGTAGCTTCGGTCAATGACGGAGTCATCAGGACGGAGGGCCCCGGTGTTGCCACAATTACTGCAACAGCAACATATAACGGAGTGTCCGCTTCAACGGATTTCGTTGTCTATGTCGAATCTTCACTATACATTGACGGTATCACTGTGGACGGTACAACCATCCCCGGCTTCAAAAAGGACAAACTGAACTATTCCATAGAAGTGCCCGAGGGGACGACAACGATCCCAAGCATCGAGTTTGTCAACTCCAATGAAGATATAGATGTGGAGTATATACCGATCACATCAATTCCCGGCGTTGCAAGCATAGTTACCACCAGCAAGGTCACAGGTGCAACTGCGGCATACCGGATAGGAGTCGGCTGGAAGCCTGTCTCGACGGATTTCAAGGAGGGAGAGGCCGCTGTGCTGAACAAGGGCTGGTCCTTTATAAATCCGAATTCAAACGCACAGTTCGATGAGTCGGGAATTACCATTGCGACTGAGAGAGGAGCGTTCTCCAACGTGGATTATCAGCCGCAGAACGTGCTGCTGCAGCCGGGTTTCGGCAACTGGGTGGCACAGGCGCAGGTGAAGCTTTCTGCGACACCTACTGCGAGCAACCAGCAGGCCGGACTGATCATATATGATGACATCAATAACTATATACGCTTTGTGTATGAGCGTGCACCATCCACCAACACCAACAGGATACGTGTATACAGCGTAGCAAGCGGAGCTGAGACGCAGGTCAATTCAGTGAACCAGGCTTCCCAGACAAGCGTATACTTCCAGATCGTCAAGGAAGGCGGACTCTATACCTTCAGCTATTCGCTGGACGGCGCCGCATGGACGACGTTCGGATCGACAGTCACGGCTGACTACGCCTGCCCGCAGGTCGGTTTGTATGCAACAAATGGCAATACGGATGTGGCAGCTATTTCCGCAACGTACGAAAAGTTCTCCGTGTTCAAAATGTCCGATCTTTATCCGAGACTTACCTCTTTGAGCGTAAATGGTTTGCCGCTTGCAGGATTCGATCCGCAAACGTTTGCTTACAATATCGAAGTAGCGGAAGATGCTGCTGTTGTGCCGGTACTTGAAGCTACCTGGGATGATCCGACCTTTACGGTCACATATAATCAGTTGGACACTGCAAAGGGTACGGCCTCAGTCATAGTATCCACGCCAGCTGCAAGCGCAACATACAGCGTAAGCTTCAACACCCTTCCTGTGTCAGATTACTTTGCAGACGGCGCAATTGGTCCGAAATGGACTATTCTCCGTGAAAACACGAGTACCTATTCCATTGATAAGGGCCTGGGTGTGAGGCTCCCGACTCAACGCTACGATATCTACAGCACCGGAGCGGCATGGGAGAATGTCTTCGTACAGCCTGCAATGGGTAACTGGGAGGTCGTTGCCAAGGTATTCTATCCCAATACGCCGACTGTTGACTACCAGCAGGCAATGCTTCTGGTGTGGCAGGACGAGGACAACTATATCAGAGCCAACTGCCAGCAGAGCACTTTGAAGCTTGAACCCGGAAGAGAAACTGCCGGTTCTTTCAGCAGCACCGGCGGAGGCTCGGCTGTGGCAAATCCCGATGGTACAGTAGTTATTTACCACAGGATCAAAAAGGAAGGTACCACATATACCATATCCTACTCCCAGGATGGGGAAAACTTCACACAGATCGGCAATCCGATCACAGGCGTCAATTATAAGGATCCGAAGATAGGTATGTTTGCGACACAGAACTCTTCCGGCACGCAGTTGAACACCTACTTTGAATACCTTACTGTAACCAATCTCAACGGTGTTGAGCAGAAATCCTATCAGGAGATGCTGCAGGATGCGACAGACAATGTCAGGAGCTACGTTGCTGCCGGTATTCCCGCAATGGTGGACTCTGACCTGGTATTTGACATCCCGTATGGTTACACAGTATCTCTTGAATCCAGCGATACCAGCGTGATCGCAGCGGACGGCAAGGTCACGCGCCCTGCATTGACTGATAAGGATGTGACAGTGAAGGTAAACGTTTCCGACGGTAAAAGGACATCGCTGTCCGATCTGATCACGGTAACTGTCAAAGCAGAACAGTCGGCTATGATATTGACAGGAAGCGACAGTGTACAGCCCGGATCAATCTTCACTACAGGAGTAAGCCTGAATACCGCGGGTCAGAACGTATATGCTGAGGATATAGTCCTAAGCTATGATCCTGAAGTATTTGAGTATGTCGAAGCAACAAAGGCAGATGAAAATGTCAATATCCTCAGAAGTGAATCCAACGATACCGGTACAGTCAGAATAGTTGCCGCCAATATCGGAGGGATCACCGGAACCAGTGCCCCGCTTGTAAATGTAAGCTTTAAGGTAAAGAGCGGAGTACAGGATACATCGAGCGATATTTCAGTTACCAGGGCAAGGCTTGGCGTAATGCCCGATGGAACTGTAATACAGGCAAATCTGTGCAGTAAGACGATCAATGTAGAAGCTTTAGTCATCGTAGACAAGAGTAAATTGCAGGCGGCAATAGCAGCAGCGCAGACTCTGTACAACGATGCACCGGAGGGAAATGAGCCCGGCCAGTACCCTGCTGAAGCAAGAGCTGCATTCCTGACAGCAATAAATGCAGCCGATGCAGTCAACACCGATCCGGATGCGTCACAAGCTGAGGTCGATGCCGCAGAGACAGCATTGGCAGCAGCGAGAACTATATTTGAAGCATCTATGATTCCTGAGACCAGCGTAAACAAGGAGGCTCTCAAGGCAGTTATCGATACTGCACAAAGCCTGTATGACAGTGCAGTTGTTGGAACTGCAGATGGCTGTTACCTGCAGACTGATAAGGATGCGTTCAAAGCAGCAATAGATACAGCCAACGCTGTATATGAAAGTGAAAGTGCAAGCCAGGCAGTGGTAGATAGCGCCACCGCCGCACTGACAGCTGCAAAGGCAGTATTCGAGGCATCTGTGATAACGGCAGGAACCGGGGATATCAACAACTCCTCGACGATCGATGTGGGCGACCTTGCTATCGTTGCATACTATTATGGTGCAGATCCCTCCGGCGAAAACTGGGAGGCAGCCAAGGCCGCGGATATCAATAAAGACAACAAGGTCGATATTGAGGATCTTGCCTTCATCGCTACAAGAATAATGGGTTGATCTATTACCGGGAATGAGGCAGGGCCGTTTTGACCCTGCCCCGCATTCCTGGTTTGTACAGACTATAAAAAAGGAAAGAGGTATTTGCTTATGCTGAAAAAGGTAATAACAATGCTATTGATTATTGCAATTATTGCGACCTTTATCATTCAGCCTGTTAGCGCAGCATATCAGCCCGAGCTTCCATCCCTTTACCAGACGTTCAGCGATTACTTCATGTTCGGTGCCTTCCATGGCATGAGCAACTTCTTTGGGAGTAATGCGGATGTAAGAAATTTGCTGCAGCAGCATTACAACAGCTGGTGTCCGGCCAATGAATTCAAACCGTCAAACCTGCTTAACCTTAATACTGCAGCCACTACATACACTAATATATATGAAGAAGTGAATGCTGACGGAGTAATTGATGAAGCTGAACAACAGCGGCTCTTTGAGGCCAATACGACAATCGTGCTTGGATCGACCAGCTCACAGCTGAATTTCCTGAACCAGGTCAGGACATTCAATGAAAATCGCAGTCCCGAAGACCAGGTCAGGGTAAAGGCACATACTTTGTTTTGGCACAATCTCAGCCAGCAGCCTGAAGCATTTTTCCATGAAGGGTTTTCAAATTCGAAACCATGGGCGACCAGGGAGGTAATGCTGGCCAGAATCGATTCATATATCCAGAAGGTATTTGAAAGGTTTGAACCCTATAAGGATGTTATTTATTCATGGGATGTTGTCAATGAAGCGATCGATGACTTCTCTGGATTTATCCGCAATGAGAACGATTATCAGGAAGGCCGCTGGGGCCGTATCTTCAAAAGACCCGATCTTACCGACAGGAACGAAAGGATATATGAAGAAGCGGTTTGGGTCAGACAGGCCTTCGAGTCAGCCGCAAAATATGTCAAACAGTATGATCTGGGCTGGACACTTGTCTACAATGATTTCTATGATGCGGACAAGGACTATGAACCAAAGCTCAGTTCGACTGTCGAGATGCTCAAGCCTATCTATGAGCAGATGAAGGAGGACGGCGTCACCTTCGTCATCGGTTTGCAGAACAGAAATGCGACCTCGCTGAGTCTGGATGTTTTCAAGGATATGTACAATAAGTTCGCCGAAATATGTGATGAGTTCCAGACAACAGAGTCCGACACGCGTTCCGACCTTGCCGCCAATCCGAATTACAGCCGTGATGTACTGCCGTACTATCTGCCCGATGGTACGAAAAATCCCGAATGGACATACAGCAAGTGGCAAAACACGCCGGATGCCCATGTGGCTCTGGTCAGATCCGGATGGACGGCCTCTATGGCCAATCTGCCCGAGATCCAGAGAGAGCAGGCCGATTGGCAGGCGGATCAATTCGATTTCCTTCTTGAAAACAGTAAAGGCAACGGGGGGAAGATCACGGTATACGCTTTCGATGGAGTGAATGATTCCAACACCTTCAATTCCAATAAAGGTGCTCATATTTTCATGTCTTCTGACAGTTCAGGAAATACGAACTATACTGCAAAGATGTCCTACTATGCGATGATCGGCAGTGTAGCCCGTTTTGAACTGAAAAAGGGAATGCAGAACATTCCTGACGATTCGGCAAAGGATGATTATACAACTGACAGCTGGAGCAGGTACGCTGCAGCCAGACAGGCCGCGGAAGATGTCCTTGGTGTAAGGATTTATGATCTGGATGGAGTAAACGATGTGAAAGAAGCCGAAAGCGATTTGGCAGAAGCTTTGGATGGCTTGACGGAAACTGCTGTATCATTGACTGAAATAAAAATAAACGGTTCTGCATTATCCGGCTTTGCTCCGGGAATACGCGACTATACTCTGGCTGTTCCGTTCGGACCAGTGCCGCAGGTCACTGCCGTCGCTGCCGATCCGGCAGCAAAGGTAACGATAGTTCAGGCGGAGGGACTTCCCGGCATAGCCGTCATTTCAGTTGAATCAGAGGATGGCGCCAAACAGACTGTATATACAGTAAGCCTTGATGTTGACACCTCGCTGAGCAGCCTGAAAGTGAACGGGACTGATGTAAGCGGATTCAGTCCGGACAAATTCTCATACGATATGTTTGCATCTTATGGGGAGGCGCCCAATGTGACCGCTGCCGCCAGTGACCCTGGAGCCACTGTGGAAATAAGCCAGGCGGCGGCAGTGCCTGGAAAGGCAATAATCGATGTTTTGGCAGGAGGAGCAAAAAGTACATATATAATAAACTTTACCGCAGACTCGTCCCTTAAAACTCTTAAAGTGAACGGAACAGAGGTCAGCGGATTCGATCCGGGCACTTATTCCTACAATGTATACATACCGGGCGGAGTTACACCTTTGGTATCTGCTGTACCGAATGATCCGAATGCACCGGTTGCAATAACCCAGGCTGATACCGTACCCGGGCAGGCCAGAGCCGTGATCGGAAGCGGGGACAGTCAGCTGGTCTATACATTGAACTTCAGCAACAGGGCAAACGGGAATGACGAGTTCAACAGCGCTACTCTGGATACGATGCTTTGGCATTGGGTCAATGAAGATCCTCAAACCTGGAGCTTGTCCTCAAATCCTGGATATATGACCATAAGTCCAAGAAACGGAGATATCTATGGGGGATCCACGGACGGAAAGAATATCCTGCTGCAGGATGCACAGGGGGACTGGACCATAGAGACAAAGTTCGAATGCTCCATAAGGCCATATAGCGCATACCAGCAAGGCGGGCTCATCGCATACCAGGATATGGACAACTATATAAAGCTGGACTGGGAAGCCACCAGTTCAACCAATACGATCATCCAGGCCTGCTGGGAGGTGGACGGAACAGCGACTGCAACCAGTATAAACGGCAGTGTCGTGGGCGACAGCAATACCTTGTGGCTCAGGATGGTCAAGAGCGGAAATACTTATTCCTCATATTATTCAACCAATGGAACCGATTATAGCCAGGTAGGATCCGGCAACACATTGAATATGAAGAATGTCCAGGCAGGACTTATCTCTATAAACGGCTCGGGGACAAATACGGACCTTGATGTGAAATTCGACTATTACCACAGCACTGCAGGCATATTTATTCCTCTGCCGGATGAAACTTCAGTAATGCTCACAGGCAGCGGCAGTGTACAACCCGAATCGGACTTCTCCGTAGGCATAGCTCTGAATGCTTCAAATAAAACCGTATATGCAGAGGATATCACCATAAGCTATGACCCCGCAGTATTTGAGTATGTCGGAACGACAAAAGCAAGTGAAAACGTAAATGTCCTCAGAAGCGAAATCGTCGATACAGGCAGGGTGAGGATCATCGCAGCCAATATCGGAGGGATCACCGGAAATGATGTTCCGTTGCTGGATGTCGGCTTCAAGGCAAAGAGCGGAGTACAGTCAGTATCGGGTGATATTTCCGTAACCGAAGCGAAGCTGGGTATTATGCCGGAAGGAACCGCAGTCCTGGCTGGCCTGAGCAGCAAGACCATCACTGTTGGAGAGACAGCGGTTGTTACTAAGGATGCTTTAGAGGCAGCTATCGATGAAGCGCAAAGTGTACACGACAGTGCAGTCGTAGGAACTGAAAACGGCTGTTACCTGAAGTCTGACAAGGATTCATTCAAGGCGGCGATCGATGCTGCCAATACAGTATATGAAGATGAAGATGCAAACCAGACAGATGTGGACAATGCCACGGCTGCACTGAATACGGCAATTGCGGTATTCAAGGCATCTGTGATAACAGCGTCAACAGGAGATATCAACAACACACCGGCTATCGATGTAGGAGACCTTGCTATCATTGCATTCTACTACGGAGCAGATTCTGCCGGCGAAAACTGGGAAGCAGCCAGGGCTGCAGATATCAATAGAGATGGCAGGGTGGATATCGAGGATCTGGCTTTTGTTGCATCCAGATTGCCCGACTAAGTAAATTGTGATTTGTGATTTGTGAGGGAGGACCTGGATGAGGATGTAAGCCTCCTCATCCAGAGTTCCCGGAAATAAGGAGATAACTATGAAGAGTGCTCATTTGATTATTGTATGCTTACTTACCGCAGTCCTGATAATGATCTGCATGTCCGGCGCTGCCTATGCCGAAGGTGAATCGGGCTTTTCTCTGGAGCAGAGTATGAAAGAAGCTTTGCCCGATCAGATACTGGAAATCACCCTTAATGGCAACAACCTGAAAAATCTCTACGCATATGAAGCCGTAATAACCTATGATCCTGCCGTGGTGGAGATCGATAAGACGGAATCAAAATTGGAAGGCTTTTTTATACCTCCGAAGACAAAGGATGGGAAAATGGTCATAGCATTTACCAAAATAGGAAAGAAGGATGGAGAAAAGGGCAGTCTGCCTCTCTGCACTATTGCCTTCAAGGGAAAGACAAAGGGAAATGCGGATATCAAGCTGGTATCTGTTAAAGCCCTTGATCCGGACCTGACTGCTTCGGTTTACGATGGGACAAGCCCATCAAAGGCCTTCACTGACCTGGAAGGCTACAAATGGGCGAAAATGCAGATCGAGGCCCTTGCCGGGCAAGGCATAATAAAGGGGACCTCAGAGACTACATTCAGCCCGGGATCGAATATTACCAGGGCGGATTTCATATGTCTGATCGTAAGGGCGCTGGACCTGTCCGCTGAAGTTGACAGCAATTTCAGTGATGCAGTACAGACCGACTATTTCTATAAAGAGGTCGGGATCGCAAGGAAGCTTGGTGTTGTTGAAGGAGTGGGTGATGATAAATTGCTGCCCAGGGAGTACATATCCAGGCAGGATATGATGGTTTGTGTTTCAAGGGCAATGAAGATCGCAGGAATGAAGCTGGATGAATCGGCTTCTGACCTGAGTATGTTCAGTGACTCCGGCGAGGTGGCAAAGTATGCCTCAAATGCGGCAGCTCAGCTGGTCAGGGAAGGTATCATCATGGGCAGCGGCGGTGCGATCAACCCGAGGGGGACGGCCACAAGAGCCGAGACCGCCGTTATAATTTACAGGATATTGAATAAATGAATCACAAAGGATCGAGTTTAACTTAGTTATGGATGAGGAAGGGTGATTATATATGAAAAAGCTCAGCAAACTGCTTTGTATACTGATCGCAGGTATAATGCTGCTGCTGTCGATGCCTGTACTGAACGTATTTGCAGAGGATAATGCCATAATCGTTTCAGGATATTATGGAGACGCAACATGCATAGAAAAGGGGACTTCAATGAAAATGACGGCATCCGGCGTTACTCAGGGCAAATCTGTGAGCTGGTCGGTTACGGCACCTGATGGCTCTGAAACGGATTTGGCGACCATACAGCAAACAGGTGCTCTTACATGTATACTTACAGCATCGTCAGACAGCTATGGCATCATTAAGGTCATTGCAGTACAAAATGACTCCTCGGGGAAAAGTGGAGAGCAAATCATCAATATCACAAATGAAAATCTGGTGACTGTGGATGATTCAGATATTTCCATAACTTATGTCAATGCCGGCAGTACGGTTTGGCAGGAGAACAATGACAGCAGTTACTATCTCGGGACGGGGAAAAGTGTGATGCCTCCCGAGGATGACAGCTACCCCTCCGATGCCCCGGCGTATGCGGAATTCACCTTTACCGGTACGGGGATACAGTGGATAGGTGAGAGCAATTACTTTTGCGGTGTCGCTGAGGTATATCTTGACGGGGTCAAGGTATCGACAGTAGATCCCTTCATTGCCCCGGGTATTATAAGTCAGTTTGTCAATTTCAGCAGTGAGGGATTGGCCTATGGACAGCACACCATAAAGGTTGTGGCCGCAGGCCTGAAAAATCCGGCAAGTACTCAATACCCCGGAACACGTGTATTGATAGATGCGTTCCGGTATATCACAGCGGAACCGCATACCCAGCCTGTAGTTGTACTCACCGGCAGTGACAGTGTACAGCCCGGAGCTTCCTTTACAGTGGGAATAAACTTGGTTGGCATAATTCAGCCCGTATACTCGGAAGATATCACCCTGAGCTATGACCCTGTTGTTTTCGAATATGATTCCATAGCTTCAGCAGATGAAAACATCAGTATCTTTACAGAGAGTTCGGATGGATTGTTAAGGATAGTCGGAGGAAATACAGGCGGACCGGTAGAAAACAGCGCACTCATAGCAAATGTCAGCTTCAGGGTGAAGAGCGGCATAAGTGATACTACAAGTACCATAGCTGTCACAAATGCTTTGCTTGGAGTCATGCCTGACGGGAAAGTGACAGATGCAGGACTGAGCAGCAAGACGATCACTGTAGCAGCCACCAGTGAGGTAAACAAGACCGCATTGGGGTCTGCGCTGGAAGCAGCAAGGAACAAGTATGACAGTGCTGAAACAGGAACAGACAATGGCTGTTACTGGCAGACGGACAAGGATATATTCCAGGCAGCAATAGCTGCAGCAAACTCTGTTTATGAAAATACCAGCGCGACTCAGGCAGAGGTGGACAATGCAACAGCTGCACTTATCGCGGCAATAAACGATTTTGAAGCTTCGGTGATCGATCCGTCGACGGGCGATGTAGACAAATCTTCTTTAATTGATGTAGCTGACCTTGCCATAGCTGCATATTACTATGGCGCGGACTCAGACAGCGAGAATTGGGCTTCAGCTGCAATTGCTGACATAAACAAGGACGGTAAGGTAGACATAATAGATCTTGCGTTTATAGCTTTCAGAATGTAACACCAATCGTATATATGAGCCAAGGGGTGGAAAATACTTTCCATCCCTTCCTCATAGATTAGCTGTCAAAAATCCATTTTGCATAAATAAAGAAAGGAAGTGTATTTCTAATGTCTGTAAAGAAAAAAGTCCTTTCAATCCTCCTCAGTATCATTATGCTTATTGGCATGCTGCCAGTGGTGAGCGCTGCCGCACAGGCCCCGGAAGGCTATGCCGATAACTTCAGCATGGTATTGAGTGACAGCAGCGGAGGCTCGAACAGGTATCTGACCACCGAAAATTCCAATGCCTTCAATGTGGTCATGTACAACTCCTCTTTCTCCGGTGTTTTCGGTGACCAGCACATGAGCGGGATAGAATTGTTTCTGCACGGGTACCGTATTGCAACCAACGGAGACATACACTATCTGCCGACTCCGGAGCAGTGGGATGCTACGCCGGCGCCGTCCCGCGGCACAAGGACATTTGATGAGACGACGAATACGATTACAGTGCCGATGACATTCAGCGGCGCTTCAGACGGGTCCCTCAAGTATGATATCATTGCCACACCGGAGCCGGGCGGCGGCGGAGTGACGCTCTCGGTGAAACTCACCTCGGACATGCCGGCCAGTCTTGCCGGAAAGGCAAGGTTCAACCTGGAATTCATACCCTCAAGGTATGAAAGCAAATCCTTCCAGGCGGACAGCACCGGCAGCGGTGTTTACGACACATTCGGCATTTTCCCTCTCCATCCCCAGAGTACGATGGACGAAACCGAGCGGCCCGACCTGCCGGACCAGGCATGGTATGTAAAGGAATGGAACGAGGACAGAGGAGAATCTCAGCCGGTCCCGTTCGCAAAAGGCTATGGTTTTTCATTCGCTCCTGAGGATGAGCTCTATAACATCAGCATATCCTCTGATACCGGCGAGCTGGAGCTCTTCGACGGCCGTGACCGCGCGCAGAACGGCTGGTATGTGCTCAGCGGCCTGATACCGGGCGGCACGAGCGGAGATGTCGTCGCTGAATGGCACATCCGTCCCAGAGTAATAGAAAATTGGGTGCGAGAACCCAATGTTGCTTTCAGCCAGGCAGGCTATGCTCCCAATCAGGAAAAATTTGCGGTCATGGAGCTTGACAAGTATGACAATAACTATCCCGCCACTGCTTCACTGCTCCGTGTGAACGCTGACGGTTCAAAGGACGTTGTATATACCGCCGATGTCACGGCTCCCGTTTCATGGCAGCGGTACAAATATGTAAACTTCGACTTTACCGATATTACTCAGACCGGTATGTACGTTATTAAATATGGCAGTCAGGAAAGCGAAGTATTCCCTATTGCAAATGACGTATACGATTATTCATGGCAATCGGCCCTGACTACCTTCCTGGCAGTCCAGATGGACCATATCGAGGTCCGGGACGGCAACCGCGTCTGGCACGGCGCTTCGCACATGGATGACTGCAGCTATGGCCCTCTTAGCGTATCCTGGTTCGACGGTCAGAGGGGGGGCAGCAGCATGCCGGCAAAACTTGCTGCAGCAGGAGTCGAACCTGAAGAGTATTTTCCTGGACTGAATGTTGGCGGCTGGTTTGACGCAGGCGACTTCGACCTTCAGGGACCCAGAGAGCTGGAGGTGCTCAGAGATCTGATCAATGCTGCCGAGGCCTTCGACAACCTGGGTGGTCACGATACTCTTTCTGTTCAGTGGGATGACAAAACAGGCGGACTGGTAGAGATGCATAAACCGGACGGGATCCCTGATATTGTGCAGCAGATCGCTCACGGGATCAAGTATGTCCTGGCCCAGTACGATGTTCTGGGCGGATACGGCGGAACAATGGAGCTTCGCAGGCTTCGCCAGTACACCCATCTTGGAGATCCTTCCTCCGACACAGACGGCTATATATATGACCCCAATCTCAGCGAGGGAGAAATAGTTGAACGTGACGGCCTTGTATACTCCGGAGTTCCCGATGACAGAGTATTGCTTGGATCCATTTCCACTAACCTTACCGGAGATGTTTCCGCGAATATTGCCGGAGCCGCTTATCTGTTAGCGGACTATTATCCTGAACTTGCAAACAAATGCCTGGACACGGCGCTGGAGATATGGGACAGAGAAAGAGCTAATGCAGATCCAAGTCTGAGCACCGAATGGAACACACTAGTTCAGCTGGTACTCGCGACTAACAAGTTGGGAAATTACAGATTCAATGAGTTTAAGGAACGTATTACTCCACTTGTACCCTCGGCATTTGCTAAAGGCACAGATTGGTTTGGAAGAACAACCTACGGCATAACCTCAAGATACAATATCCTGTTTATAAAGGACCTTCTGGACGAAGATTTCACTGAGCAGATCAGAAATGCCGTAATAGAGTATGTGGAAACTATTGACTATGGTCCTGAAGCCGGCACTCCATTCGGCGTAATGTGGACCACCGGATCAGGCTGGGGCGGAAGCCCGACTATAATCGGTTTCGGGCAGAATCTTGCTCCGATGTACAAATACTTCCCGGATATCCCTGAACTGAAGACATATGTATTGCGTGCCGCCAACTATATCCTTGGCAGACATCCTGTGACCAATAACTCATGGCTGTCGGGAGTTGGCACCAAATCCCATCTGCATCCCTATAACAGCAACCGTGCGGATGAATCCTATATTCCCGGTTCGATCCTGCCAGGACATATCACAGTGTCACCGGATATCGTGGAATCACTTGATGACTTCAACTTCCTGTGGTTTGAAAACGAATCCATCATCAACTATCAGTCCAAATGGGTAGGAGTGGGCTATGCTGCCAGTTTGATGGCCAATGAGACTCCTGCAGCAGAACAGGCTCCTGCGAAGGACTTTGACAATGACTTCATGATGAGTATCAGAAAGACAGGTCCCGAGGACGGGTATCTTCATACCCCGGGCTTTGAACTGTATATGTATAACAACACCTTTGACACTGAACTTGGAGATAAAAAGAACGCGGGCATAGAGCTGATCCAGTCCGGACGCCGTATCGCCACAAATGGCGACATAAGCCTGCTGAATGCTCCGGAGCAGTGGGACAATCTCATACCTCCGGTACTTAACAGCCGCACAGTCGATGATATCAATGCAGCTCTAAGCTCAAGCCTGACCATCCCCGCTGACTCCAAGGGCAACCCGGCTGTCGGCTACAGCCTGAAGGCAGAGCCCGAGGCAGGCGGTGTGAAGTTAACTGTCAGTCTTGATGCTCCGCTGCCGTCGGACCTTGTGGGCAAAGCAGGATTCAGCCTGCAGTTTACACCGGGTCAGTTCATCAGCAAGAGCTACCAGGCTGATGCCGATGGAGACGGCAATTATGATACCTTCGGTGTATTCCCGCTGGTTCCCCAGGATGATATGGTGACGGCAGGCAGGGCAAGGACTGAGGATCAGCCCTGGTATGTGAAGAACTGGTACAAGGATGAAGGAAACAAACAGCCTCTGCCTCTGGCAACAGGTAAGAAGATGACCTTCAGCGCCGAGGATGATGAGAGCCGCATACGCATAACATCGGACATCGGAGATCTGGCGCTCTTTGACGGCCGCAACAATACCCAGGACGGATGGTTCGTACTGCGCACCATGATCCCGGCAGGCGCCACAGAGGTAGTATGGCATATAAGCCCTGACGTGGAACAGGATTGGACCCGCAAGCCCAATGTAGCATACAATCAGGCAGGATATGCCCCGGATATTCAGAAGACTGCCATAATTGAGCTCGATCCTGCATTCAACGCACCCGCGACAGCATATATCGACCGGCTCAATGCTGACGGCACATATACGCAGGTATTCTCCGGAGAACTTGGAGAACCTGTTTCGTGGGCTCGCTATGACTACAGAGAGTTTGATTTCTCATCTGTTAGAGATCCGGGTCTTTATGTGATTCGCTATGCGGGAGAAAGCTCCGGTCCGTTCCCGATAGCCCAAAACGTATATGAAAGGACATGGCAGGCATCTCTCAGCGGCTTCCTTGCGATTCAGATGGATCACATGAAAGTGCGCGAGGGCTATCGCATATGGCACAACATATCATTTGCCGATGATGCGCTCCAGGCTCCGCTGAGCACTCAGTGGTTCGAAGGGTGGAGCATGGGAGACACGACGGATTCACCGTACGCTCCATTTGAACATATCCCGGGACTGGCTGCCGGCGGATGGTTCGATCCCAGCGACAGTGATCTGGAAACGGCGGACAATCTTGAGGTCATTCAGGACCTGGCTCTTGCATTTGATGAGTTCGATATAGATTACGACACAACGACGGTCGATACAGATGCCAACTTTGTTGAACTGCACAGGGTGGACGGTTATAACGATGTTCAGCAGCAGGTGAAGCATGGTATACTGCAGATACTTGGACAGCTCGACAATGTCGGGTTTGCATTCAAAGGACTGAAGGTTCCGTCACTTAAACAGTATTCACAATCAGGTGATGCTGCGAAGGTAACGGACGGACTCGTTTATTCCCCATCTCTTGCAGCCACAGGCGAGCCGGTTCAGTTTGGTGACTCGTCAACGCTTTCATCAGAAGCTGTATACGGCCTGGAATCAGGCAGACCCGATGACAGGTTCGCATTTGCCGGTACCAGGGATCCGGCTTTACAGCTGGATGCAGCAGCTGCTCTCGCTTCAGCTGCGTATGTATTCAAAGGCTTTGATGATGCACTGGCCGTCCGTTGCATTGAGGCAGCCGAAGATATCTGGAATACTGAGATCATCCTCGATGAGGAAAATATGGACCCGGCATTGACAGCGGCAGGATGGAAGGCAGCTGTCCAGCTGGTAATAGCTTCAAATGGCAGCAATGAGGAATACATACAGTACATCAATGATTCAGCTGCTCTTGCACTGAGTACCGAAAACTTCGGTTCATACGGATGGAAAGCTGTACGCATTCTTGAATATATGGATCAGGATTTCCAGAATCAGTTCATAGAGGCTCTGAGTGCTTACATACCTGTCCTGGACAGCCGGATAGCGGCCAGTCCGTTTGGAGTTCCCCTCACCGGAGGCAATGAAGGTGTACTGGAAATGGGAGCTGCCATGAGCGTCCTGCATAAATATTTCCCGGGCATTGTAAGCAGTGAATACACATTTAACGCATTGAACTATATACTGGGTACTCATATGTATAACAACACCTCCTGGGTATCCGGCGTAGGAACAAAATCGGCAGATCTGGGTTATGGATCAAATCGCGCAGACAACTTCTATATCGCAGGCGGTATTGTAGCCGGCGCTGCGGAAGTTCTTCCGGATTTCCATGAGGCAGTCGATGACTATGCGTTCCTGCGGGAAGAAACCGGTTACAGCATCAATACGGCGGCTAAATGGATAATAGTAGGCAGCGCGGCTGATGCATATGCAGCCGAGGCTCCAAACAAACCGGTAACAGGAGTTGCTGTGGACAAAGACACATTAAGCCTTGCAGCAGGCGCTGCAGGACAGCTTTCATTCACTGTGACACCTGCAGATGCAACAGACAAAACCCTTGTTTTTACATCCTCCGATGAGGAAGTTGCAGCAGTTTTAAGTACGGTAATCGACGCATCCACCGGAAAAATCAATGCAACGGTCATAGCAAAATCTACTGGTACGGCCACAATCAAGGCTGCCAGCGCAACAAATCCGGAGTGCTATGCGCAATGCGCAGTTACGGTTTCACAAGCGGAAGTGAAAGCAGTATTGAGCGGAAATGACACCGTACAGCCTGAAGCGAGCTTTACTGCGGGTATCAGCCTTGACAATGCAGAACAGAGCATTTATGCCGAGGACATTACCATCACCTACGACAGCAATGTATTTGAATATGTGAGCGCTGAAGGCGCAGACGGCGATATTCAGGTAGTGAAGGAGGACAAATCTGCTGCAGGAAAAGTAAGGATACTTGCTGCCAATATAGGAGGAGTAACCGGAGGAAGTTCACTTATCCTGAACCTGAACTTCAAGGTGAAGGAAGGGGTTCAGAATACTGAGGGAAGTATTGCTGTTACGACAGCAGACCTTGGTATTGCTCCTGAAGGAACAGTGATACAGGGAGAACTGACAAGTATTACGATTGCTGTGGCAGCAGGGACAGAAGCAGACAAGACACAGTTAGTTGCCGCCATAAACAGCGCGGAGTCTATTTATACCAATGCAGTAGTGGGCTCACAGCCCGGTCAGTATCCCCAGTCAGCCAAGGACATCTTCAGAACGGCCATAGATACAGCAATAGCTGTAAGGGACAACGGCAGTGCAGCACAAGAGCAGGTGGATGGTGCTGCAGTTGCATTGAATAATGCAGTACAGGCTTTCAGCAATTCAGTGATACCGGAGCCCGGCGTGAACAAGGCAGCGCTGGCGGCGGCCATCAGTATCGCAGATGCACTCTTTGGAGAGGCTGAAGTCGGTACTCTGCCCGGACAATATCCACAGGAGGCAAAGGATGCACTTGGTACCGCAATAATTGCTGCCAGGTCTGTATTCAACGATTCGGATGCAACACAGTCCCAGACAGACAGTGCTGTTACAGCATTGAACATTGCAATAGATGTCTTCAAGGCAGCAGTGAATAAAGAAGCATCACCAGACCTCAACAACGATGGGAACATAGACATAGGAGATCTGGCAATCGTCGCCTTCTATTACGGTAAGGAACCCACTGCCTCAGACTGGGATGAAGCAAAGACAGCAGACATAAATGGAGATAAGAAGATCGATATCACCGACCTTGCATACGTCGCATTAAGGATACTGGAATAAGGAAATGAGGAGCCGGGCACGACTGTTTTAGTGCCTGGCTCTTCTTACTGGACTTTTTTGATATTAAAAAATTCCAGATACAAGCATAAGAACTTTTTGACCGATAATAATTTACCAACATACGATAATTATCTCTATTTTGGATATTCTAAATACAGTATAAAATTTACATTATTAATTAATAAATGGAGGAATAATTATGGCAAAGAAGTCAATCGTGTTAGTATTGGTGCTGGCTATGCTGGCAACTCTTTTTGCAGGCTGCGGCCAAGCAGGATCAGGTGCTAAAACTGTTGGTGTAACAATGCCGACAAAATCGCTTCAGAGATGGAACGAGGATGGCGCCAATGTTAAGGCTGCCCTGGAAGCAAAAGGCTACAAAGTAGATCTTCAGTATGCTGACAACAAACAGGATGTTCAGAACAGCCAGATCGAAAACCAGATCACTATGGGATGCGATGTTCTTGTAATCGCTTCAATCGATGGCGGCGCACTGGGCGGAGTTCTTGCACAGGCAAAAGCTAAGAATATCCCCGTAATCGCTTATGACAGATTGATCACAAACACTGATAAGTGCGACTACTATGCCACATTCGATAATTACGGCGTTGGCAAGATGCAGGGCGAATTCATCGTCGGCGCACTTGGACTTGACAAAGGCGAAAAAGGACCGTTCACTATGGAATGCTTCGGTGGCGACCCGGGCGACAACAATGCAGGTTTGTTCAACAAGGGTGCCATGGATGTTCTGCAGCAGTATATAGACAGCGGCGTACTCGTAGTCAAATCCGGACAGACCAAGTTCCCGGATCAGATCGCTATCACCAACTGGGAATCCAAGGGAGCTCAGGACAGAATGGATAACCTTCTGACAGCATATTATGCTGACCAGAATATCGATGTAGTCCTTTCACCGAATGACAGCCTTGCACAGGGTATAGTTGCATCGCTGAAATCCGCTGGATACGGCTCATCCTCCAAACCCTTCCCGATCCTCACCGGTCAGGACTGCGACAAGATCAACGTTGGTCAGATCATTCGCGGCGAACAGTCCATGTCCATCTTCAAGGATACAAGAGATCTCGCAACTCAGGTCATCGCTATGACCGATGCGATACTCGCAGGACAGACAGTTCCGACAAATGCAAGCTATAACAACGGCGTTGTCGATGTAAAATCATTCAACTGCGCAATCAAGTTTGCAAACAAGGATAACTGGAAGGAACTCCTCGTAGACAGCAAGTACTACAAGCTGGAAGATATTCCGGATGCTAAATAAGAATAATCAATGAGAAAATGGCGGCAGCCTGGCTGCCGCCATTTTTAATACCGGGAACAAATTACATATGCCTTTAGTGATTGGGAGGCTGCAAAGGTTCGAAGACAGCCTCGTTGAAATGCCGCTGAGGTAGAAAGTTTTTTCTGTTAATGAAAAATTCTTATAAACCGATGCGATATAAAGGAGCAGACAATGTCGGAAAATATCCTTGAAATGAAAAACATAACGAAAGAGTTCCCTGGCGTCAAGGCTCTCAGCAATGTCAACTTTAAGGTTAAAAAGGGCGAGATCCATGCGCTGGTTGGGGAAAACGGAGCCGGCAAATCTACACTCATGAATGTTTTGAGCGGTATATATCCCTATGGTTCATATACCGGTGAAATAATATATAAGGGAAATGAATGCAGATTCAAAAATATCCGCGACAGTGAAGGAGCGGGTATTGCGATCATCCATCAGGAACTGGCGCTCAGCCCCTTTATGACAATAGCCGAGAATATATTCATAGGAAATGAGAGATCGAAAAAAGGCGTAATAAATTGGGATGAAACCAATAAAGAAGCTAGTGCGCTAATGAAGAAGGTCGGTCTTAATGAAAGCTATGCCACTCTTATAAAGAATATAGGCGTTGGTAAGCAGCAGCTTGTCGAGATAGCAAAGGCACTGTCAAAGAACTGTGAACTTCTCATACTCGATGAGCCGACAGCAGCTCTCAACGACGACGATTCAGATCACCTTCTCGAGCTCTTGCGAACGCTTAATAAAGAGCATGGTTTGACGTGTATAATGATTTCACACAAGCTTCATGAAGTTATTAAAGTTGCAGACACTATAACCGTCCTGCGTGATGGAAAGACAATAGAGACTCTGGACAATGACGAGAATGTCAATGAAGGCCGGATCATCAAGGGAATGGTAGGCCGTGAACTTACCGACCGCTTCCCGAAGCATACGACAAATGCTGGTGAAATAGGGTTTGAAATCAAGAACTGGACCGTGCATGATCCGCTTGACGAGGACAGAGTTGTTATAAACAATGTGAACATGCACTTCAGAAAGGGAGAGATCGTCGGACTTGCAGGCCTTATGGGCGCAGGACGGACAGAGCTGGCGATGAGCGTATTCGGCAGGGCTTACGGTAAAAAGATCAGCGGGTCGCTTGTCAAGGATGGCAAGGAGCTGACGCTGAACAGTATCGGGCAGGCAATAGCCAATGGTATAGCCTATGTTACCGAAGACAGAAAAACAGCCGGATTGGTACATATACAAGACATTAAAAAGAACATCACTCTGTCAAGCTTAAAGAAGATCACAAAAGGTTTTGTGGTAAATGAAGACGAAGAAATCATTGTAGGAAAGAATTTCAGAGAACAGTTCAACATAAAATCGTCAAGTGTATTTCAAAAAGCAGGTAATCTGTCAGGAGGAAACCAGCAGAAGGTAGTTCTCAGCAAATGGATCTTTTCCTCCCCTGATGTGCTGATACTCGACGAGCCCACGAGAGGAATCGATGTCGGCGCCAAGTATGAGATATACAAGATCATCCTGCAGTTGGCGGAATCCGGGAAATGCGTCATCATGATCTCTTCTGAGCTGCCGGAAATATTGGGGATCAGCGACCGGCTGTACATAATCAATGAGGGACGTGTCGTAGGAGAAATGAAGACCAGCGAGGCAAACCAGGAGGATATCATGTCCACCATAATCAGAAGTTCAGCTGGGCGATAGGGGGAATATATATATGAACAGTTTTAAGGAAGTATTGAACCGAAACATACGACAATACGGGATGATTTTTGCTCTGGTCGTTATCATGATATTTTTCGGAGTCATGACCGGAGGAAAGCTTATATGGCCTAGAAACGTATCGATGCTTGTGCGTCAGAATGCTTACGTGTTGATACTTGCCATTGGAATGATGTTTTGTATATTGACCGGCGGCAATGTCGACCTTTCGGTCGGATCGCTGGTCGCACTGGTAAGCGCCATGTCAGGACTGATGGCCACCACACTTGGTCTGCCTTCAGGAGTGGCAATAATCTTCAGCATAATAACAGGTCTTCTGGCAGGTATCTGGCAGGGATTCTGGATAGCATATGTCAGAGTGCCGCCCTTTATTACGACACTTGCAGGCATGCTTGTTTTCAGGGGAGTCAACAATATAATACTGAACGGACAGACACTGCCTCTATCCGGTCTTTATATTGTTATAGGGACAGGTTCGGTTCCTGATTTTGCACCAAATACAGTCCCGGATTTTTTACATATCGGCGATTTGTTGCAGCTGCAAAACAAGCCGGAATTTCTCAATCTGACGATGCTTGCTACAGGACTTGCACTATCTGTCATATACGTGCTGGTTGTGATCTTTAACAGAAAAAACAAGAAACTGCGCGGATATGAAGTGCCAACCCTAAAGGCTGTTATCACAAAGGTCATTACATTCTTTGTTATTATCAATATCTTCTCTTACTGGCTGGCTATGGATGACGGTTTGCCAATAATGCTGATTTTACTTGCAGCCTTATATGCAATTTATACATTTATAGCTACCAAGACGATACCTGGACGACATATTTACGCTATGGGTGGAAACATAAAGGCGGCAGAGCTTTCCGGCGTCAACACCAAAAAAATGATGTTCCTCGTATATGCGAACATGGGACTTCTGGCGGGTGTCGCAGGTGTAGTTACTGCGGGAAGATTGATGGCTTCCTCGCCGAATGTGGGAGCGAACTTTGAGCTCGACGCTATAGGTGCATGCTTTATAGGCGGCGCATCTGCATACGGCGGAGTAGGTACGATTTGGGGAGCAGTCGTAGGCGCATTTATAATGGGCGTTATGAACAACGGTATGTCCATTATAGGATTAAACGTCTTCCTGCAGTCTGTAGCAAAAGGAATGGTCGTTTTGCTCGCTGTCGCATTCGACATGTACTCGAAATCCAAGTCCAGACTCGGCTAGTTCAAAACAGGACAATGTATTCAGGGCTGTCTTTGAATCAGAAAAACTGATCGGGGATGGCCCTCTTCATTTATACATGATTATTTTTCAGACCCTTTTATGGTATAATGGTGAAGGTTAAGAACGGGCCGGCGTTACCGGCCTGCAGGGGGTAGCAAAATGAAATGGCTGTATAAAATAGCATTGGGCATTCTGCTTGCCACTGTGGTTTCATCTGCGACATTGGCGGCTTATTATTTCAGCAAGGTCAATAAGGTCTTTGACGAAAACGCAACAAATGTATTTGGAGAGAATCCGAAATATCATTTTTCACTCATATTGAATTCCAGAGATGACGAGTATTGGCAGAGCTTCACAGAAGGCGTGTTCGAGGCCGGAAAAGTACACAATGCCGCAATCGAGTACAATCCGATATCCGATCCGGACAGCGTTGATAAAACCATTGAGTATATCAATATTGCCAACAAATCAAGAGTTGACGGCATAATTGTAAATGGTGAAAATTCGGCTGAATATTCGGATGCATTAAACAGCGCTGCAAAGTCTGGGTTACATATTGTTGTTGGGCTGGTGGAATCCATCGACAGCAACAGGCTCTCATATGTGGGGAATAATTTCTATGACTATGGAGTAAAGGCGGCCAAGCTTATATCACAGGCATCGAATAAGAGTTCTCCGATCAATCTGGCGGTGATACTGTCGGATACGAGCCGAAGCGGGACTGATAAGACTGTAGTGTCACAGTCCGACATCATGATGAGCGGTATAAAGAGCGTTATCGAAAGTGAGAAAAAGATAAACCTTCTGGGCACATTGTACCGAAGAAGTGATCTGCTTGGGGCTGAGGACCTGACAAGAGACATATTGACTCAGCATCCCGATGTGGATGTAATATTCTGCACTAATGCAAAGGATACTGCGGCAGCTGCAAGGGTGATCGTTGAACGAAACCTGGTAGGTGAAGTCGTCATCGTTGGCACCGGTGTCACTGATGAGATCAAGTATTATATCAAGAAAGGCATCATATTTGGTGCGATGGATAGGAATGGATATAATGCCGGGTATAAGGCAGTGGAGATATTGTGCGGAAGCGTGGGAGATTCTTTCCAGTCCAGTTATATAAACATTGCTACAGACATATACACGGCTATAAATATCGATCAAAAATAGCGAGGCATACAAGCTATGAAAAAAATGTGGGATGGAATGTTCAACAGCATAAAGTCCAGGATCATTGCGGTTTTTGTCCTGACAATGATCCTGGCCAGCGCTGCGAGTATATTTATTCTGGGGCTGTCCAGCAACATAATCGAAAAGATGGATGATATGTTCGCCGCCAATGTTGAAATAGAACAATTTCTCGGCGACATGTATAACGTGAATTCCAATCTGACGGATTACCTTGTGACATCCGATTCGGACAGCCTGCTCAACTATTACAGATACAAGGAAATATTCAGCGAGAAGGCTCAGAGCATGTTTTACGAGCTGCGTGGGATATATAGCCAGAATGACCTTATTTACAAAGATATAGCGTACATGGTGGATTCGTATTTCAATGAAACGGAAGCGGCTGTGAAAGCAAAGAGGACCGGAAATGCAGATGAATATATCGCGAAATATGCTGAAGCAAATCGTATAACAGGATATATCCGGACGTATACCGACCGCCTGAACCTGAATATTTTAAATATCAATACCACCCAGTATCTCAATATGTCGGAGAATCTGAACAAACTGAGGACAGTCAATCTGGTACTGATAATATCCGTGGTATTACTCAACGTACTTGTTATGTTCTACCTGACATATAACATGACCAAGCCCATAATCAAGCTTGCGCATTCGGCTGAGCAAATGTCCATGGGCAACTTTGATGCGGATGATGTCGAGGTTTATTCACAGGACGAACTCAGCATAATGGCAAACGCATTCAATGCAATGAAGCACAGCATCAGGAATTATATCAGCGAGCTGCACAACAAGGCCGACACCGAATCGCAGCTTTTGGAACAGCAGATAGAAAACCTGAGGATGAAGTCGCTGCTTGCCGATGCGGAGATGAAGGCGCTGCAGATGCAGATAAACCCCCATTTTCTATTTAACACACTCAATGCCGGCGTACAGCTTGCAATGATCGAGGGAGCTGACAGGACGTCGACCTTCCTTGATAATATGGCGAAGATATTCAGATACAACGTCAAGAGTCTGGACAGAACGGTCAGGATAAAGGATGAGATCGACACGATTAAGGCATATGAGGATCTGTTCCTTGTGCGTTTCGGAGATATAATGAAATTTGAATACGATATTGATCAAAGCCTGCTTGATATAAATGTCCCGCCTCTGATCATCCAGCCCTTGGTGGAAAACGCTACGATCCATGGTATAGGCAATCTGGAGAGAGGCGGTGTGATCAAGGTCTCCCTTGACAAAACAGATACCGATGTAAGAATGAGCGTCCAGGACGATGGGGTAGGGATGAGCGAGGAGACGAGACAAAAGATACTGCAGTGCAAAATGTATGACAGCGACATATTCGGCCATATGACGGGAATCGGAATATACAACGTGGTACAGAGGCTGAGGCTGTTCTTCAAATGTGAAGATGTAATAGAAGTGCACAGCTCACCGGGCGAGGGCACAAAGGTGGTTTTAAAGATTCCCTGCAGTTCCCTTCAGGAAAAGGCGGATCAATTGATAAAGGTGGGTGATTCATTTGTATAGCCTTATGGTATGTGATGATGAGCAGATAATGATCGAATCCGTACGTCATATTGTAGAAACCGAATTCAGTAATGTAAAGATCATCGAGACTGCAAGATCGGGAAGAGAAGCGATCGAAAAAACGCTGACTATCAAGCCCGACATAATACTGACTGACATCAAGATGCCGGGTATAAACGGTCTTGATGCGATCAAGGAAATAAAGAAGGTCCATAGTGATGTAAAGATAGTCATAGTATCTGTCTATGAGTTTTTTGAATATGCCAAACAGGCTGTCGAGCTTGGAGTCAGCGAGTATCTGATAAAGCCTGTGAAAAAGGAAAGGCTTGTAGAGACCCTGCAGAGGATATTGGACCAGCTGGATGCCGAAAGACGCAAATACAGGTGGGAGCTTGAGGCGAAGGAGAGGATCGAAAAGATGCTTTCAGCTGTTGAGCACAGCTTCATCTATTCATTGCTTTTTGCTCAGATGCACAAGAGGGATATCAGCAGGTATAAAAGAGAATTTTTTGATATAGACAACGAGACGGGTTTTGTTTTCGTTCTGACCTTCAATAAAAGCGGCAAAGGAGGCTGTTACGAAGTAGAATTGGGAGAAAGTCTGGATAACCACGACATTTATACCCTGTTCAAAAATAATCTGAAATACAGATGCAAGTGTATAGTCGGTCCGGTCTTGCTTGACAGAGTCGTCGTTTATGTGGCACAAAGCATTGATGATCTGTATCAGCAGAGGGTCCAATCTATAGCCTGTCTGGAAGATATAATGCATTTATTGGAGGAGAGATACAGGATCGAATTCAAGATCGGGATAGGTAGGATCCATAATGACCATGAAATAATGATGTCCTATCAGGAAGCCCTCAGGGCGTTGAATTACAGTGAGGGCGGCGGAATAGTCCATATAGATGATATCGCTCCGAACACATACAATGCGGGATATGAAATAGTGACACAGGAGAACAAGCTTATAATTGGACTCGAAAATGGTGATGTTCAAAGATGCATGACGATATTATCCGATATCTTCAGGAAATATCCCAATTTCTTCGAGCAGGAGAACATCCATTACAGAATAATAGAAATGATGACGGCGGTCCGGCGGGTCGCGACTGAAAACGGGATCAACGACAATATCGAACCCGGACACTATATCAAAAGGATACTGTCCTGCAGGTCCGGGGAAGAGTTTGAACAGATATGCACAGAGGAGATAAGGAAAATCGCATGTGAAATAAACGCCAAGAAAAAAAGCAATATAGGTAAAATAGTTGAACAGACTAATACGCTGATAAATGAAAGATTCAGTCAGGATCTGAATCTGGATGATATTTCAAAGGAGCTGCATATCAGTCCCCAGTATCTGAGCCGGCTGTACAAAAACGAAACGGGTGAGAACTTCATTGAAAGGCTGACATCGGTCCGAATTGAAAATGCAAAGAAGCTGATGAAGGAAGGCAAATATTCCATCAAAGAAATCTGCTATATGTCAGGATACAGCGACCCCAACTATTTCAGTAAATTGTTCAAAAAGCATGAGGGAATATCTCCGACAGACTATCAAAAACAGATCCAGGGAGGTTTGTTATGAGGAAGACAGTTGCTTTGTCATTGGCTGTGCTGCTTATGCTTTTAAGCGGCTGCACCCAGGACAAACCCATAGACAAGGATGATGACACTGTCAAAATAGGATTCATATATGAAACAATGACTGTGGAAAGATGGCAGCGTGACAGGGACATATTTGTCGCGAAGGCAGAAAACCTTGGGGCGAAGGTCATAGTAAAGGATGCGTATGAGGACGCCGATCGCCAGAGGGAGATAGGTATCGAAATGATCGACCAGGGAGTGGATGTGCTGGTTATTGTCGCCTTTGACAAGGACAGTCTCAAAGACCTGGTCAAATATGCCCACAGCCGGGACGTGAAGGTGATCGCATATGACCGGATGATAAAGGATGTCGACATTGACTTTCACATATCATTCGACAATACCGAGGTAGGTTACCTGATGGGAAAGGCTGCGACTGAAAATGTGCCTGTGGGGAATTATCTGATCCTCAACGGCACTAAGAGAGACAACAATTCATTCATGCTGAACGAGGGATATTACAGCGTACTTACGCCGTTGATCGAAAAAGGAGATATAAAGATCATAGGCGAGACATGGATAGATTTCTGGCGTGATGAGGTTTCCTATAATTATGTGAATAAGATGTTGAACAACGGGCAGAAAATAGATGCTATCATTGCCGCGAATGATCAGCTTGCAGGCGGAGCGATAACCGCTTTGAGCGAGAACAGGCTTGCAGGCAAGGTGTTCGTGACAGGGCAGGATGCGGAGCTGAGCGCCTGCCGGAGGATCGTTGAGGGCACCCAGGGCTCTACCGTTTACAAGCCGATCCATATCCTGGCGGAGGGAGCGGCCGAGATAGCAGTCAAAATGGCAAAGGGTGAAGATATAGGTCCCCATGAGAAAATGTCCAACGGGACGTATGATGTCAGCTGCAGGATTTACAGTCCTCAGCTTGTGACGAAGGACAACATTGATGACACTGTAATAAAGGACGGCTTCTTCACAGCCGAGCAGGTATACATAAACGTACAGTAGTGTGCCTGGCACGTCAGTCAGACAGTTATTAATGCCGTATCGTAAATCGATGCGGCATTGCTGCTATATTATGAGACGAAGTGCCCTTTCCGGTAGAAAAAAACCAACTCATATCAAAAAAAATTCTATTGCGGATTAGGGCCATGTAATTCATAATAAACGGGGGGTCGTGTAAACAATGGCGGAGCTTGATACATCTGTTTTAAGGGATGACAATATGTTCAAGGTCTTTCTTGTCGAGGATGAGATTGTGGTGCGTGAGGGCATCCGCAAGAACATTCCCTGGGAGGCCTACGGCTATTTTTATGCCGGCGACGCTCCTGACGGGGAGCTTGCTTTGCCGCTGATCCGCCGGATACAGCCCGATCTTCTTATTACGGATATCAAAATGCCGTTCATGGATGGACTGTCGCTTATAGAACTGGTCCGCAAAGAGCTTCCCATGACAAAAATAATCATTATCAGCGGTTACGATGATTTTTCCTATGCTCAGCAGGCTATTCGCATGGGTGTTGAACAATACCTGCTCAAGCCGATCGTAAAGGGGAAAATGGTGGAGATACTGTCCGCGCTGCATCAGAAAATGAAAGCTGAACAGCAGCAGCGGGAATATCTGGACAGGTTCCAGCGGGAGGTCAATGAGTATGAGACATTTGCACGCAGAAGATTTTTCGAGCAAATCGTAACCGGTTCCCTGAGTGTATTGGAGATCTCAGAAACCGCCAAGACTCTTGATATAGATATGAACGCACTGTATTACAATATCGTGCTTTTTTCCCTGAGCAGTGCCGGATACGATGCAAGCGCACCGGAAACCTATTCAGATACGGTAGCGGTGACGCTGGACATGATCAGGGAATTCATCTCCGGTCATCCGCATATGATACTGTTCATATGGAACGTTACTACATATGCAGTTTTAGTCAAGGGCTTTCAGGATGATATCGCATCGAGGACCGATGAATGTGTTAAGAGCATAGAGAGCTGTTGTAATGCTGCAGGCGGCGATGTAAGCTGGCATATAGCATGCGGATCTCCGGTATCGAGGCTTGGAGCTATTCCGGAATGCTTTTCGAAGGCAAGCCGTATTTTATCCTACCGGTATATTTGCCCCGAAGAGCATATACTGACCGAATCCATAGGACGTGATTTTCAAAGTAATAACAGACATGGAGCTGATACTGAAAAGAAGAGCGCGGATCAAAAAAGCATCCGCAGTTTTCTGAGTAATGGTGCGAGAGAAGAAATCGACGGATTCATTGATCAACTTCTGTTAAGCGCAGAGGGAGAAACCGCTTCACAGGCATTATTCTGCAGGTACCTGACAATGATGTTGTACTTTGCTGCAGTGGAATATCTGGACTCGATAGGCTGTCGGGCAGACAGCTTCTGGTCGCTGGAGCTCAGGCCCAATGACAGTGTATCGTCACCTGATGAGGTGCGGCAATATGCCCGCCGGGTCCTGGGACAGGCTATTGAACTGCGTGACCGCGAAAACAGGAAGCAGCAGCACGACCTGTTGAAGCAGGCAATCAGTTTCATCGATGTACATTTCCGGGACGAGTCGATATCCCTCGACAGGGTCGCAAAGGAAGTGAACATCAGCCCAAATTATTTTTCCACCGTATTCAGTCAGGAAGTCGGAGCGACCTTCATAGAATACCTCACGAGTAAGAGAATAGAAGAGGCGAAACAAATGCTTCGCCAAACCACAAGGCGCTCGAGTGAGATCGCTTATGCAGTCGGATACAAGGATCCGCACTATTTCAGCTTTGTATTCAAGAAGGTAAATGGCTGCACACCCAGTGAGTATCGCAGAGGAGACAGACAGTGAGCTTTGAATTCAGGCTTAAAGCCAACAGAGTGAAAACGACATTGCAGAGCAAGCTCTGGAAGATGATCCTGATCGTAGCGGTTCCGCTGATGATTGTCATAATTGCCATTGCATCCATAGGCATAGGTTATGCGCTGCAATATAATGCCATACTGAACAATGTCACAACGGCATCTGACTTTAACCGCAATTTCAAGGATGATGTCGATCTGAAAATGTACTATTATGTAATTGAAAGTCAGTATTCCGAAGGTCTGCCCATCAAAGAGGTGGAGTCTGCGGAGACTATAGCCAGAAAGCTGACTGAGACCACTACGGAAAAGGACAGCCTTCGTGCTATCAGCAGTGTGCTGAACCTGTGTCACAACCTGGCGGATAAGATCAACCAGATCGCGGAAACAAAGGAGTACAATTCCCGTGAGGACCAGCTTGAAAACAACGTATATATCCTGACGGATCTTATCCAGGAGTATATGTATACATATCTTTATTATGAAGCAGTGCATCTTGATGCGCTTCAATCGACCATGATAAGAAACATGATCGTTCTGATCGGCGCTGTTGTTGTCTTGTCGCTGATGCTACTGATTTTTCTTCTGACCAAGTCAAGAAACCTGAGCCGCAGAATAGTCGATCCCATCGACAGGATCTGCGAACGCCTGGAGGCTATCGGCAAGGGCAGCCTTTTGGTGTGCGAACCTATCCAGGCCGACGTGGAGGAGGTGCAGCTCCTTTCGGATGGCATAGAGAGCATGGTGGGCCATCTGAAGAGGCAGATCGACAAGAACGCCGAACAGGAGAAGCAGCGAAGGCATACCGAATTGGCGCTGCTGCAGGCCCAGATCAACCCGCATTTCCTGTATAATACCCTGGATACTATTGTCTGGCTGATAGAATCAGGAGAAATAAGCGATTCGGTCGCGATGGTCAGCAGCCTGTCCAATTTCTTCAGGTTTTCGCTGAGCCGTGGGAAAAACGTTATTACCCTCGCTGAGGAGGAACAGCATATCCAAAGCTATCTGGAGATCCAGCAGATGCGGTACAGGGATATGATCGAATATAAAATAGATATCCCGGAGAAACTGAAGCATTTCATACTGCCGAAGCTTACTCTGCAGCCGTTGGTAGAGAACGCGCTGTATCATGGCATAAAAAACAGAAGGCGGAAAGGCTTTATTAATGTAACCGGCAGAGTACAGAACGAGTGTGTGATACTGGAGGTATCGGATGACGGACGTGGCATGACGGATGAGCGCCTGAACGAGGTGAGGGCGTCATTGGGTGATAACAGGTCCGAAGGATTCGGGCTGAGAGCGGTGCATCAGAGGATCAGGATACTGTTCGGGAATGAGTACGGTCTGACTGTGGAGAGCATATCGGATGTTGGCACACGAGTCATAGTAGCGATCCCGATGCAGACGGCCGAGGAATCCGAAAGCTAAGTGCTGGTTAGCTTTATGAATTGCACAGATGTTTAAGCTTGAGAGGCTGTAAATTCCAGCCTTGGTATGAAAAATCAAACGTGCCTCGCCTGTGGGCCCTGGCTGCTCGGGCAGGACGATGATTTTTCCCCGACTTGCTGGAATTAACACCCTCTAGGAGCTTAACAAAAGTTCCATTCATAAAGCCAACCAGCACCCCGAACTTAGGTAGATAATGTACTGGTTAGCTTTATGAATTACACTGGTGTTTAAGCTTGAGAGGCTGTAAATTCCAGCCTTGGTATGAAAAATCAAACGTGCCTCGCCTGTGGGCCTTGGCTGCTCGGGCAGGACGATGATTTTTCCCCGACTTGCTGGAATTAACACCCTCTAGGAGCTTAAACAAAAGTTCCATTCATAAAGCCAACCAGCACCTTGAACTGGTTAGTACAGTGTACTGGTTGACTTTATGAATTACATTGTTATATTAAACTCAAGAGGCTGAGGCTGTTAATGTACCGGTTGGCTTTATGAATAGCAGCATGAGTTTATAACTCATAGAGCCTGTTAATCGGGCAAGGCAAGGAAAAATCACCGTCCTGCCCGAGCGGTCACGACCCACAGGCGAGGTACGTTTGATTTTTCAAATCAAGGCCCGATTTACAGGCTCTAGAGTTATAAACACCGGTGCAATTCATAAAGCCAACCGGCACAGTGAACTGGACTATAACAATTAACCCTTGTGGGAGATGAGAATATGAAAACAATAAAGATTATATTGATTGCATGTCTTGCAGTATTGCTTTGCAGCTGTGGGAAAGAGGTACAGCCTGCAGCTGATCCGGCAAAGGATAAGCTGATTGTGGTCGGGTTTTCACAGGTCGGTGCGGAATCTGAGTGGCGGGTAGCCAACACAGAAAGCGTAAAGACTGCGCTCAGCGAAGAAAACGGATACGATCTGATATTTGAAGACGCCCGCCAGGAGCAGGAAAACCAAATCAGGGCGATCCGGACATTCATCCAGCAGGACGTGGACTATATCGTGTTCTCTCCCAAAGTCAAAACCGGCTGGAAGACAGTCCTGCTGGAAGCGAAGGAAGCAGGCATACCTGTCATAATGATAGACCGCGACATCGAAGAAGAAGATAAAGGTCTTGTTACTTCATACATCGGCTCGGATTTCCGCAATGAGGGAGAAAAAGCAGTCCTGTGGCTTGAGGAGCTTATGGAAAAACAGGGCAGAAACACAAATCCTGTCCGGATCGTTCACATACAGGGAACGATGGGGTCGGCGGCACAGATCGGACGGACTGCTGCGCTGGAGCAGGCAATCGCACGGAACCCCAACTGGGAAATGGCTGCCCAGGAATGCGGGGACTTCACGAGAGCAAGGGCTTATGAGGTAATGGATGAGATATTGAAGAAGACACAGGAAATAGATGTCGTTTACTGTGAGAACGACGGCGAAGCGCTTGGCGCTATCGATGCCATGGAAAAGGCGGGCCTGAGATGCAACGCCGAGGATGGCGTGATAGTCATCTCGTTTGATGCAACGAAGCTTGCACTGAAGTACTGCCTGGAAGGAAAGATCGGGCTGGACGTTGAATGCAACCCGCTGCAGGGTTCATATATCGATGGTATAATCAAGCAATTGGAGCGCGGAGAGCCAATCGAGCAGGAAAAATATATCGAAGAGACACAGTTCGACTGCTACACTATTACGCAAGAAATGATCGACAGCAGGAAATACTGAAAGTTAGTTTTTTTCAGACAGGTTTAAAATATTACGGTCGGGCAATTCTTTATCCTGAGTCTGTTTTCCAGTTGTAGGCTATCTTATTCAAATAGTTGAATTTCTTATTCGGTTCCTCCATGTATATTGTTTTCTCTTTTTCCGGTGTGATATAAAGTTGGTGAAGGCATATCTTCATAAAAAAAGTATTTTTAGGAGGGGCGAAGTATGAAAAAAATTATTGTGGTTCTTCTTGTTGCGACACTCGTACTTGGACTGTGCGCATGTACACAGGCACCGGCAGCAAACAACACGAAGGGATCCTCCAAACTCATCACTGTTGGATTTGCTCAGTGTAAAGCAGATGAATCTGACTGGCGCAAGGCGAACACCAAGTCTGTACAGGAAGCTCTCAGCGAAGCAAACGGCTTCAAACTTATCCTTGCTGACTCAAACAATGATGCAGCAAAGCAGGTATCAGACGTTCAGGGCTTCATCGATCAGGAAGTTGACTACATAATTATCGCTGCAGTTAACGCTGATGGTTGGGATACCGTTCTTGCAAACGCCAAGAAGGCTAACATTCCTGTTATCCTGATGGACCGTACCATCAATGCCAGTGAAGATCTTTACAACTGCTGGCTCGGCGGCGGTTTCTACAACGAAGGTGTTAAGGCTACAGACTGGATCGCAACAAGATTCACTTCCGGTCAGCAGGTCAACATCGTCAATCTGCAGGGACAGCTGGGCGCATCTGCTCAGGTAGGCCGTACCAAAGCTCTTGAAGATGCAATCGGCAAGAACAGCAACTGGAAGATGCTTGCACAGCAGACAGGCGAATGGAGCACTGACAAGGCAAAAGAAATAATGGCTTCATGGATCAAGCAGTATGGCGACGATATCAACTGTGTATATGCTGAAAACGACAATATGGCAGACGGTGCCATCCAGGCTCTCGAAGAGGCTGGTAAGAAGGTCGGCGGAAAAGATGGCATAGCTATCATTTCTTTCGATGCTAACAGAGCATATCTCCAGATGACACTCGAAGGCAAAATCAACTGTAACGTAGAATGCAATCCTTTACTTGGACCTGGTGTTGCTGCGATCATCAAGAAGATCGAAGGCGGCGGAACTCCTAACAAGCAAGAGTCAGTAGACGAGACAGCATTCTATTATGACACTATTACTCAGGAGATCATTGATGCTCGTCCGTACTAATATACAGCGGGCTCTACAAATGGTATTTTAAGTTCCGGTTGGAACCGATGTTCGGTTCGGGGGAGGAATAAATGCTTCTCCCCCGGACCGAAATTTGTTATAATATACAATATGGAACAAGATACCGCACATGCCATATTTTTCTGAATGATGCATTTGAAAAAAAGCAGCTTTATTAAGGTGGGTATTGCTCTATGAGTACAGTAAAGCAAGAACAAAACAAACCTTCTCTGACGATGAATGGTATCGGAAAATCCTTTCCCGGCGTCCGCGCACTCAACAATGTTGATTTCAAACTGCGCCCCGGGGAGATACATGCACTTATGGGTGAAAATGGCGCCGGAAAATCGACGCTTGTCAAGGTGCTGACCGGAGTCTATATAATGGATGAAGGCAGTGTCAGACTGGATGGAAATCCCGTCTCTATACGTTCGACACAGGATGCTCAAAAGCATGGGATAAGCACTGTATACCAAGAGGTGAATCTGTGCTGGAATCTCACAGTCGCTGAAAATCTTTTTCTGGGGCGTGAGCCGCGAACGATGGGCCTGATCGACTGGAAGCAGATGAACCGCAAGGCTGCAGAATTATTGCAGGAACTCAATATTTCAGCGGAACCGGCGGCGCAGCTGGACAGCTATTCCATCGCCGTACAGCAGATGATCGCGATTGCCCGTGCCGTCAATACGAAATGCAGGTTCCTGATCCTTGACGAACCGACCTCATCACTGGATACCGACGAGGTAAAGAAGCTGTTTGCGCTCATGAGACAGCTTAAGGAAAAAGGCGTGGGAATCATATTCATCACTCATTTTCTTGAACAGGTCTATGAGATCTGTGACCGCATCACTGTACTGAGAAACGGTGAGCTCGTCGGAGAATATGAAGTGGAAAATCTGCCGCGGCTTGAGCTTGTAACAAAGATGATGGGCAAGGAAATCGAAAATCTTTCAAGTCTCAATGTGGAAAAGGACGAATCAAGGTTTGAAGGTGAGGAGCCGCTTATAGAAGCCTGCGAGCTGTCAAGCGGTGTTTCAAAGGTTGCACCCTTCGGACTTAAAATGTACAAGGGCGAGGTCGTCGGCTTAAGCGGTCTGCTGGGTTCAGGCCGAAGCGAGCTGGTGCGGGCGGTCTACGGTGCCGACAAGGCAGTCCATGGACAGCTTATCATAAAAGGAAAAAGAGCAAGGGTAAAGAAACCTCTGGATGCAATGAAGCATGGAATGGCCTACCTGCCGGAAGACAGAAAGGCAGATGGCATTTTCGCAGATCTTTCGGTAAGGGAAAACATTATCATTGCTCTCCAGGCAAAGCAGGGAATGCTGAAACGTTTGACCCGAAAGGAAATGGAAAAATACGCAGACGAGTATATAGAGCTGCTAAATATAAAAACTGCAGGCAGAGAAACGCCGATCAAGAGTCTTTCCGGCGGCAATCAGCAAAAGGTCATTCTGGCGCGCTGGCTGCTCACCAATCCGGAATTCATGATATTGGACGAACCTACCCGTGGAATCGATGTTGGAACGAAAACAGAAATACAAAAACTGATTTTAAAGCTTGCCAGTGAGGGCAGGAGCGTGGCTTTCATATCCTCGGAGCTGGATGAAATGCTCAGGACATGCTCAAGAATGGTAGTCATGCGAGACCGGTCAAAGGTTGGAGAACTGACCGGGGCACAGTTGAATCAGAGTACAATTATGCGGACTATAGCAGGGAGGGAGGATGAACATGAGTAAATTGAAACCGCTTGCGAAAAGTCTGCTGCACAGCCGGTTAACATTCTCATTAGTAATTTTGTTAATCGTGGTGGTGCAGAACATTATCACTACACCAACATTTTTCAATATTTCCATCACCAATGGTCTGATCACCGGCTATATACCGGATATTCTGGATGAGGCCAGCCTGCTTGTCATTGTTACAATGGGAATGACATTGGTCATAGCTGCCACCGGCGGCGTAGATATAAGTGTTGGCCCGATCATGGCAATAGCGGCCAGTTTCTGCGGCCTGCTGCTCAATGGCCCCGAATACAGGACAGATGTGTTCCACAGCCCATACCTGCTGGCGCTGTTTGTAGGTCTGCTGGGAGGAGCATTGTGCGGCGCGTTTAATGGTTTCCTGGTTGCAGGCCTGAAAATCCAGCCTATGATCGCAACTCTCATCCTGTTCACTGCCGGGCGTTCCATAGCCAAGCAGATAACACACGGGCAAACCATATATATAATGAATCCGGCGTTTAAATATCTGGGAGTCCAAATACCAGGTGTGCCAATAAGAACAACTATTATTGTATCAATTGTGATAGTCATACTAGTGGTGCTGTTTACGAAGCTGACGAGTCTGGGACTTTATGTACAGAGCGTAGGTATAAACGGTTCGTCCTCCCGTCTTGTGGGGTTGAATTCCCGTGCCATCAAATTCATGGTATTTGTGATCTGCGGAGTGTTGGCAGGAGCGGCAGGGCTGGTCGGATCAAGCAGCCTGGGAAGCGTAAATTCCGGAGAACTTGGATTGAGTCTTGAGATGGACGCCATATTGGCGGTCGCCCTGGGAGGAAATATGCTGGGAGGCGGAAAATTCAGCATAGCGGGATCTGTGATCGGGGCATACACCATCCAGGCTATCACAACAACATTATACGCAATGAATGTGCGTGCAGATCAATTGAATGTATTCAAGGCGGCTATCATCATCGTTATTATTGTTGCCAGCAGCGATGTGTTCAAGGAAAAAGTCGGTAAGCTGACCCGGAAGTTATTCAGTAAGAATGTTTCTGTTGGAGGATGACGCAATGAAAGATATCATTAAAATCACCAAACCGAGTACGGAGCAATCTATAAAGCGCAAGAGACTGAGTAATACGGGTGTATTGCTGTTGATAACGGTTTCCCTTTTTGTAATTCTATATGTTGCCTCGTTATTCTTGTTTGCAGATAGTAACTTTGCGAAATACTCCGTGTTTTTTAATTTTTTCAATAACAAGGCATATCTGCTGATGCTGGCTCTGGGACTGACTGTTGTCATGATCACAGGCAGCATAGACATCTCTGTGGGAGGTGTAACGGGACTTGTCAGCATGGTCATCGCTGCGATGCTGATGAACGGAGGGGTAAGCGCAATATGGACGATCCCGGTGGCACTGGGCATAGGTCTGGCTTTTGGCATCGTCCAGGGTTATCTGGTATCTTATCTGGAAATACAGCCGTTTATCGTAACTCTGTCAGGCATGTTTTTTGCCCGCGGCATGATAAGTGTTATCAACACCCAATCCGTGCCTATAACGAATGAAATGTTCATGAGCTGGTCAAGCGCGAAATTATATATTCCTTTCTTATTCAATGAGCGCAAGAACGGCACACGTGACATTGCCTATCTTACACCGGCAGCAATTGTTGCCATTATTGTTCTGATCGTCATGATCATAGTCCTTAAGAAAACGAAGTTCGGACGTACTTTATATGCTATTGGAGGCAATACGCAAAGCGCACTTCTGATGGGGATAAACGTCAGGAAGACAAAATTCATGGCCCATGTGCTCTGTGGTCTGCTGGCCGGCATCGGAGGCCTTCTCTATACCCTGTTTGCCCCATCAGGCAATCCGGGGAACGGGTATGGCTATGAAATAGATGCAATTTCATCCAGTGTTATAGGCGGTGCAATGCTGACAGGCGGCATCGGTCTTCCCATAGGCACTCTCTTTGGTGTGCTGATCAATGCGCTCATAGAGCGCGTAGTGCCGCTGCTTGGCATCGTCGAAGCATCCTGGCCCAGGATCATCACGTCTGCATTCCTGTTTGTGTTCATAGTCCTCCAGAGCGTATTGGCCAGCGCCGGTACAAAAGGCGGATTTAAGCTGATGCTGCCTGAATGGCTGAAGATCGGAAGCAAAAAAAATAACATAAGCGATAGCAAAAACGAAAAGGACTTGAAAGTGGACTAATTGAGATAGGGTGGTGGAGTAAGGGATTAAGGAAGTAAGTGTTTATGGGTATAAGGGTATAAGGGACAGCGAACTACACAATTTTGCGAGTTGTGTGTGTCTATATGGTCTGTTGAATGTGATTTTGCAAGTCAATGACACAACAACTTCAATATGACACCAATAAAGCCAGATGATCCTGAGTTATGTTTACTTGATGCAAGGGATGATTCATTATTTCCCCATAAATAAAAATTATGTACATATTTCCCGCTGACATGAGTCTTTCTGAAAAAGTGTGACCGATTTCCGTGAGTCTTTCTCATTGAATCGTGAGTCAAGTACTTATTTCAGTCTTTCTGAAAAAGTGTGACCGATATTTGAGAGGTGTCATGCCGGTATGCCTGTGAAAGATTTCGGTAAAGTAGCTTTGGCTGGGGAATGCCAATATAGTTGAAATCCGTGAAGGACTGTAGTCGGAGTAAACAAGCATATTTTTGGCGGTCTCAATTTTTTTGAACCGGATGTATTCGATGATGGATACACCGGCTTCTTTTTTGAAGAGACGGGATAGATAGGAAGGATCCAATCCCACATGCTCGGCAAGGAATGCCGCAGTTATACGTGTGTGCAAGTGATCATGGATATAGTCGATGCAGTTTGCCACATGCCTGGAACATATTTTCTCCTTTCGGAGATTTTTCATCCTTTTTGCATACTCAAGGCACATGATCGGATGCAAATCCGCCACATCCTGCGGTGTTTTGCAGCTGTCGGCCTTCTGTATGTAAAAATCACTTAAACCGAATGCCACAGACACCTCCATGCCGCCTTCGATACAGTATCTCGCCACCAAAGCGGCGGTAATAACGAAGTGATATTTCACATTGTGAAGAGGATCCTCTGACAGAGTCCCAAGACCGGGTTTATCAAGCAGGGATTGACTGCACAGCTCCCGCGTTTTTCTTGTGTCTCCCGATTTGATGACAGAATAGAATTCCAGTTCCGGATTGTAGGGCGCCCGCAGTATATTGCTTTCCCGCTGGACGAACTCTTTATAAAACAGCTCACGATCTATATTCATTGCATATACTCCCTTATTGTTTTGACCCACCAATATCCAGATGCTTTTACTATATCATAAAAACGATAGAAAAGTAATAATAGCGATATATTTTTCCATTGGTTTGTGTCACAATTGTATTGTATGCAGTACAAAGAAAGGGGATTAATATGAAGCTGAAAAAAGGGATAAACCTGGGTGGTTTTTTATCGCAGTGTATTCACAGCAATGAACATTACAAAAGCTTCATTGGAGAGAACGACATTAAGCAGATCGGGGAGTGGGGGTTTGATCATATCCGCCTTCCTGTCGATTACGAAGTCCTGGAGACTGAAGAAGGTGCAGTTAAACCCGAAGGCTATGGATATGTAAGCAAAATCATATCATGGTGCAAAAAGTACGGTCTGGATGCTGTGCTGGATATACATAAGGCATATGGATATGATTTCAATGATGCCGGCAATAAGGAAAAGAATAATCTGTTTACGAATGAGGAACTGAAACAGCGGTTCATTAAGCTGTGGGTGAACCTGGCAAATGAATATGGGAAATACGATAATGTAGCATTTGAGCTGTTGAATGAGGTAGTTGAGGAAGAAAATGCCGAGCTGTGGAATGAACTCATACGAAGGACAGTACCTGTAATCCGCGGGATCACAAAAGAAACGCCGATCATATACGGAGGCATACAGTGGAATAGCGCCGGTACGCTGAAGTATCTGGAGGTTCCGAAGGAGGATAACATAATATTTACCTTCCATTTTTATGAGCCATTGGTTTTCACTCATCAGAAAGCGCATTGGATGGAGAAAATGGATAAGACAGCTGATATGGATTATCCCGATACCATGGAAAACAACAAGATACGGTCGGCAGCTCTGGGATATCAGGGAGGGGCTGTCTGTGCAGCAAAATCTGAAACGATGGGGCCTGAATTCATGAGGGAAATGATGGAAGAAGCTGTAAAAGCCGCAAAGAATGCCGGAGTTGAACTCTACTGCGGCGAATTTGGAGTGATAGATCAGGCTCCTGCCGAAGGTACTCTCAGGTGGTTCCAGGATGTTTTCAAGGTATTCAGAGAGTATGATATAGGGTGGGCGATCTGGACTTACAAGGAAAAGGATTTTGGACTGATCGACAGTCACTATGACAGTATAAGAGAAGGAATAATCGATGCCGGCCGCGACAGTTAAAAATATCTTTGCAGAGCAGAATGAATAATATGAAAACTTGCTAAAACAGTACAAATATAAATTTTCGTGGGGGTAATGAGAAATGAAAAACTACAGGAGAGTCATAGGTATGGTTTGTGGACTTGCCCTTGTTTTAGCCGGGGTCACCGGGTGTACAGGCGGAGAAAACAATACTGTAATTGAGCCGGATAAGCAGGTTCAAAGCGAACAGCCGCAAAACCAGCAGGAAAATGAGAATCCGGAAAATGATCAGCCGACGGATCAGCAGGAGCAGCAGGAGCAGCAGGATCAGACTGAAAAAAGCGGTGTTCCGGAGTATTTTGGCTATTCTCTTTTGTGGAATGATGAATTCGACGGCGACAGCCTGAATACGGACATATGGAATCGCGAGCTTCGTGAGCCTGGCTGGACAAATAATGAACTGCAGGAGTATACCGGAGCTGAAGAAAATTCTTTTGTAAGGGATGGAAAACTGATCATTAAGGCAATCAAGACCGAAGGCGCTAATGGAAAGCCTTATTATACCTCGGGCAAGGTCACCACACAGAAAAAGAAGGATTTTATGTATGGTAAGGTCGTGGTGAGCGCAAAGGTTCCCGAAGGAAAGGGATTATGGCCGGCGATATGGATGATGCCGACGGATGAAAGCTTTTACGGTCAGTGGCCCAAATGCGGAGAAATCGATATAATGGAGGTCCTCGGCAATCAAGTGGATACTGCCTATCAAACAGTCCATTATGGAGAGCCACATGCAGAGCAGCAGGGCACCAAGGTTTTAAGCAGCGGTTCTTTTGCAGACAGCTTCCATGAGTATTCCGTAGAGTGGGATCCGGGAGAAATGAGATTTTATATAGACGGCGTGTTGATAAACAAGGTAAATGATTGGTTTAGCGCAGTTGACGGGGAGGATGAGAAACCTTATCCGGCTCCGTTCAACCAGACATTTTTTGTTCAGATGAACCTTGCGGTAGGCGGAAACTGGCCGGGAAATCCGGATGAGACCACCGATTTTTCAAAGGCGGAATTTGAAGTCGAGTATGTAAGGGTATATCAGAAACCCACTTACAACACCGATGTGAAAAAGCCGGCAAAGGCTTTCCGTGACGCGCTGGAAGACGGAAACCTGATCTATAACGGAGATTTTGCCGAGGCAGAGGATCTGGCTGATGATATCAATTGGACATTCCTTCTTTTCCAGGGCGGCGAGGGCTCTGCAGAGATAAAGGACAAAACAATGATCATCAGGACTCAAAAAGAGGGGGAGGTCGATTATTCCGTCCAACTCGTGCAGCCTCAGCTTCCTATGATAAAGGGCAATAAATACCGCATAAGCTTTGATGCACGGGCCTCGGAGAAGCGTGATATGATCGTTTGCATATCGGCTCCGACAAATGGATGGATCAGGTATTTCCCGGACACCCTGATGACTTTGTCAACAGAGTGGGAAACCTACACCTTCGAATTTGAAATGACAGGCAAGGACGACAACAATGGAAGACTCGAATATAACATGGGCCACAAGGGCTCAACCGCCGAAATCAATATAAGAAATGTCCGCGTGGAAGTAAAATAGGGGGTCAGGCTTGAAATATTCCTTTATTATTGAAGCACCTTAAGAACAAAAAGGAAACGGTGATTACATCCGTTTCCTTTTTTATAAGCATTTCACCTATTCAATTGGCAGGAAGAATGAAATAAATGGTACTCTGGCGATTCAGGTGAAAATGGATCGAATTGGATTTAACTGATAATGCAATCTTGCGGTTGCGGATATACTCTCCGGCATTTATCCCTGTCACGATACTGAAAATCCTTTAAAATTCGTATTCTGACGAGTGTGCCTGCTTTGCAAGCACGCTCAATTTTAGTTCATCATCCTCGGTCAAGTGCAACTCTATATATTCGATTACTTCAGCAAAAAATGATAGAAACATGTATGATAATGATAATAAAAAACCTATATTTGTAGTAATATTAGATTATTACGCATGTTAAGATGAATAAAATCGACCATGTGTGAGAGCAGATCATATAAATTGAGAGGAATAGCTGACGATGAAAAAATTACTTATGAAGCACCCGCTGCTGCGCACACTTTTTGAGCTGCGCGGCAATCCCCGGGCATGCGTTTATACGGAGCCCATGTGGGGGCTCTCCATGAATCTGTGTCTGCCTTATGCAACTGTATATATGCTTACCTTTGGTATGGGCGATGTGCAGGTGGGGATCGTCACATCTATTTATATGTTTTCCCAGATGATCTGTGCATTCTTATCAGGTGCTATCATTGATAAAATGGGGCGCAGGAAGAGCACTGCCATATTTGATTTTCTGGCCTGGAGCGTGCCATGTCTCATATGGGCATTCAGCCAGGGGTTTTGGTTTTTTGTAGTTGCCGCTTTGCTCAATGGCATGATGAAAATAACTACTGTATCCTGGGACTGCCTGCTGGTGGAGGATGCTCCCAAGGATAAAATAACCCATATATATTCCTGGGTCATAATTGCCGGCAACATGTCTGCGCTGTTTGCGCCGATATCCTCTGTACTGGTTGCAAAGCTGACAATGGCGCCGGCAATTAAAATACTCTACATCAATGCCTTCATTGTTATGACGGCTAAGATATTGATCCTCAATAAGTTCTCGACAGAAACAGCAGTCGGCAGGATAAGGCGAGAGGCGACCCATGGCAAGTCATGGGGCGAGATGCTGTCCGGATACAAGAGCGCATTGCACAAGATACTGAATTCCAGGGGTACGATATTTGCTATCATCATCAGTATCCTGGTAGAAATCGTGGCAATGATTGGAATGACCTTCTGGCAGATCATAGCATCCCGCCGCATCGGCGTTCCGGATACACTGCTGCCTATTTTTCCAATGGCAAGGAGCGTATTATCTATCGTTCTTTTCTTTACAGTCATATCCCGTATAAAACAGACAAAGCTGAAATGGCCGCTGTATGGAGGATTTTTCAGCCTGATAATCAGCGGCGTATTGCTGATCTCGATCTCAAAAGCCGATTTATGGGGATATGTGATCTTATCCGCCTCACTGGTCTTTGATGCACTGGGAGGCGCTGTTCTGGGCACATTAAGGGAATCCCTTGTCGCTATTCATGTGGACCCTGTGGAGAGATCGGGGATCATGGCATTGCTTCAAACGACAGTAATGCTGGTAAGCGTGCCATTTGGATATATAGGCGGACTGCTGAGTGATATATCCAGAGTATTGCCTTTTGTACTTGGCATTGCTTTAATGCTGCTGGGTATCCTGGCAACAGCTTTATACCATAGACAAGACACCGGGCGTGAGATGCAAGGCAGTGAAATATAAAACCCCCGGACATTTCGCCTCTCACATTCTGGTAGAATGTCCTTATTATTTATAAATTTTAAATTATTATGTTGATTTATTACCAAATCTGTGATAAAAAATAGTGGTAAAAACTGTTTTTTTCAGAGGAAAACCTTTTATCTTCCGGGCCATTGCCTCTACAATGCAATGAAATAGTATGATGCCTTAATCCGGCGATCCATTATTTCCTATGTAAGCAAGTGTGATTTGCTTTATTTCTTAAGGTATGATATACTTGACTTCGTAATTTTGTTTTTTCAACTGCCGAATATGTAATTATGGGATATAGAGCGGGAAACTCAACTTTATGGGTTTTTCCGCTTTTTTATTGCCGTATGAACAAGAGATAGAAAAAATAGAAAAAATTATATGAGAATGTGTAAACGTAAGAATGGAGAAAATGAATTGAGATTTGAAGAACTGAATATTATTAAACCTGTCATGGATGCTTTGAAGGCTGAAGGATATGAAGCGCCGACTCCGATACAGGAGCAGGCGATACCCGCTGTGCTGGCTGGAAGAGATCTGTTCGGATGTGCTCAGACCGGCACAGGCAAGACGGCAGCTTATACAGTGCCGCTGCTGCAGAGATTATGCTCTGAGAGGACTGAAGATAAGTACCAACACACAAAAGGAGAGCGTGCAATAAAAGCGCTTATACTGGTTCCGACCAGAGAACTGGCGGTCCAGATCGAAGAGAGCCTGACCGCTTATGGAAGATATACAAGGATCAGGAATACCGTTATTTTTGGGGGAGTATCGCAGGTACCGCAGACAAATGCGTTAAAAGCGGGAATAGACATACTCGTCGCTACTCCGGGCAGATTGCTGGACCTAATGGCACAGGGCTATGTCAAACTGGACCACGTGAAGTGTTTTGTTCTGGATGAAGCAGACCGGATGCTTGACATGGGATTTTTACATGATGTAAAAAAAATAATGGCAAAACTGCCGTCATCCAAACAAATGCTGTTGTTCTCAGCCACCATGCCTCCTGAGATCAAGGCCATGGCGGACAATATGCTGACAAACCCGGTCTGTATAGAGGTGACGCCGGTTTCATCCACAGTAGAGACTGTTGATCAATCGGTGTACTTTGTTGAAAAGAAAGATAAGAAGGCTTTGCTTGTCAAACTGTTGAGAGACAAGGCTGTTGATTCCGTACTTATATTTACCAGAACCAAGCATGGGGCCGATAATGTAGTGAGGAATCTTGCCAAGGCAAGGATAACCGCACAAGCCATTCATGGCGATAAGTCACAGACAGCCAGGCAGGATGCCTTGAACAATTTCAAATCCAGGCGCACGAGGGTCCTTGTAGCTACTGATATTGCTGCCAGAGGTATAGATGTAAAGGAATTGTCCCACGTTATTAATTTTGATTTGCCCAACATACCCGAGACGTATGTGCATCGCATAGGAAGGACCGGAAGAGCCGGAGCCGGCGGGACTGCATTATCATTTTGCGACAGCGAGGAGAAGACGTATCTGAAGGATATTCAGAAGCTGATCTCCAGAAATATACCGGTTATAGAAGATCTGACACATTTACCGGGCACTTTGGTATGACCGGAAGGGTAAGGATTATTATATTAGGGAGGTGTTTTTTATACAATCAAACAGACTGTTAATGAACGAGGATATCAAGGATAAGGAGGTCCGTCTTGTTGATAGCGACGGTACCATGCTGGGGATATTTCCTGTCCAGGAGGCTCAGAAAATGGCCGATGCAAAGAATCTGGACCTGGTAAAGATCGTTCCCAATGCCAATCCGCCTGTGTGCAAGATAACGGATTACAGCAAAAGCCTCTTTGAGCAGGCAAAAAAGGAGAAACTGGCCAGAAAGAATCAAAAGGTCGTATCTCTTAAGGAAGTAAGGTTATCTGCAACAATCGATGATCACGATTTGGAATTCAAAGCAAAAAGCGCGGGCAAATTTCTGCAGGACGGCGACAAGGTCAAGGTAAGTATAAGGTTCAAAGGCAGGGAAATGAAATATACAACACAAGGAAATGAAGTGCTGGCAAAGTTCGCTGAAGCCGTTAAGGATCTGGGGACGGTCGAGAAGCCATCCAGGCTTGAGGGACGACTTATGATAATGATAATTAGTCCGAAAAAACCCTGACGGCATTAATATATTGTTCTAAAACAGTGATTGCAGGCAAAAAACAGACAGTTATCTGGCGAAACCAAATAACTGTCTTATTGTCGTGCCCGGTACTTACACTTTTAAATGGATCAGCTTTCCTTTAAAATCTCCATACAGGCCGGTGATATTTATGCCTGCATACATCAGCGCACTGCCGCTGTAGGATTCTCCTGTCTGCATATCTGTGTAGACCGCATTTTCATCAAGGCCCTTCAGGCGGATCCTTCGACTGCGGCAGTTTGGTCTTTGCAGGATCTGGATATAGGTCACAAGGACCTCGCTCTTATCCTTTGACACCACGGCCCATGCATCGTCAATATTATTATCGCTGTAGTTTGCCAAGCGGTAATAATCACCCCTGCGTATAAGGTCGTTGTACTTATGGTACATCCTGACCTGTTCAGGTATCATTTTTCTGTCTTCCTCCGGGATGCGTGTCACGTCCAACTCATATCCAAAGGTTCCTGCCAGGGCTACATATCCTCTTGTTTCAAAGGGTGTGATCCTGTTGACTATGTGGTTGGGACAGTCGCTTACATGGGCGCCCATTGTCGAAAGCGGGTACACCATTGCAGTGCCTCGTTGTATTTCCAGACGTGTGATCGCGTCCGTAACATCTGAACACCAGATCTGAGGGCTGTAATACAGCATGCCGGGGTCATATCTTCCACCGCCGCTCGAACAGTTTTCAAGAAGTATATGTGGAAAGTCGGTGGTAAGTCGATTCATCATTTCATAGACAGAAAGCATGTAACGGTGGCTCAGTTCACCCTGCCTTTCGCGCGGCAGCCAGCTGCTCCCAAGGTCGCTGAGAGGCCTGTTCATATCCCACTTGACGTAAGTGATATTGGCCTCCGACAATATTTTTTTCATCATGCCGTAAACAGCCTCGACCACTTCCGGATTTGCCATATCCAGTACACATTGGTCTCTTTGAAGAGCGGGTGCCCGTCCGGGTACATGTATGCACCAATCGGGGTGAGAGCGGTACAGGTCCGAGTCGGGAGAGACCATCTCCGGTTCGAACCATATGCCAAAGCCCATCCCGAGCTTGTTGACCTCATCGGCGAGGTGCTTTATGCCTCCCTTGAGCTTATCCTCATTTACTATCCAGTCGCCGAGAGATGAAGTATCATCATTTCGTTTTCCGAACCAGCCGTCATCCATGACCAGCATCTCAATGCCCAGAGATGACGCCTCTCTTGCGATGGAAAGGAGCTTTTCGGTATCGAAGCCGAAATAGGTGGCTTCCCAGTTGTTTATCAGTATGGGCCGTTTTTCATCCCTGTAGCGGCCACGTATCAGATGGCTGCGGTAAAGGTCATGGAAAGTGCGGGACATACCGCCTGTTCCTTCACAGGAATAGACCATTACGACCTCAGGCGCTGTAAACTGCTGTCCGGGCTCAAGCAGCCACTTGAAGCCGGTCGGGTTTATGCCCATTACCACTCTTTCTGTTTCATACTGGGTCCCTTCGCAGCATGCATAGAAATTGCCTGAATATACGAAATTGAAGCCGTAAACTTCGCCGAAATCCTCTGTGGCACCGGACTGCGCCACTGCGACGAAAGGGTTGCACTGGTGGCTCGATTCCCCGCGGCCTGAGGAGAACACTTTTTTGCCCAGGCTTGCGGACTGCCTTTGGATATTTCTTTCCCTTCCCCAGGCCCCATGCAGAGAAATTATGTCAAAGTTAGTTCCGTCAAACTCTACACAGCAGGAAAGGACTTTCTCCAGACTTAACGGATCTGCGCCTTTATTTGAAAGCCTTATACTCCGGGTTATTACATCGAGATGCTCAAAAGCGGTATAGATCAATACTGCCTCAAATCCAAGGAAATTGTCCATGCAGGTGATTTCAAGCGTTGTACAGTCATCGTCATTGCCGAAGGTAGCAGGGAGCCCATCCAGTGAGGGCTTGCCCTTGAATATGCTGTGAGAGACGTATTGCAGCTTGCATGCAGAGTGCCCGCGGTTATCAAGGATCTCCAGACATGTCTCTCTATAGTCTCCAAGCCCGGGAGTCGGATATTCCGACGGAAAGGAATCGTAGAATGTGATCCTGTCACGGTTGTTGTCTGAAGGGACAAAAGGTCTTTCGTTTATCCGCATAAGGCTTTCAACAGGGATACTGTCATCGCTGAGCCGTCTTCCAAAGTATACATGTCCCAGAAATTGCTCATCATCAACGATTCCGATGATATATGAAGTATTGCCTGCATCCAGCTTGAATATCTTCTGTTTTTCAAAATATTGAATACCCATTTCCGGCCTCCTGCATTCTGCGATATATGTGTATTATACCATACTGATTAAGCAGGGAAGGATCTGAATTCCATAACCGCTGAAGAGCTGAAATCAGCGGCGGAGCAGGTAATTAAATCAGAAGATGTCAATCAGATGTTGAGGGACTCCAAAAAGGAATATACAGAAGCTTATAAGTCCGGAAAGGTAATGGGCAAGGAGACGATCGATCTGGAAGATGACAAATATACAAATATACAAGCGTGTTATTGTGCTTGCTGGAGTAAACGTCTAAAGGTATAATAAATAGTATTGGAATGAGCTGCTTCAATCAAAAGTATTGAGTAGTTTAACCACAGTAAAGAAGATACCACATCGTAAGGTATCTTTTTTATACTCTGCTTATTCATTACATAACAGGTGAGCAAAATGAGAGTATTGTTTATTCATGCATGGAACGATAATGATCTTAGCTATAGAAGCCGGTTTTCAAACCTGTTCAGCTATCCTTCACTCACGCTGCCCACTCTTGTTTCTCTGGTTCCTGAGGAGCTGCATATTGACATAGATGTATGCGACCAGATGTCTCAAAGAGTCAGATATGATAAAAAATATGATATCGTTGCAATAAGCGCTAATACCTCATCATGTATCAGCGCATATAAGCATGCCAGGATATTCAAAGAACGGGGAGCATATATCCTGCTCGGAGGCTATCATCCAACCTTTATGCCTGAAGAGGCGCTTGAGCACGGGGATACGGTCATCGTCGGCCCGGCTGAGGTCAGCCTTCCTCAATTCTTTTATGATTTTGTAAACGGGAGCCCTAAGAAGCTTTATGAAAATCCAAAGTATGATGCCTGCAGTTTGAAAATACCGGCCCGTAATAAGGTCAGCCATACGAAGTATTTGAATATTCCCACTATCATAGCGGACAGGGGCTGCAATAACAGATGCAGATTCTGCGCGATAAGCAGGATGTGGCTTAGCAATCCAAGGCCTGTAAATGATGTGGTTGAAGAGATAAAAAGCCTTCGCACCAATAAACTGATTTTTTTTGACCCCAATTTCTTCAAGCCGAGGGAGTATGCTCTTGAGCTCATGAAGGAGCTGGAGAAGCTGAAGGTCAAGTGGGCCACCAATGCCACTGCTGATGTAGCCTTTGATGATGAACTGCTAAGCGCCGCCCAAAGGGCTGGCTGCAGCGGGGTGCTTATTGGTTTTGAGTCGTTGAGTGAACAATCGTTAAAGGGCGTCGGGAAAAAGTTCTCTAATACAGAGAGGTATAAGGAGATCGTAGAACGAATGCATAATTACGATCTGTCCGTAAATGGCTGCTTTGTTCTGGGCTTTGACAACGATACGGAGGATGAGCTTTTATCCATGCCGGAGAAGGTGAAATACATGCAGCTTGATCTTGCACGTTTTGCCATACTCACGCCAGTGCCGGGCTCGGAGCTTTTCAAAGACCTTGACAGGCAGGGACGTATCCTGACAAGGGATTGGTCCATGTATACACAGCACCATGCGGTTTACCAGCCTGCAAACATGTCTCCGGGGCGACTTGAGGAGATATACAGGAAGGTGTGGAAGGAAACCTTCACGATGAAAAATATTATTGGCAGGGTATGGAGTTCACCTAATAAAACAATAGCTGAGAAAAGTGTACTGCTTGGGGTAAATATCGGCTTTAAGTTTTTGCCTATCCAGGGGGATTGAGTGACATATGAAGGAGCAGCGAATGAAGATAACAGTAATAAAGGTCAGCATGTTTGAAGGCAAGTGCCACGATGCACTAAAACCGCTGATTTTCCCCATATTAGCCCACTTGACCCCTGATGGGATCGGGATGGAATTCCTGGATGACCGTGTTGAAAGGCTGCCTCAGGCGCTCACATCGGATATCGTAGCGCTTTCTTTTGATACCTTTGCGGCGAAGAGGGCATATCAGTTGGCGAAAAAGTATAAAACGAAGGACAATATAATTGTCCTGGGGGGATTTCATGCCAGCCTTCTTATGGAGGAGGCCAGGGCTTACGGAGATGTGGTCATAGCGGGGGATGCTGAGGACACCTGGCCGAGGTTCATGGAGGATGCTTTAAACGGTAGGGTAAAGCCCGAATATATCTCGGCCCGTAATACTGGTTTTGCGCCTGTAGATATGAATCATCCCTCCTTTAGGGGGAAGAGGTACCAGCGGCTAGGCCTGGCCCAGTTTTCTCGTGGGTGCAGGTTCGGCTGTGATTTCTGCTCGATAAAGGCCATGTATCCCGGAAGAGTCCGCAAGGCTGAAGTAAGCCGCGTTGTTGATGAAGTGAAGGCAGCGAAGGAGAAAATTATATTTTTTATAGATGATAATCTATTCGTTGATGAAGAGGCGGCCATAAGTCTTTGTAAGGCGCTTAAGCCTCTTAAGAAAAGGTGGGCCTGTCAGATCAGTATGGATGCTGCGCTAAATGACAAGCTTCTGGCGCTTATGAAGGAAAGCGGCTGCCTGATGGTCCTGATGGGCTTTGAATCCCTCAACAGGCGAAACCTCGAGAGGATGAACAAATCCGCAAATCTGGCCATTGGTGAATATGACAGAGCTGTGGCGAATATTTGCAGGCATGGTCTGCTTATATACGCAACCTTTGTACTGGGATATGACGAGGATACCACCGACAGCTTTCAGGAAGTACTCGATTTTGCAATGAAGAACAATTTCACCGTGGCGAATTTCAATCCCCTGATACCAATGCCGGGTACGCCTCTGTATAAAAGACTTGAGCAAGAGGGCCGGCTGATCTATGATAAATGGTGGCTGAGTGGGGTTTATCATTATGGGGACACCGCCTACTATCCCAGGCAGCTTTCACCGGAGGAACTGAAGGAAGGCTGCAAATCGGTCCGTTACAGATTCTATGGAGCAGGAAGCATACTAAAGCGTTTATTTACAGGCAGCATCCACCTGAGACCATATAACTTTTTTCTGTTCCTTGCGCTGAACATCATTTCCAATAGAGAAATACACAGAAAACAAGGCAGACTTTTAGGAGATTCGGCAAATGAAACTGGTTTTGATAAAACCCAATATAGGCAGGAGAGAACACAGTCTGTACGTTGACGAGGGACGTATGGAGCCTTTGCAGCTGGGCATACTTGCAGCACTGACACCGGTTGATATTGATGTAGTGTTGTATGATGACCGCATGGAGGAAATACTATATGATGAGCCTGCCGATTTGGTGGCCATTACGGTCGAGACCTTTACGGCAAGGCGAGCCTACGAGATCAGCGGTGAATACAGAATGAGGGGCGTGCCTGTTGTAATGGGCGGCATGCATGCGATGCTGATGCCAGATGAGATGAAGGAGCATGCCGATTCTGTTTTGATCGGGGATGCAGAAGCCGTATGGCAGGAGATGCTTCGGGATTTTTCACGTAATGAACTGAAGCGTGAGTACAGAGCGGAACAGCCTGCGGTGCCTCAGAATGGAGTTATAACCAGAAGAGATATCTTCGAGGGAAAAGGCTACTTGCCGATAACCCTGCTGCAGTTTTCAAGGGGCTGTAAATATCACTGCAATTTTTGCGCTTCCAGTGCATATTTCAAGGGGAAGCACTACTGCAGGGAGGTCAGCGAGGTCGTTGAGGAGATCAGGAGCCAAAAGCGAAAGCTGTTGTTTTTCGTAGATGATAATATTGTTTCGGACTTTGACAAAGCCAAGGAACTTTTTCGGGCGCTCATTCCCCTGAAGGTAAAGTGGGTCAGCCAGGGCAGCATGGATATGCTTGAGGACAGAGAACTGATGGAGCTGATGGTAAAGAGCGGGTGTCTGGGGCTGGTCATCGGATTCGAATCCATAAACGAGGAGAATCTGGAGGCTGCGGCAAAGGGAGCAAACAGAAAAAGAGCCCTGAATCACTATGAGCGTGAGATCAGAGAGCTGAGAGAATGGGGACTGCAGACCTGGGCGGCCTTTACCCTCGGGTATGACGGAGATACCAGGGAAAGCATTATCGAGACCTGCCGGTTCGCCATCCGGAACAAGTTCTGCTTTGCAGCATTCAACATACTCATGCCCTATCCGGGCACACCGCTGTATAAAAAGCTGGAGAAGGAAGGGCGGCTGTTATATGAAGGCAAGTGGTGGCTCCATGAGGAATACCGGTTCAATCATGCTGCTCTTGTTCCAAGCAACATGTCGCCCGAGGAACTGACGGAGATATCCTTCTGGTGCAGAAAGGCATTTAATTCGCCCTGGTCCATCGTAAAAAGAGCCTTGGAGCCCAGAACCAACATGCGCAGCCTGTACCGTTTCTTCACATACCTGATATACAACCCGCTTTTCAGGAAGGAAGTATTCAAGAAGCAGGGAATGCGCTTTGGATTAGCGGATGGGAAAAAGAAAGAGGCAGAAAGCTAGTTGGGCGGTTGTGGAATGGAGGAAAGTAGCCTCCTGCCTCGTGAGTAACTGTATGACGAGGTGGATGCGGAATGGAGGAAATGATGTAAATGGTAAAGCTAACGGGATGTTTAGAAGACATTAGTACTTTAACTTCTAAAGATATAGATACGATGTATGAGCTGATGGATACGTTCTATGATAATATGACGCGGGAAAATTTCCTGGACGACTTAAATAAGAAGGATCATGTTATTGTATTACGGGATGAAGGCGGCATAATACGCGGGTTCTCCACACAACAGATCATGCACATACCGCTGGGTGACAGTCTGATCCATGGAGTTTTTTCCGGAGATACGATCATTCACAAGGACTATTGGGGAAGCGCGGAGCTTTTCAAGATATTCGCAAGGTCCTTTTTCAAATATGAGGAGCAGTATGGGGATTTTTACTGGTTCCTGATCTGCAAGGGCTATAAAACCTACAGGATACTTCCGACCTTCTACAACACTTTTTATCCTAATTACAGAGAGGAAACTCCCGGGAAGATCAAGGAGATAATTGATGCCTTCGGCAGGTTCTACAGTCCGGAGGAATACGATGAAAGGACAGGGATCCTTCGTTATCGGGGAGTCAAGGATAAGCTGAAGGAAAATGTGGCGGACGTAAGCAAGGAGAGGCTGAAGGATGAAGACATCGCCTTCTTTGTTGAAAAAAATCCAGACTACATTAAGGGATACGATCTTGTGTGCATCACGAAGCTTAGCAAATCAAATTTGTCTGCCAGAATGCAGAAGCTTTTATTTGAATGACAGGTGGCATGAGGCCCTGACCTCTATAGGTAGTGGAGCTATGTCACATGATACAGCATAATCAATTCAGCTTTCGGTTTTGTGTTAAGAAGCGATCCAAACTGATAATACTATCAAACTAATAATACAAAAGGCCGGTGTTATTATGAGAAGCCCGAAAAATTTCTTCTGTTATCTTGTCAATACTTTGTGCTGCCAGCTTTACAAGGCAGACTACATAAGGTTTGCCGGGATAACTGCTGCAGAAGAGGTGCAGGAGGAAAGGCTGAAGGAGATCCTGTCAAAAAATAAGGAGACGGTCTATGGCAGAAAGTATGGCTTTAATGAGATAGACAGCATAAAAGCCTATCAGGAGAAGGTGCCGCTGTCTGATTATGAAACCTACAGGCCTTATATAGAACAATTGTCGGAAAAGGAAGAGAGCCTTCTGACAATGGAGAAAATAATAACCTTCGAGCCAACAAGCGGTTCGACGAAAGCAGCCAAGCTTATTCCCTATACAAAGTCACTGAAGGAAGAGTTCCAGAGGGGAATAAAGCCATGGATCTATGACCTGTATACTTCATATCCCGAAATCAGGTGGGGAAAGAGCTACTGGTCCATCACGCCGGCAGCAGGGGAAAGGCAATATACCAAAAGCGGCATACCTATTGGCTTTGAGGAGGATGCCGACTATTTCGGCAGGCTGGAAAAATATTTGATGGACAGGGTGTTCGCACGTCCATCCGATATTGGAAAAGAAACTGATATGGAAAGGTTTTATACCAGAACGATTATAGAGCTGCTTAAAACAAAGGAGCTGGCGCTGATTTCAATATGGAATCCAACTTACCTGCTTCTCCTTTTGGATTATCTTGATGAGAATAAAGAACGGCTGCTTGATGAATTAAGCCGCGGCAGGCGCGAGGAGATCCGGCAGGCCGTGTGCAGCAAGGATTACAGTAAAATATGGCCGGAGCTGAGGGTAATAAGCTGCTGGTGCGATGCCTATGCTGCCACTTATGCAGATAAAGTGAAAAACCTGTTCCCACACTGTTTAGTCCAACCTAAAGGATTGCTGTCTACGGAAAGCTTTGTTACATTTCCTTTTGCCGGTGAAAAGGGAGGGATCCTTAGTGTTCGCTCGCACTTTTTCGAGTTCATTGATATCAATGAGAACCAGATCCGCCTTGTGAATGAACTTGAAACAGGAAAGGAATATGAGGTAGTGGTGACAACTGGCGGGGGTTTTTATCGTTATCGTACTTATGATATAGTTAAGGTGGTCGGATGGAGAAAAAGTATGCCGCTGCTTGTTTTTACAGGAAAGAATGACAGGATAAGCGACAGGTTTGGTGAAAAGCTGCATGAGGCATTTGTAAGGGAGACAGTGGAGAGGCTTGCTCCGGGAGCCGAATTTTATATGGTTGCTCCCCGGAAGGATCGTTATGTTTTATATATAAAAAGCGATAACCTGCTTCCTTCCGGAGAAGAGGTGGACAAGGCTCTGAGAGAAAGCTTTCATTATGATTACTGCAGAAAGCTGGGGCAGCTGAAGGAGCTGCAGATATTTGTGCTGACAGGTGATCCAAAGAAGGAATATGTGGACGGATGCCTGGCGGCAGGGCAGAAGCTTGGAGATATCAAGCCTGCATGGCTTTCGGCACGAGAGGACTGGGATAGGTATTTCACGGGCTATTTAGCGGATCAGGCAGCAAATGAGCAATGGAAGCAATTTGGCCGCTATTAGTGCGAAGATGAATGGGTGCGATATTCAATAATGAATAATTCAGATATTTGGTAGACATAAGCATGAGGACGAATGGGTGCGATGGACAGAATTTCAAGTTTAGTCCGCTTTTTGGGGAATACTTTTGAGCTTTTTCCATAAACGGATCACATAATATGGTGATTATTGGAATATGTTAACCAATAACTGGGAAATAAAGGACTAAACTTGAAATTCTGTCCAGTCAGGTTTCCATGAAGCCGCATCAAGCAAGTAAAAGCAACATGAAGCCGCATCAAACTAACCCAAAGCATAAGATTGAACAATAAGTTGTAATAAAACAATAAAGGCAGGTATATTCAAATGAAAATCGCATTGATAGCTCCGGCGGGAGCAATGCACAGATATAATGGAAGCTTTGGAAAATCTCTGCATTACGCACCACTTACATTAACTACACTAGCTGCACTTGTACCTGAGGAACTAAATGCAGAGGTGGTTATTTACGATGAGACAGCAGGGGATATACCTCTGGATCTTGAGGCAGATATAATAGGGATTACATGTATTACGGGTACAGCACCCAGATGCTACGCTTACGCGGACTACTTCCGCAGCAGGGGAATAAAGGTGGTTATGGGCGGGGTACACCCTTCATTGATGCCGCAGGAGGCTGCCGGCCATGCGGACACTGTTATGACCGGATTCTCGGAGTTTACCTTTCCGCAGATGCTCATGGATTTTGCAAGGGGAGAGCTGAAGCCCTTTTATCATCAGGATTGTGATTATACGATAGCAAAAAGACCGGTTCCCAGAAGAGAACTTCTGAATAAAAAAGGCTATATTACGATAAATACAGTCGAGGCTGTCAGAGGCTGCAGCTTTCCATGCACCTTCTGCGCTTATCCGGCGGCGTTTGGCAGTACTATCCACAAGCGCCCTGTAGATGAAGTTGTAAGAGAAGTCGAAACACTCAATGCCAAAATAATTGTTTTTCCCGATGTGAATCTGATCGCAGACAGGGCATATGCAATAAAGCTTTTTACAGCGCTTATTCCGCTGAAGATAATTTGGCTCGGACTTGTTACCTCACACATAGGAGTGGATGAGGAGCTTATAGCTATATTTGAAAAGAGCGGGTGCAGGGGACTGCTCATAGGCTTCGAATCGATCTGGCAGTCATCACAGAAATATATCAATAAAGGTGTAAACCATGTCGAGGACTATGGGGAGTTGATGAAAAAGCTCCATGCCCATGGTATCCTGGTGCAGGGGTGCTTTGCCTTTGGGGGCGACGATGAGGATAAGTCTGTATTTGAGCAAACCGCAGAGATGATCACAAAAATAAAGATCGATTTGCCCAGATACAGCATACTTACACCGTTTCCCAACACCCAGTTGTATAGAGAACTGGACAAGGTAGGACGGATCACAGAACGCAATTGGGCGATGTATGATGTTGAGCACTGTGTTTTCAAACCTGCAAAGATGACTGTGGATGAGCTTGAAGAGGGAATCATATGGGCATGGAAGCATACCTACACCGCAAAGGATATTGCAGCAAGGCTTGCTCCCTTTAGGCACAGCCCCTGGATGTCGATTCCGCTTAATATGGGATATAGAAAATACGCCAATAAGTTTCTGCACTTTACAAGGGACATTATGTGCGACAACTCGGACATTCCGGTTCCGGCTGAAATCAGATCCAGGGATGATCCAGAATAGAACTATACCGGCACTGCCGTGGTGCGGCGAATAGGTTTAGTATACTTAATGGTGTATGCGCGCCGGAACTTATGCACAGACATGCCGGAGCTTATGCATAGTTGTGCCAGATAATTTTGCACAGTACATATTACAAGGAGATATGAAATGAAGCTGACATTTATATTGCCGGCAATAGGGAAAAAGCCGGGGCAGAAATATATTGGTACGTGGAAAATGGAGCCCTTGACCATCGCCGTGCTGAAAAGTCTGATGCCTGATGACATAGAGACAGCCTTTTATGATGACAGAATCGAGCTGATTAACTATGATGAACCTACCGACATTGTGGCGATAGTTGTCGAAACATATACAGCTGCCAGAAGCTATGCGATCAGCAGGGCTTTCAGGGAAAGAGGAGTCAAGGTGGTCCTGGGGGGCTATCATGTGACGATGGTGCCTGAGGAGGCTGCGCAGCATGCAGATGCCATCATCACAGGCAATGCTGAAGCGGTATGGGAAGAAATGCTGAAGGATTGCCAAAATGGTGAACTAAAGCCGTGTTACAGCGGCAGGACCGCATACAGCCCGTTGCTGCCGGATAAGTCCATTTTTGCCGGGAAGAGATATATGCCGGTCTCTTTGACCGAGACGGGGAGGGGCTGCTGCAACAATTGCGATTTTTGTTCCATAGCAGGCTATTATGGCTGTAAATATCATGCTCGTCCACACGAGCAAATTCTCAATGACATCAAAAGCTCTGAACATAAATATCATTTTCTTGTGGATGACAATCTGATAGCGGACAAGAAAAATGCAATGGAGCTTTTTGAAAAAATCAGGCCGATGAAAATCAAGTGGGCAGGCCAGGGCACCCTCAGCATGGCAAAGGATGAGGCGCTGCTGAAGGCCATGAAGGAAAGCGGCTGCGAGATCATCTTGATTGGCTTTGAAAGCCTTGAAGAGGAAAACCTGAGACAGATGAGAAAATCGGTAAATCTGAATATAAAGGAAAGAGATGAACTGGTTAAGCGCATCCATGATGCAGGGATAGGCATTTATGCGACTTTCGTATTCGGCTATGATTATGATACAGAGCAGACCATTGAAAATGCACTGCGTTTTTCAGAAAAACACAGGTTCTATACAGCAGCCTTCAACCATCTGCTGCCTTTCCCCGGTACGGGTCTGTATGAGCGCCTGAAGCAGGAAGACAGACTCCTGACAGAGAAATGGTGGCTTGCAGAGGATTACAACTATGGCGAGCTGGCATTCAAGCCGAAGAACATGTCACCGGAAAGGCTCAGCCGGCTTTGCCGGGATGCCAGGAAGGAGTTTTCCAATGGTAAAAACATACTTCGGAGAGGACTCTCTGCTATGGGAAGGACAAGCCCGCTGCTGTGGTTCTTGTTCTGGGCTATGAATCTGAGTATCGGCGGAGAGGTTGATGAAAAAATGAATGTGCCTGTTGGGAGGAATCTGGATGAACTTCCCAAATGATAAGTTTGAGCTTGTTCTTGCAGAACACAGCGATTGGCCTTATATAAAATCGATTTATAACAGCGGAGAATTTGATGGAGGGATCGCCGTACAATATTTAAGGGATCCAAACCCCATAGCTTCGTTTGAGCGGGAAGGGGAAAAAGCAGTCATTCTGATGCTCAGAGACAGGCAGGCGGACAAGACGGCCGGATTTGGAGCCTGTATTATCAAAAAAGTTTTCAAAGACAATAAAATCGTGAATATGGGGTATTTGACCGGCCTCAAGCTGTTGCCGGAATACCGGAAAAAGGTGTTGTTCATTTCTTATGCCTATCAGAAGCTGTATGAGTATACTAAGGATTATGTAGACTTTTATTTCACAACCATACTACAAGAAAATACGGTAGTACAGAAGATGCTGGAGAAGCCAAGAAAGCTCATGCCCTTATATGAGTATCTGGGAGATTATCGGGTTTACTTCTGCAAATCGGGGATCAGGTCTTTCGGGAGTGGAGTAAATTCGCGCCGTGGTTCAAAAGCCCAGGATCGATACATAGCCAGACGGTGCTGCAGAAATGAGGCGGAGGCTTTCTTTGCCGGACAGTCTCAGATTGTGGATCTATCCCTGGAAAGCATATCGTCGTACGACCTGAAGAATGCTGTCTATTATGGATTATACAAAGAGGGCGCCTTGTGTGCATGCGGCTATGTTCTGAATCAACAGCATTATAAGCAGTATGTAGTAAAAAATTATAGCGGAATATACAGGTTGATAAGCAAGCTTCCCACAAGGCTGCTGGGTTACCCTTCATTTCCGCGGATAAATAAAGCCGCTAACTGCGCTTGCGCAGGTTTGTGGGCAGAGAACGATAATGCAGCCCTGGCACACAGGCTGTGGCAGTTTATGAGACAGGACGCAAGAGAGTTCGATTTTATAATGATTGGCTTGCATGAAAGCCACCCCCTCAGATCATATTTTGATAAAACCAAACACATCCAGTATGACAGCCGTATGTATATTGTCGACTTTGAGCATGACAAAAAAGCTTATGAATCGCTCTTTGGGAAAAAGCTATATGTAGATGTCGCATTTCTATAGGAACAGAAGGACACATGGTAACAGTTCCTTTATGTCAACCGACTTTCAAGGGGATGATAAAGTTTAGCCGTATTTTTATCAAAACGGAAAGACCTGTGCAGAATGCTGACTGCGAGCAAGGATACTGGGTATTTACTTCAGTAAATATCGGGGATAATGTTTCCTGTAAGCATGCTCCCGAGTGTGCTGGAATATGTCGGGATGGTACTGCCTGCTGCGTGGGGATTCAAACTCATGACGAGTGAAGTATTTGACATTAAGCTGCTAATACTGCTCATTGTTATCACGCTGACAGCAATTTTGCTTAATGTGTGTAAGCTATTGAAGATTCGGCTTGAGTAATTAGCAGGGCAGACTTTCTGAAAAGTATCCTGATTATGCGGAAAACTCTTAGGGGACTACTCGTTTTTGCAGCTTTTGAACAAAAATACGTTCAGAAAGAGCTGTTTTAATGAATAGAAGGCTTATTTCATAGACAATAGACATTTAAAATCTAAAATTTTCTCAGAAATATCGTACATAACTTGAAAAAGTGAGTAGTGCCCCCTGCTTCCTTGATGTAAATGTTTGGCTATTGTATTTTGTGATAATGCAGGATAGTATAAAATGTATAATACAAAATGCATAAAGGTGGGCTGCCGCTTGAAAATAAAGTCAACAGTGATTATTGCATTATCAGTAATATTGGTTTCTATATCAGTTATCGCCTTTTCTATAGTAATGAGAAACAAGCAGGAGCCGAAGACGGATGGGGCGATTGCTGCATCTGACAAAACCGGCGAGGTCAGTCAGCAGCCTTCGGGCGACAATGAAGGAGACAGTACCAAAGTGCCTGACGAAAGCAGTGAGAAGCAGTCAGAGGGTACCGAAGACAGCGGTGTTAAAATACCTGACGGGAGTAGTCAGCAGGATGGAGACGCAGATGAACCTGAGGGTAGTATTATTGCGCCAGAGAATGCTAAAGAAATTATCGGTGAAACCGCAGGCCTGGTTCTCCGGGCAATAGCGGACAAAGATTTTGATACAGTGTCAGATTATACACACCCGGAGTTTGGTGTTAGATTTACTCCGTACACATTTGTTTCTGTTGAGAGTGATTTGGTCTTTACTAAAAATGAAATAAAAAACTTTCTAAATGACGTGAATGTTTATCATTGGGGCTATTACGATGGTTCGGGCGAAGAAATCAAGTTGACTCCCGGCGAGTACTACGAAAAATTTATATATCCCGCGGACTTTGTAAATGCTCCGCAAGTCGGATATAATGAGGTTTTAAGCTTCGGCAACATGTTGGAGAACCAATTTGAAGTATATAAGGGTGCAATCATTGTCGAGTACTATTATCCGGGATTCGATCCCCAGTATGGCGGAGCGGACTGGAGAAGTCTCAGACTGGTATTTCAGCAATATAAAGGGGAATGGAAGCTGACAGGGCTGATAAACAACCAGTGGACGACATAACTAGGCGGTCAAATATCCCGCTTAGTTGAAATACTGCTAAGGCTCTTTGAATCGAGGTGTTATAACTAGGTCCGCTGCCTCGTTGAGATACAGTCAGCTTAAGAATTTGAAGTGTTACAGTATGTTGCAGACACGCCAGATAAATGTCTATCTAACGTGCCTGGCACCTAGCAAATTAAGAAGAAACTCCATTAAAGCGGCTTTTTTAGCCGCTTTGCTTATTTCTGCACTGTTATGGAGCACTGCGCTTATACCGGATAACAGGAAGTCGGTCAACAGATCCATATCTGTATTTGGAGGAGAAATTTCTCCACGCCTTGTGTAGTCAAGGAGAAGCTCGCTGAATATTGGCTTTAGCGAGAGGAGTGTCTTTTGATGAAGCATTGTCAGTACTTCTCTGTTGGCAGAGCCGCTGTTCATACTTCGGTATTCCTCCAAAGAGCTTTCCAGGTGAGATAATATGTGTTCTATCAGCTCCCAGAAAGCCTCTGCTTTTCCTTTGTTTATGATCTGCCTTAGATCCTCGATATACCTTGTATTATATTGTTCCAGCACTTCTGAGAATATCGCTTCCTTGGAGGAAAAGTGATGATAAAACATGCCGATCTCTCCGTTTGCCTCACCAACGATAGAACGAATGGAGGTTTTTTCATAGCCTTGCTGCATAAACTGTCTGAATGCTATTTCAAGTAATTCCTGCTTTCTATGCTCGGGTTTCATTCGTGGCATTTCTGTCATCCTTTCTGTTATGAATCTACATTTTTGATGATTCTACACTTGTGATGTTTTCATATATAGAACATGCTCTTTATTGTAGCTGCGTATCCCCCTCCTGATTATTACAGGCATGATAAGATAACGAAATAGCGCATTGCCTGGATGCAGCCACTCCTTATGGTAAATGGGTGGCATGACCGGTGGTTCTGAATCCATTCCAGCTGAAATTGTGGATAATGAGCAACCCTCATCGCTGCCCAATTTTGCGATCACCTCTCCGGCTGCATTTGTGATCAGAGATCCGCCCATCAGCCTGAAGCTTTCATTAATGGCTTTGACTCCGATGCCGCCTTTGAATTCAGGGAACGATCCGACAGCGTTTATATATATGGTAGGTACTCTCAAATATTTAGAATATGCAGAAGTAACTGTATATGGCTGTTGATCAAAATGTGTCAGGTCTTTTTCAGATATTTGGGCGCTGGTTTTATAAGGAGCAGGACTTGCATGGGGCATCAGCATGAAGTCAATGCCGGCGGCCTTCATTCGTTGAAGTCTCCCGGCATAATGGTTGTCAGCGCATAAGCCTATCCCGATCCTTCCGATGTCGGTATCTATAAAAGTATCACCGGTACAGCGCTTGAAACAGTATGCTTCTGCATTTTCCTTGCGGATTATGCCGCATATATTTCCTTTTGGGCCGCTTAACAGGTATGAGTTATAAAAATCCCTGCCATCAGTCTCTATAAATCCAGCTCCTATGTATATCCCCAGCTGTGCAGAAAGCCCGCAAGCCCATTTGACGGTCTTCCCATCCGCTGCCTCGGCATATTGCCAGATAGACTCGTTGGGAATATAACCGCAGCCGGAAAGCTCTGGCAGTACTGCAATATCAGCTTCTTGAGCTGCTGCTTGTTCAATCATTGAAGCAGCCTTGATGTATCCTGCCGCCTGTTCCTCGTAATAGTTTTTCAGCTGTATCATGGCGATTTTTACATTTTTCATGTGCAGCCTCCTTACAGAACATTGTTCTTTAATTATATTCTACAGAACATTGTTCTGTCAATATGATATGGTGCCAGGAGTACCAATCGGATGGTTATTAAACAGTACGTGCCAATAAGTGTCTGGCTCCCGTGCATGACATAACATTCAATTTTATGATATTATATGGATATTGATGTAAAGCGTTTTTTTGTTAATAACGTCCTAATGGTATAAACCATCGTATATCTATATATTGAATAATATAAAAGGCAGAAATGGTTATGAAAAAGTATATTTTTGCTGTGCTCGTATATGCGCTGCTTCTGACGGGTGCCAGCGATTCATTTGCAGTCGGACTGCAGACCAGGGGTATTGACGGATACACCGGAGATATCGACGCATATATGGAAACATCGATGAAGCAGGCTGGAATACATAATTTGTCGATCGGAATAGTCAGGAATGGGGAAGTAGTTTACCTGCGGGATTATGGAAGATCGCCGGACAGCGGGGACATTATTTATCCGATCGGTTCGCTGAGTAAAATGTTCACGGCTCTTGCTGTCAGGCAATTGATAAATGACGGCAAACTGAAAGAAGATGCACCTGTTGGCCAGTATCTTCCTGGCTTTAGTGTCAGCTATCAAGGAAATGATGCAGTTGTAACGATCGGGCAGCTGATTAGACATACAAGCGGCATTTCGGTGATCGACGGCGGTATGCCGTACATCTATAAAGCCGGACACTCACTGTCTGATATCGTACAAAAGTCTCTGGACCTGAAGCTGAACAGCAAACCAGGGACTGTATATGAATACTCCAACCTGAATTACATATTTCTTGGAAGGATCGTCGAGGTGGTTTCGGGGCGCTCGTATATGGATTATGTAAATGAGAACATTCTCGAACCGCTCCGTATGGAACACACCTTCCCAACTGATGCGGGGCTTGAGGACGGAAAACACATAAAAGGGCATATGCCATTTTATGGGGCGCAGGTTCCCGTATCATACCGCATTTCTGCCGGGGATTCACCTGCCGGAGGTTTCCTTTCAACGGCAGAGGACCTTTGCCGCTTTATGATCTGTTATCAGCAAGGCAGTCAAACTGGCGAGGGCTCGCTGATCAGCGGGAATGAAGTTTCAGACTGGCAGTCTTCAGGGTCTGATGTGTATTATGATATTTATTGGACGATAATCAATTGCAAGCCGGGTATGCGTTTCACCCACAACGGATCTCTGCCGGGGTATTCCTCTTCGGTCCTGCTGGACACCGATTCCGGCTATAGTATTGTGGTACTTGCCAACTCCTTTGATCAAATGAGTCTTCAAATAAACGCCTCCACTCCATGGAGCATCGCAGAGGATGTTCTGGAGTACCTGACAACGGGCAGGTTCCCTGAAAGGACCGATGTTAAATATGATTACTCCATCATGATCTGGCTGATATGCCTGCTCGCGGGACTTTTGGTTTTTACATTGTTCATGCTCCGGTGTAAAATCAAAAACAAACTTATTGTTATCATTTTCCTAGTGATACCAATACTTTGGATCGTTTTGGTGCCTCTCATATACGACAGCAGTTGGGAATGGCTGCTTGTGTCCAATCCTGCAGTGAATGTCGGACTGCTTTGTATCATGACGACACTTGCTTTGGTTGGGATAGTGAAAATACTTGGTTCCAGGCACAACACTTAGCGAGCGCCTGAAACCATCTCGAATATTGCTTCAGGCCGGGCTCCTTTTACGTTGATCTCAACCAGGATATCTCCGTAGAGTATGCCGAACCGCATCCTCGGGCCTGATATATCCCCGGAGTCCGCAACCTCATATGTCCGCCGCAGGACTGTATCCAGCGTCAGCTCTTCACTTAGGAAGATGGGATCGTCGACGATCTCACGAAGTTCATCCGGAACCGAATCTGCACGCGGAATAGGATAGAACGAAAGGTCGTAGCTGCGCAGGTCTTTGGTGGAGGTTATCCGCTTTTTATCTCTTTCAGTCAGCCTGGAAACATGCCAGTCGATATGCCCCATGCCTTTTGCCCAAAGGGCGGTAAGTTCATCACGCTCCTGATTGATAAAGCGTATGGCATCTTCAAATACGAAGCCGTCCGGGAGCGCTGCCGGCAAATATGAGCCGAAATCTGGGTCTGCACGTGCCTCGTCCAAATCGAGCCGGTCATTACGCAGCTCGGGTATGACAGGATCAAGTATTTCAAGGTTAGCCGCTCCTCCGTTAATGAGCAGACCAATGAGTGTGGTGATCTCTTCCCTGACCGTTTCTTTTTCCGAATCTCTGCCGGCAAGCTCAACATAATAAGCTATATCGGAAAGCTTGAAGTTAACAAAGCAGATGACATCGCTTTCTCCCTTACTGTTCGGACTGCTCTCAAAGTATCCTGCCGTAACTTCTGTACCCATGACATCCGTGGTATTGATGTCTCCGTCGATAATATAGTCGATCGATGTTTCGCCGGGTGCGATCTGAATATACGCTCCGAGGCCGGATACAGTTGCTGTATGAGCATCAATGCTGAATAGGGATGCGCCGTTTTCATCGCTCATGAAATTTGCGGTGGCTGTGATGTTGTATTTTAGAACCAGGCCAGGAAAGATTGCCTTGAGTTCATTATTATTAAGCTCCTGCCAGAAATGGCCTGGGATATAAATTTTGGAAGCCGACTGCATGCCGGCTTTATTGAAAGTAAGAGAGAAATCCTTTGGAAGGACGGATACAGGGATATCTTTGTCGTACTTACCATCTGGTACAGGTTTATCCATATCCGGCTGTAATACAGAGAAATTGCCATCTGATGTCGATTTGTCTGTATCCGGCTGTAATACAGAAGGATTATCACCTGGTATCGACACTGGGCTTCGCTGCAACAGCTTCGGCACAATAGCAGTGCTCAGTAATATCAGGGCAAAGAGGCAAGTGACTGCGGCAAATCGCTTGAGAATTATCGTTGAGCGTACAGATGCGTTGTTGTTGCGGCCGGCTAATATTTTTCGGTGCAGTGTGTCGGAAACTGATATTTTGTTAATGTATTCTTTATATACTTTCATGCTCATCCTCCTCCAACACGAACCTGAGCTTCTGACGGGCACGGGTAAGATGGCTGCGTATGGTAGCCTCCTTTTGCCCGGTCAGCCCTGATATGTCCTTAATGGAATAACCCTCATAATAAAACAAATGGATGACAGTCCGATATTTATACGGCAGAGCCATGATCATATCCAACAGTTCATGCTGCTCCGGCTCAGCGGCAGGATAGGAATCGAGAAGCGGCGATCTGCGCCTGTACCAGGGGGATCGAAGCCGACTGTTGCAAAGGTTTACCGTTACTCTGATGAGCCATGCCTTTTCATGCTCATCCGATTCAAATTCGGGAGACTTCTCAAACGCACGCCAAAATACCTCCTGTATAATGTCCTCGGCATCGGATGCGTCCCCGGTGACAGCCAGTGCAGTACGGTAAACCCTATTCTCATGCTTTGTTACAAAGGCCTCGAAGTCCGACCGCCGACAGGACTTGTACGCCATTCACTCAACTCCCTCCAACCTGTATACGCTTTAGACGAAGGAAAAGCTGCAAAGTATCCCTGAAAAATTATTGCGCTGTAATAATTCAGATTAAGAATCACTCTTGGCACTTCTGTTATTCGTGTTTTTACCAGCATGAAATTGCTAATATTAGAAAATAATCCATCAAACCAGACATATTTCTGATAAAATGTTGTTGTATGTATTTTCTTGTACGGATGGACTAAAAAAATGGTGTCTGACTGATGTGCCGGGCGCCATAAAGGAGGCGGACAATGAGCAACGAAGCTGTCGTGGATTTTGATTATAACGGAATGGTTTCTTCCTCACGATTGTCGGGTGAGGCAAAGCTGCTGATCTGTGCAGACGGACTTACCCTTGACGGTTTATTTGACCGGGTTTCTGTTAACTATGCCGATATTGATTCAATTGTACTTGAGAATTATGTTATACAAGTAAAAACTAATGGAGAAACCATAGTCATATCACAGATCGGTCAGCCATGTGAATGGTTTCACCGCGATCTTTTGGAGGCCTACAACAAAAAGGTTTTGTCCGCTTTTCATGTAACCGGAGAGCCATTGTTGGAGACCGAAGGACAATACTCATATGGAGTTTTGAACGGAAATGCGAAAATAAGTGTTTTTTCTGACTGCCTCTGCATACTTTCACCGAATCTTAGAGCCAGGCGTATACCGCTTGTGTTTATAAATGGACTAAAAAGAGAAAATTACTCGCTTGCAATCACGTTGAACACTGAGGAGACCTATACATTTTCAATGCTGGGATCTGATTTTGATCCATTGGAAAGGGCAATCACTGAACGTATACGAGAGCTGAAAAATAATGATATTACCTTTGTTAATAAGCTGATACCTTCTCTTGGCTTTTCTGATAGCACCAAAGTCGGTTCATTACTGCGCGAGGGGATCGCTGTCCGGTTGAAGCAGCTGCCTCCGGTGCTGGCGGAAGCTATTGAAAAAAAGGTAAGGAACAGTAAAGCGGGTTCTACATATGAGCAGCTAAAAGCAATTTGCAATCACGAGCATCTTGCAGTCGGAATCAAATGCCTGCCGGATGAGGAATTTGAGGCATTGAAGCAGGCTGAGATCGAAAGGGTGCAAAAGCTTGCTGAAAATGCAGAAGTAAATCCGGGTGCGGGTAAGGGCGCGTGCGAAGTTGCAGGTGTTAGCGGAGCTGCTGCCTCCGGTGTAGGAGGAGTTGCAGTGTTGACTGCTGAGCAGGAAGATGCTCTGCGATGGGCTATATGGATTGTGGTCCCATCCAGTGACGGCAAGACGGCAGTAGTGGAGTTATCACTACCGGGCGAGGATGCTGCAACATATCTGTTCCGGGCGGATACTGTATGGGAACGTTTCCTGATGCTCCTGAACCGTGGAATGGAAGCGACACAATTTCGGCGGGAAATAATCTCTCTTTCTGATGAAGCGTTGAAAGAAGAAGTGTATTCAGAGCAGCGCATGCTGAAAGTGAGGACACCGGCTCTGCATGAGCTGCGCAAACGTTTCATCGGCAGAGTGATCCACCGCTCCGCAGAAAGCTGGAAAAAGTCTCTGCTGGAAAAGCTGGGTGCCGGTCAGGACCCGTCTGACTGACGTGCCAAGTACCATCACCTTTGTATTTTACAACAACAAAAGGCGTCATAACTGACGCCTTTTATGTTTGGCGGTAGGCATCTGAGTTAAGGTCAGGTCTGTACTCCTCGCTGTTTCCGGCTTCACCGATGATGTCGACGGCATAGACCCTGTAATTATTGGATAATGCCATGATCTCGGGGAACCAAAACGCGCTGTTGCTGCATGAACCATGAAGCAGTATGATAGGCGGATTTGACTCCTGTCCTGCAGTAAGCATGAATGTCCTGCCATACGTTGTATCTGCATATTGCTGTCCAAAGGGGAACTGACCGAGTACCTGGTTATAGTATGCCCGGATTTTGTCCCGCCCTGCATCAGTCTTGAATACACTGATTTTCATACGATCACTCCTCATTATTTTGTTCTGTTAATGCTGCAATCGTGTCCATCATTATTGCCATGAAGCGGACATCGCCCCACAATGTGATGCGTACCATGTTTTCACGTTCGATATATTGTGTCTGCATGGATGACCTGCCGTATTCCGGCGGTTTGGCATTCAGTGAGGCTGTAAGCGTGTTCATGATATGGATGGCATCCTGCCTGCCGTTTACATTGATGTCAACAACTGAAGATGCGATGGTGCTCAGAGCTGTCTGCTTTTCCGAAGCCAGTCCATTGCTGCCCTCACTCTCGATAAAAACGCTCAGATCATGGCCGGTTATGCGCCAGCTTTTGCCGATCTTTGATGCGCGCAGCTTTCCCTCGCGGATGTAACGCTGGATTGTTTTTGGATGGATGTTCAGCATTTCTGAAATTTGATCTACAGTAAAATAATCTTTAGTCATAATAAAGCTCCTTATTGTTTCTTGTAAGGTCATTATAGGGTACAATAGGGAATATGTCAATATGGTTTTTAAATATTTTTGGATTCTGAGTGAATGAAACATAGATGCATTTGTTATGAGACTGCCTTGATATTGATTATGAACATCTTTAGCCTTCCGATACCATGGAAAAAGTGCAAAATCAGGTTTCCCGACTCCAAATATTGGGTAATTATTATTATCGGTCTACACCGTAATATAATATACTTTTTACTATGTTGGACAGAATAAAACTAATAATTACAAAGTATTACATAAAGGAGAGATATCAATGAGTAATGTCAAATTAGCGATAATCTATTATAGTATGGGCGGCACCAATTACCAAATGGCCAAATGGGCCGCTGAAGGCGCGAAAGAAGCGGGAGCTGAAGTAAGGATACTGAAGGTGCATGAGCTTGCTCCCCAATCGGTGATCGACAGCAGCCCGGCATGGAAGGCGAATGTGGAGGCAACAAGGGACATCCCTGAAGCTCAGACAGCTGATTTGGATTGGGCAGATGCATTTATTTTCAGTACTCCGACACGTTTCGGGGGCATGACATCGCAGATGAAACAATTTCTTGACATGCAGGGAGGCCTTTGGGCACAGGGAAAGACCGTGAACAAGGTCGTGAGCGCCATGTCTTCCGCTCAGAATCCCCATGGCGGACAGGAAGCAACGATTTTGTCGATTTATACTTCAATGCATCACTGGGGAGCGATCGTCGCGGCTCCCGGCTATACTGATCCGGTCCAGTTCGGAGCAGGTGGGAATCCTTATGGAGTAAGCGTCACAGTCGACCAGAACGGCAATATGATCGAGGATATACAGGCTGCTGTGAAGTATCAGGCGAAACGAACCGTTACCGTAGCACAGTGGATCAAGAACGCGGGAGAGGGCTGACCAGGTATGAAGAATATTGTTGGCAAAGGAAATAAAATGCCGGAATTGCCTCCGAAGCAGCGCGATGAATTGTTTACGGTTTTAGAAGACCGCTTTGAGAATAATATGAAACGCCACAGCGGACTTAGGTGGGCTGATGTACAGGTAAGGCTTGAGGCGGATCCAGCAAAAGCATGGTCGATTTACGAGATGGAAAGAACCGGCGGCGAGCCTGATGTTGTCGGCTATGACAATGGGACAGGGGAGTATGTTTTTTATGATTGCTCGGCTGAAAGTCCCAAAGGCCGCAGAAGCGTGTGCTACGACCGTGAAGCGCTGGAGTCCAGGAAAGAGCACAGGCCTGCAGACAGCGCTGTTGATATGGCCAATGCCATGGGAATCGAGCTGTTGACGGAGGAACAATACCGTGAACTGCAGAAGCACGGCAATTTTGATTCAAAAACATCCAGTTGGGTGAAAACACCTCCGGAGATACGTAAGCTAGGCGGTGCTATCTTCTGTGATCGTCGCTATAACACTATCTTTATGTACCACAATGGTGCGGAATCATATTATGCCGCCAGGGGCTTCCGAGGCTTGCTGAGGGTATGAATCAATAAACAGCGGAGCAGCTATCTATATGAGATTGCTCCGCTGTTTTTTTGTGTGCCCGGCGGGTGTACGCTCTAAAATGTTGTTCTTCTTCATGGAATTCAGCCTGTAGTGATTCTATGTCCTTTCTCTTCAAACTTCTTGTTTTCATTATTGATTTCTTGCAGTACTGTTCATATGCAGGATTTTTGATATCATTAAGCATGAGACTATACTTCTTTTATTCGATATGGTCTTTAAGTATGTAGAAACATGTAACAAAATGAAGAATTCCTCGTTATACATATGAGGAGGTGAAAAATTGCTCGAAATAGAAATGCTGTACAACAGATACTTCTCCAGAGTCTACTCCTTTTTAATAAGGCTGAGCTCCAGTGAAACCATTGCAAGAGAAATAACACAGCAAACATTTTTCAAAGCCCTGGGGAAAGTAAAAGATCTCAATGATAATGCCAATGTGTTTTCCTGGCTTTGTCAGATCGCCAAGAATACATATTTCGACTACCTTCGAAAAGAAAAACGAGTCGAATCGCTAGAAAATATAGATGACATAATCGATGAAAGAAGTCTGGAAAAGGAATATTGTCAAAAGGAGCAGATACTTAAGATCCATGAATATCTGCACAGGATGAATGAGCCCTACAAAGAGGTGTTCATGCTGCGCATCTTTGGGGAGCTGTCATATAAGGAAATTGGCTGTATTTTCAGCAAATCGGAGAATTGGGCAAGAGTGACCTATTACAGAGCAAAGGTCCAGATACAGGAAGGGATGGAGGGTTATAATGAGTAAAATCAACTGCGATATCATAAAAGACATAATTCCGCTATATATCGACGGTGTATGCAGTAAATATTCCATACAAATGGTTGAAGATCATATAAAAGAGTGTCCGGACTGCAGGGATCTCCTTGAATCATTTCGGAATCCGGCTATTACCGATGAAATCAGGACCAGCAATGAAATTGAATTCAAAGAACTGACGCTGAAGGTCAAAAAGAAAAACAGGCTCAAAGCGATACTTCTGGTACTGGGAGCGGTAATTGCCAGTTTTGTCGGTGCCTTGCTTCTGGGCATTTTTGTTTTAGGCATATTTTCATTAGGAGGAGAAAGCTACGCGACTATTGATACAGATAACTATGGGATATACGAAGGCCACATAGAAGCTGAAAGGCAGGATTTGTTCAGTGGACTGTACATTTTCCCTGAACGGATCTCACAAAATGCTTCGGTTATTGATTATTTTTACTCCTGTGAAGGTGGAGGATTCGACAATTCATATCAGCAATTTCTGAAGTGCACGTACTCGCAAGAAGAGTATAATGCGGAAATCAACAGGCTGAAAAATATTACGTGTGAGATACCGGTAAGATCCGGACCTGTAGTAAACACTGTGGAATATTCTGATGTGAAGTTCAGCAGTCCAGCTTACATTACAGCTTATGCGAGCCATGGCATGTTCGAATATGCTCTGTGTAATGATGCGGACAAAACTATCGTATATGTGTATCTTCAGTTAATAGGGAACGATGATGTAGTGTTCAACAGAGAGTACCTGCCACTGGAATATCAGGATGGCAAACCGCTGCTTGAGGATGTTAGCTTTAGCAATACAAATATTTACTACGCCTATGTAGGCAACGGAGTATATATGAACTATAAAGACTGATCCATTGACTGAAAGACTGATCCATGATATTTAACTGATCCATGGCCTGATTGATCCACGGCCTGATTGATCCACGGCCTGAAAGACTGATCCATTGTCCGCGGGGCGACGACGGCACGGTTTGATGGACTGCTTCGCTGCCACGGTTCGCTGGCCTGTCAAGCCAAACTATTTCCAAGCGGCTGACCGGGGTGTGCAAAAAACACGTCATCTGGGGACCTAATGGTATCGTTGAGTATACATAACTCTGCAATCTCCATATTATGTACCCTTTATAAGTAATAAATATGGTGTAATAACAATAAATCCAATGGGGTTGTGCCCAGAAGTCGCCATTTTTGCACACCGCGCTATGAAGCATCACCCCACATTGCCAAATCCGAACGTTGCAACCCTAATCTGCATGTCCAATCCCCACGTCCCACTACTAAATCCGAACGTAACAACCCTAATCTGCATGTCCAATCCCCACGTCCCACTACTAAATCCGAACTCCCGAACCGAACTCCCGAACCGAACTCCCGAACCGAACTCCGCGTACTATGTAATCCGCATGCTATACCCGATTTTACCGCTCACTTTAAGTATCACACGCCCCACCCCGGGAAAATGCACACCTTACTCCTGGTATGTACTATCTCTGCCTAATTTGGTATAATTGGTAAAGCTGATTTTATTTAAATGCTTGGGGAGACTTCAAAATGGATTTTTTCGAGCTCGTGTTATTATTTTCAACCGGTTATTACACGATTATAAGCATATACGGCTGGTATCAAAGGCTGCCTGGCATCGGGCCTGTAAGCCGGGATAAAACCACTAAGTATGTGATGGGTCTGCTGCCGGCCGTTTCATTTGTCATAATTACTTTTACACTGAAGGTTCTGGCATCGTTTGACGTTGTGGACGATATGATTTACATAATATTTTATGTTGTATTGGGGTATGCCTGGACTTTCCTTGGTATGCGTGCAGTCTTTATTTTCTTTGATATCTCATGGATCGACGATGTCCTGAGTTTAAACAACAAGGCCGCTTTATATGCCGTCAGCGGAGCATTTCTCGGATTGGTGACAATATATTCAGGAGCAAATATAGGAGATGGTCCGGGCTGGTGGTGTGTTATTTTTGCAGGAGGACTGGGGCTGATCTCGTGGTTCATTCTTGCAAGGGTCTTAAATTCATTTACACAGGTATTTGAACGTATTACTGTAGATCGCGACATCTATTGCGGAATTCGTTTCGGCGCATATCTGCTGGCCAGCGGTATTATTCTGGCGAGGGCATCTGCAGGTGACTGGACATCATTTTACAGCACGATAATCGAATTTCTTGTCGGATGGCCGGTTTTACCGTTGACCGGGCTGGCGATATTAATTGAACGCTATTATATATATAAAGCCAAACTGAATGAAAGCATCACCAACACATATTTGTTTGGCTCGCTGTACTGGGCCATGGCTTACCTTATGATTGCTGTTGCAAGCATTGTTGTGTTCCCGCTGGTTGAAAATCCGATATACGGCATTGTGTCCGCAGTACTTCCAGGTGTCGTGCTATGAAAAAATCAATTGAACTGGCACTGATTCCGAACGAGCAATATTCCGAATACCGATACAATGTTATATTCAAGGCGTATAAATGGGATCCGCAGGTGGGGGACCATAATACCATAGCAAAGCATGTTGTCCTGATGGACCAGGAGACTGTCGGCCAGCTGGAAACATGGGCCGAACAACTATCGGAAGAGACCATGCTGATGGAAGAGGCCTTTATTCATAAGCCGGAATTAGCGAAAAAACTGGGCCTGCCGCGGAAGGTCCTTAAAACATTGGACCGGCTCTCAAACTATGACAGGGACCAAAACGTCAGATTTATGCGGTTCGATTTCCATCCGACGACAGACGGCTGGGCAGTGTCCGAAGTCAACAGTGATGTGCCCGGCGGCCTTGCCGAGGCATCTGTTCTGCCTCGGATTGCAAGCGCATATTTTGACGGTTATGAACCTCGCCGGCACATTGGTGAAAGCCTATTACAAGCATTTTCGGAGAGGGTCGAAAAAGACGGCGTTATTGCATTTGTTCATGCCACATCCTATTCTGATGACCGCCAGGTCATGGAATTTTTAAGCGACTATTTTCAGGCGAATGGATACCGTACTGTTTTTGCCGCGCCGGACCATATAGTATGGAAAGACAATAATGCGATGTGCATCATTGAAGGCAGGGAAGGCCCTATAGACGGTATCGTGAGGTTTTTCCCGCTGGAATGGCTGACAAATCTGCCCCGCCGGTCAGACTGGAAGGGGTATTACGATTGCATGACTGCTTCCTGCAACCACCCTGTTGCGATATTTACCCAATCAAAACGGCTGCCGCTGGTTTGGGATGGATTAGGTGTCGATGTATCCGCGTGGAAAAAATTATTGCCTGAGACCAGGGAGCCTAAAACGATCAGGCAGCAGGATGAAGATTGGATATATAAGCCTGCCCTGGGCAGAGTGGGCGAGGGCATTTCCATCAAAGGGGCGATAACTGAAAAAGAGCGTCTGCGTATCGTGAAGGCAGCACACAGGGACTCCGGGAACTGGCTGGCCCAACGGAAATTTACCAGCCAGCCTCTGACGGATGTGAACGGGGAGGTATTCCATCTGTGTGTAGGTGTGTTTACGGTGAATGGAAAGAGCGCGGGCTTTTATGGAAGGATAAGTCCGTACCCCAGAATCGATGACAGAGCGAAAGACATACCATTATTAGTGAAAAAATAAAGGAATAATTCAAGCCTGACCCCGATTTTGAATAAAGGAATAATTCAAGCCTGACCCCGAAAAAGGAGGATGTAAAATTGAGAAATAATTTGGAGGCGTATAGAGCATGGGCACCCGATGATGCATTGTGGACACAGTGGGCTAAGCCTGTTTTGTTTATGCGATCAGCGGAAGTAAGCTTTAAGGGACTGGAAATACCCGAAGCTGGCTGGGTGCAGAGCCTGGATAATCAAGCGATGCTTATTGTTGATCTCCCAGGGCAGAAAGGAGTCATCGAAAGCCTGGCGCTGGCACGCATGGGCTATCGGCCTGTCCCGCTTTATAATGGCGTGGACGGACGCGCTTCATCAATGCTCGTTGAGGTTGGTGAAATAGCAAAAGCCCTGTTTTGCGGTGCGGACATGCTGGCCGCATATGATATCAGCCAGGAGGCTCCTCCTGTGTTCATGCTTGATTCAAACAGGATGAATGGAAGAGGAAAGCAGCCTGGGACATACGACAACCGGTGGTGCGTTTTTCCTCAGGACATGCCGTCAGCCGCGTTTTTGCAGAACGCGGGGATTCACAGGGTAATTGTGTGTTCAGCCGGGATACAGAACGATTTGTCGCATATATTGCATCGCTACCAGAAAGAAGGCATTGAAATCTGCCTATGTACCGGTGCCGGCAGAGAAATCGAGAAGATCTCGGTAGTCAGGCCCTCCAGCTTCAAAAGCCTGTCTTACCGCTTCGGTGTGATCGCGGGCCTGACCAGGAACGCCGCCGGCGGCTTCGGAGGCAGTATACCCGAGCCCACGCAGAGAAGCTCCAGCGGAAGATATTACGGGTTCGGATAAAAATGGTGCCCTCCGGCCACCATTTGAATATGCAGTGTTATAATGTTTATTATCCATTTGAGGATTGATTTTTAACGCTTTTTTACTTTTGTCTCAATTTCATTGAAATAATGCCGGATTTACAGTATTATTTTCACATGTAGCCTTAAGGAAACACCCAATTATCTCTTTAGTATTCATATAAAAACATTATCAATGCCAAACAAAAGAATGGTTGTACCAGCTTACCCAAAAACACCAGAATTTATTGTCGAAAGGATGCGTCGAATGGATAGTAACACTATAACTGCACCAAAATTTAATCGTTGGATACCTGTTGCTGCAAGTTTAGCAATCCAGCTATGCCTGGGTACTGCATACATATGGAGTGTATTCCAGTCATACCTCATTATTGGTCCGTCAACTCCAAACGCTTTGTTCAACTGGCCTGCATCGCATGGTACATTAGCATATTCACTGCTGCTGGGAGTATTGACAGTGGGAAGTACTATCGGTGGGAAATTGCAGGAGAGATTAAAACCAAGGCCGGTAATTATCGCAGCCGGAATTATACTGGGATTGGGTTTCTTTTTAGCAAGGTTCACTACTGAATCGACACCCTGGGTGCTTTGGCTGACTTATGGTGTATTAGGCGGTTTTGGTATGGGAATGTCATATACGACTACGATAGCCAACAGTCAGAAGTGGTTCCCGGATAAAAGAGGACTCGTGACCGGAATTATCGTTTCAGCCCTTGGATTTGGCGGACTCGTTTTTACACCTGTTGCCGAAGCTTTGATAAACGCATATGGTGTGCTTAATACTTTTTCCATACTGGGTGTTGTGTTTTTTGTCGTAAATATAGCTGGAGCATTTTTCATAATTGCTCCACCGGAAGGCTACAAACCAAAAGGGTGGACACCTCCGGCTCCAAAGGACGGAATAATCGCACAAAGCTTTACGCCTTCGGAAGCCTTGAAAACACCACAGTTTTATATGGTGACACTCGCATTCATGTGTGCAACGGCTGCAGGATCAATGATGATACCTATGGCAAAGATCCTCGGTCTGCAGCCGGACAGCGGTTTGACAAAAGAAGCTGCTGTTGTCGGAGTTATGATCATCACCGGCTTCAACTCCTTCGGGCGTCTTTTCTGGGCGGGTATTTCGGATAGACTGGGAAGAAAGAAAGTACTGCTGATACTTCTCGTTATCGCGGCCCTCTCAATAGTAGGAGTTTCTTTCACCAAGGCATATTTGATGCTTGCCTTTATCGCAGTAATAGGATTTTCATATGGCGGCTTCCTTGGAGTCTTCCCGGCATTGACCGCCGACTTCTGGGGAACGAAAAGTGTTGCTATGACTTATGGCATGATCCTTCTTGGATTCGGTGCAGGAGCAGTAGCTTCATCATATATAGTTGCATACTTCAGCGCAGCCAAAGCATTCACGACAGCATTTGTAATAGCTGGAGTCGCAGCAGTCGTAGGCTTTGTAATAATTGCGCTGCTGAAGGCTCCAAAACTCAAAGCTGAAAAAATGTAATTGCAATTTTTATATACTTCTATCATAATTAAAAAGCAGATAGCTGTTTAACAAGAATGGCTGTCTGCTTTCTTTATTTCGTGGTGATCAGAGATCCGCCAGATGGGGTTACGATATTTTCATGAAGGCGATTTCAGAGCCCGGTCGGGTAAGGCAAAAATAAATAAGCATGGAGAAAGATTTGAGCAACATGGAAACGGAATTCATAAAGGGCAATATGTCGCAAGTACATAGAGATGGTAATGTTGTGCAAAGAGATTTGAAACCTCAAAGCAAAACAATACACAGGCTGATGCGGCATCTTGAGGGCAAGGGTATAGTGTTTGTTCCGCGTTTTCTGGGCCTGAATGGTGAAAATATGGAGATGCTGAGTTTTGTTGAAGGTACAACATTGGACGACTACCCTCCGGCCAGTGATATTCAAACCAGGCTGAAAATAGCCCGGGCAGCTGCTGAAATGCTAAGGGAATACCATGATGCAACAATCGATTTTGTAAGGCAGCCGGAGGATATCTGGTTTTTGGAGTACCAAGGCGGTTTGGATAAAGAAGTCATATGTCATAATGATTTTGCACCTTATAATGTAACATTTAATAATAATATGCCTGTGGGCATGATCGATTTTGATACTGCATGTCCCGCGCCCAGGATCTGGGATGTTGCATATGCAGTATATCGTTTTGTACCACTGGGTGCAGAAACATTCGATCTGGAAAAAAATCGGTACCGGGGATATGATAAAGCGTTGGACTGCGCAGAAAGAAAGCTTTTACTCAGGGCATTCATTGATGCATATCAAGGCATGGATGCTAATCCGAAGCTGGAAGTTTCAGATGTATTGGACAATGTAGTATTGCGGCTGCAGGCTTTAGTCAGGCTTTTTGACGAGGAATGCCGAAAGGGAAATCCGGCCTTTGTCAAAATGAAGGAGGAAGGACATCAGCAGCTTTATATCAACGAAATTGAATTCATTAAGGATAATATGCAGGAATGGAAATGAAACTTGGGGGTCAGGCTTGAGTAATTCCTTTATTTGAATAAAGGAATTACTCAAGCCTGACCCCCATCGAGGCCTCACCCAAAAAGGTGAGAACCCTTTGGTGACGGCTCGCCTGCGGAGCGTATTTCGGGCGGAGGTGAATCCAGGGTTTCCCACACCTATGAGAAGGCCGGTGAATATTCTGCCAAGGTGATGTTGTATGACAAAAAGGGCAAGGCGCTCTCCTTCGACAGCGTAGGCATCATACTTGAAGAAAAAGAGACGGAATCACCTGTGGTGAACGGCAGCGAGAATGTGCCGGAGCAGCCCGGCGTGACGCAGGATGGAGAGAAACAGCCCGAACCCGGCGAATACGCATGGGTACTGGTGGAAACTGTGACCTATGATGCCAAAGAGCAAATATTCAATTTCTCCACACTGTCAGGAAGAAAGCAGATTACATGCTTTGAGCCAAAGGCTCGGCGCAAAACTTCCTCCGCTGCCGGTCATTATGCCTACAGAAGCTACGAATCTGACTGCCTCGGCTGTATAACCGGAAATGTCCTTCTCGTCTCTGGAGTATCTGGGCGAAATCCAATTTGGTATCTGCAGTCTATTCCCGTTAATACAAGAACGCAGGGACATGAGTAAATCAAGCGTCCCTGCGTTTTATTATATGAGTGTTAACAAATCAAAAATTTACAAAAATAATATAAAAAAGTATAATCAATATGTGATTTACATGAAAACTATCAGTGTTGGTAACAGCTTGTGCCATAACTAAGACTTGAGGCAGTTTACCAATGGAATCGGGGGCGAATGTTGATATACAGATTAATATTTTTTCTATTAACAGTAATAGTAATGATTGTTTTTATTATATTAGGGGTTCACCCATTTTTAGCTGCTGTGATTACATTGCCATTCATTTTGGCTATATATATCGTTATAGGTATCGTGCGGACCAAATATCGTGTGGGTCTTCTGGATGATAGCTGTGACCCTGAGGCATTTCTTGAAAGAACAGATATGCAGATGAATATAACTGGAAGAAATCCTAAGATATACAATATTCTTCTTATTGATAAAGCAGCAGGACTAATGACATTGGGCAGATTTCATGAAGCAAAGGAAATACTTTTCTCTATCGATAAACGATTTTTTACACCCCACAATGGTTTTCTTCTTGTATATACAATTAATTTGATTTACTGCTTTTATGAATTAGGAGAAATCGACCGTGCTGAAGAACTGTTTGAAACCGAGATGGCTGTTCTGCCGCCAATAAGCCCAAGAGCAAGGCTTGCGGTAAAAATGCTTGTAGCTGAGAGGTTCTTCTATTTGAAGCGGTATGGTGAAAGCCGGGAGCAGTTCAGCAAATTACTTGATCAAAAGTTAAGCAAGCGTATGCGCATGAGTATACTTTTCTATTTGGCTCAGATGGATGAAATGGAAGGCAATAGTGAGTCTGCTATGCTGAAGTATAGTGAAGTCGCAAGAAAAGGGAACAAGCTTTGGATTGCAGTACAGTCAGGTACCAGACATATTCATTAGCCTCATATGAAATGGAGATATTTCAGCAAAGACATCCAAACTTGGCAACTTTCCTCTGTCATTCACGTCTATTATTCATATGAAAAATGTGTTAGGGACGATTATAAGATGTTTTATCCAAACCAAATACAAAGGTTAAATAGAATCGACAAATTCAGCCTTCAGCCGAAAAAACGCAGTAAATTCAGAGCAATAGCCGGAAAGGGCTACTATAAGCTTTTACGCTATATGCTTTGGTATACCGGTCATATCAGATATGCTCATAATAGAAGCTTGCAGTATTTACAGTATACTTATTTTGCACACAAAACACCTTTACTACGCAAATTACGAGACGTAGACATGCAGTATCAATATAACAAGATCATTAACTTGAAGCTGGCTGTTAAGAAGCTTGATGGGATCATATTATTGCCGGGCGAAACCTTTAGTTACTGGCGGCTGATCGGCAAGCCTTCCGCTGGAAAAGGATATGTACCGGGTATGGTACTGCACTGCGGCGAATTCAGGATGGGAATCGGCGGAGGCTTATGCCAGCTCTCCAATCTGATTTATTGGATGTCTCTGCATACGCCATTGACCGTTGTTGAGCGCTATCGCCATTCATATGATGTTTTTCCCGACTCGAACCGCACGCAGCCCTTTGGAACAGGGGCTACATGTGTGTATCCATACAGGGATCTGATGATAAGGAATGATACGGATGCGAATTTTCAGCTTCAGCTCAGGGTGGGAGAGGAGTTTTTGGAGGGTAGTTGGCTGTCCGATCGTATACCGGAGCATAGATATGAAATAATTGAAAAAAACCATCATTTCAAGCCTGAGTATTGGGGCGGGTTCAGCAGACATAACGAAATCTGGCAGAGTAACTATACCATCGATGGCAGCTTTATAAGTGAAGAGTTTATTACCGAAAATCATGCTTTGATGATGTATTCTCCATTCCTGCCCCCATCCAGCCAGACCTGTATGTAAAGTGTGTCTGCGGAGTAAAACGATTCGGTTTAAATACTGCCTGTGATGCGGTGGTTCTATCGCTGACTGCGATGCAGTGGTTCTATGTGGATTGCGATGCAACCGACTAGTCATGCTAAGGTTAATCTACTTGTTGCAGTACAGTCCGGAAAATCAAAGGCTCCAGGCACGACACTCCAAGCAGGGCACTTCAGGCACGACACTTATCGAAGCATAAATGTACAGTAAGTGCCTAAGTATCGTGCCTGATACCGTTGCTATTCCCACTTGAAAAACTTAATTGCAATAAACGAGCATACGACTGCAATCGCTGCCATAACAATCACGGGCAGCAGGACATTGTCCAGCGGCAGGCCGAGTGTTGCTGCTTTTAGTATCTTGTTGCCCTGTGTCAGCGGCAGCAAATCGACTGCCTTTTGCATAGCTGCCGGCATTACTTCATATGGCAGTGTTCCGCCGGAAAATATCAGCATTGGGAAATACAGCACACTTGCCAGGATCCCTGCGATTTTTGAGTTTTTAGCCAGACCGCCCACCATCATACCGATACTGAACATTGACACCATTACCAGAAGCCATCCGAGAAGGAACTGCAGAACACTGCCCTGTATTTTGGCTCCGAAAATAAGTATTGCTGCAGCAAATACTATAATCAGTGAAGCCAATGCATAAAGAGCGTAAATTGATACCTGTACCAGTAAGATTATTACTGGGCTGGCGGGGGTGACTTTGAATCTTTTCAGGATATACTTGCTTCTGTAGTCTGAGATTACAAGGGGCAATCCCATTACGCCGCCTGCACAGATCGCTATGGTGGCAACTGCTCCCAGGGACTGTTCGAGAAATGTGTAATTGGCACCGTCAAATGCTGGTTTACTGCCGTAAATCACTCCGAGCACTATAAGTACTATGAAAGGCATGATTATCGCGAAAATCAGCATATTCATGTCCCGCAGTGAAAGTTTGAGTTCTGTTTTCAGCATTGTTCTATAAGCTTTCATCTTGCATAACCTCCTCATCCGTAAACCAAAGATAGGCATCTTCCAGCTTCTCGTATGGACTTGCTGCAATAGCCTCGGCAACTGTTCCATAAAAGACTGTTTTTCCTTTTTTCAAAATGCAGATCGAATCGCAAAGGGTCTCGACCTCATCCATAAAGTGCGATGTCAGGAGAATTGAAAGACCTTTACTCTTGAGGCTGCACAGCGTTTTCCATACATCACGCCTGGCCCTTGCATCCAGTCCTGTAGTCAGTTCATCCAGAAATACGAGCCTTGGATTTGGTATAAGCGCCAGAACAATAAAAAGACGCTGCTTTTGTCCGCCGGAAAGCTCCTTCACCAGTGATTTTGCTTTGTCTGCGATCCCAAACTCTGAGAGCAGATCGTTGTAATCTGCAGGATTCCTATACAGAGAAGCAGTCACTTCGCATAGTTCGCATACTCTGATATTATCCTGGTAATTCGGTTCCTGAAACTGTACCCCGACTTGCTCAAACAGCTCCTTGCGGTTTGCTTTTGGGTCGAGTCCCAATACTGATACTGTGCCGCCATCCAGCTTTCTGGTGCCTAAAATGCACTCTATGGCAGTGGTCTTTCCGGCGCCATTGGCTCCAAGCAAGCCAAAGACTGAGCCTTTTTTTAGTGTGAAGCTCAGGACGTTAACTGCAATCATATTGCCGTAAGCTTTTGTCAGGTGATCCAGATTTATCACATCATCCACGTGTGTTTACCTCCTACCTTTCTCTGATACAAAAGAATAGCACCTAAGATAAACCTGGTGTTATAGTGGAGGGTTTGAAATATTATTTTATTGCATTTTATTGTATAATGTAGAAGTAAGTCTGGTGCCAGGCACCTTAATTAAGGAGGAAGCTATGGGTGTGATAAGTGTAAAGGGAAACAGCGTCATATTTCAAAAGAGGGATGAAACAGCTGTGATCGTGCCATGGGGGAAGGACAGCCTGCGTTTCAGATCTACTCCCAACTCCCAGATAACAAGTGAAAACTGGAATCTTCTTGACCAGCCGGAAGCTGAGTGCTGCATTCAGGCAGATGCTGAAAAGGCAACTATAGTAAATGGCAAAATATCTGCTGAAATATATAGAAGCGGGAAGGTCATCTATTACAAAAACGGGAAGGAAATCATCACAGAACGCTCGGAAATGGCATTCAACAGCAGATACAGGGAATATCTGTCCCGAGGAGCCGATAATCACCGGGCAACGGTGATTTTTGAGCCAAATGCTGATGAGCATTTCTATGGGCTGGGACAGGAGCAGAATGACTGCTTTGACCTGAAAGGCTCAACAAGCCAGCTTTTGCATAAGAACACAAAAACCTCGATACCCTTCGTATATTCCTCCAGAGGCTACGGCTTCCTTTGGAACAATCCATCCGTCGGACGTTGTGATCTGACAGCAAATCACACGCTGTGGGAGGCAAACTCCACTAAGCAGGTGGATTATGTAGTTATCGCGGGAGATACACCGGCAGAGGTGATGTCAAAGTATGCCGATCTCACAGGTCATTCGCCAAAATTCCCGGCATGGGCTTCAGGCTTCTGGCAGTGCAAATTGAGATATGAAACACAGGATGAGCTTCTTAAGGTGGCAAGAGAGTATAAAAAACGGGGAATACCGATATCGGTTATAATAATTGACTTCTTCCACTGGACAGAACAGGGAGATCTGAAGCTGGATCCGGTGTATTGGCCTGACCCGAAAAAAATGTGCGAGGAACTGGCTGAGATGGGTATCAGGGTCATCGCATCAGTGTGGCCGACTATAAACCCAAAGAGCGAAAACTATGCATATATGGATGAACGGAATATGCTTGTAAGGACAGAAAGGGGCCAGTACGGCATATTCGATTTCCATAACCTCCAGACATATTTTGACCCCATGAATCCAGAAACCAGGGAATATGTATGGTCTAAAGTCCATGAGAACTATTACAGTAATGGCATAAAGGCCTACTGGCTGGATCAGGCAGAACCGGATTTTGTGCCGAACCAATACGATAATCTGCGCCTTTATATGGGCAACGGAGAAGAAGTCGCACTGCTGTATCCGTATTACTATTCGAAGCTTTTCTATGAAGGACTGAAAAGCGCCGGCGAAAGCGATATTATATCTCTGACGCGGTCTGCCTGGATCGGTAACCAGAAATACGCCACACTCGTGTGGTCGGGAGATATCCCATCCACCTTCGAAGCCCTCCGTATGAGTGTAAAGACCGGGCTGAACATGGCCATGTGCGGGATACCATGGTGGAACAGTGATATAGGCGGCTTCTGGGGCGGCGATACAGAGAGTGATTACTTCCGTGAACTGATCGTGCGGTGGTTCCAGTTCGGCGTATTCTGTCCGGTCACAAGACTGCACGGGGACAGAAAAAGAACAAAGGATCAGCCGGAGCCGGCACCGGGAATCAAGCAGCCAAGCGGTGGAGACAATGAGATATGGAGCTTCGGAGAAAGGGCATATCCCATATTGAAGAATTTGATCGATCTGAGAGAGAGGCTTCGCCCATATATCCATAAGCACATGGAAGCTGCCAGCGAAACAGGGGCACCATTGATGCGGCCGATGTTCTATGAATATCCGGAGGATGAAGTCTGCTATACTCTGGGAGATCAATATATGTTTGGCAGTGATATACTCTTTGCCCCCATCGTTACTCAGGGCCAGACAGAACGCAAGGTGTATCTGCCGGCGGGAACCTGGGTCGATGTCAATGACGGGCAGGAGTATGAAGGCGGCAGATATGTAAATGCCCATGCTGAACTTGAAAGGTTCATTGCTTATGTTAGGAAAGGTGCGGAAGTCCTTTCGGCATTTTGATCAATGAGTGAGCCCGGCACCTTCAATTGATGTAAAGCTTCTGCTGATAAATAAAGTTACCTGACAACAGCTGTGTATGCCAAGTAAAGAAAAAGCATACATCATGGTCTTCAATATCTAAACCACACTCTGAGCAGTGTGGTTTTTGCTTGCCTGTACAGACTGTAGGAAAATTGCTGCAGAAATAGTAAAATTAACTGTGACTTTTTATTCTCCTCGGTTGTCTTATTTATGAAAGGAGCGAAGAAATGGAGAATGTAACTTGTGCTGACCAATTGGCCTCCGATGAATTGATACTTAAAAAGTACGATTTGTACAAGAACATGCTGTTTCAAATTGCTGTTTCATATCTGGGCAATAAACATGATTGCGAGGATATAATTCAGGAGGCGTTTATCAGATTATGCTACCACGCCCCTGATTTCGAGCATGAAGAGCATGAAAAAAGATGGCTGGTACGTGTGGCGATCAATCTGTGTAAAAACCATGTACGCAGCTTCTGGCACAGAATGAAGGTGGATGGCGATGATGCACTGGAGCAGCGTTTCTGTCTTGAAGAGGAGAAAACAGTTATGTCCGACATAGTTCGTTTGCCGGGCAAATATAAAACCGTTATCCTCCTGTACTATATCGTAGGGTACAAAATATCTGAAATCGCCCAGACACTTGAGTTATCTGAATCAGCGGTCAAGATGAGGCTAAAGCGCGGGAGAGAATTATTAAGAATAGAATTGGAGGGAGAGAAATGAAAGAGAGCGAATTAAAAAAAATAATGACAACACCGGTTATGGACGAGACCATGGATCAGAATATAGCTGAAGCATTGTTAAATTATAGTACAGACAGCAATATGAAGAGCCGCAGAATCATAAAATCCAATTTACCTAAAATAGCTGCTGCCATATTAGTACTGGTTACACTCGGAACGGGTGCGGTATTGGCATCAAGCTATTTTGTAAGAACATATCTGAATGATATTGAGATCAAATCCGCCCAGGAGTTGGGGATCGACCTTGATGAACAAGTATCGGACCTTTATGGGGATGATACTGTAAAGAAGCATTTCGGAGCCGGTGAGGGAATGGTATCCCAGCTGAAGTATAAGAATGGCGGTGCCACGGTGACGAATGAGGATGGCTTTTATGTTTTTGAAAATGGATCAAGACTGGTCGCACCGGGCCTGACCGGCTCTGATCGTCATGAAAATGCCCGGATAAGCGGTGAGGATGCATTTGTCGAGTTAGGGTACCCCAACCTTGTGCCATCATATATATATGAGCATTATATACTGGATGACAGCGGTTTCATATGTTATGAAAATGAGACAGACAATACTGTTAATAAATGGCTGATGGCGCGTTTTTCCGATTCTGCTGACTATTTATCCAAGTTAATCTACGTAACATTCATACCCAGAGAGTCGCCGGTGAAAGGTGAAGGCAATATATACTTCACTGATGATAAGACGGATGAGGATTTCATCCATTCCGGCTATACCACTAAAAACGGTGTACAATGCTCTATTGTTGAGGAGATCGGCGGCAATATAAACGCTCATATATTCTTTGAAATCGATACAATAGGAAATGGTGAAATAATGTTTGAGTTCGATGGATTTGAGATGGATAAAGTAAAGGAGATCCTTGATACTGTTCAGTTTGGAGAGGGGATATAGAGCGGGTGAAGGGCACCTTGATTCATGTAAAGTTTCTGTTAACAATGAATCTGAAGACATCTAAAAAACTCTTGACAGATGTGTGATTTTTAGCTTATAGTAGATTTAACAATGAACTAAACCGATGATCGGGAATAGTAAATTCGTCGGCCACCTCGAAGAGAGCCGCAGGCGGTGCGATTGCGGCAGGCAGGGACGGATCGAATGGACTTGTGAGGGCAGACCGAAAGCAGGCGTTAGGCCTTGTAAGTAGTATCTGACGGGAACTTCACCCGTTACAAAGGAAGCGCGCGGAAATAGGCGCGGAACGAGAAGATGCGGGCTGTGTTGAGACAGCAGCATCATTTGGGTGGTACCGCAGGAATCATACTCTTGCCCCTTGATTTAGGGGCAGGAGTTTTTTATTTGGCAAAGGCCAATTTGAAGAGATGAGATGAGAATAGAAGAGGGAGATGAGATGAGAGTATGAAGTGTGAAATTCACGTATTTCGATGGCGAATCCGACTATCAGGTCTTGTATCAGTTTCTTAATATCAAAAATTTCATGACAAAAAAGGATTGCGAAATCCGACAATAAATAATACTAAAATCAAAACTAATTTTGAAAAAGGAGAATTATTATGTTGAATCCTAATGTTGACTTTGCGTTATATAGGAAGCAGACCCCTACAAAGGATGGTTATTTTGGCACATATGGAGGAGCATACATCCCTCCGCAGTTGGTTGCAGAGTTTGAGAAAATAAACACCGGATATCAGACCATATGCCAGAGTTCAAAATTTATAAGCGAGCTCAGGAGGATCCGCAAGGAGTTCCAGGGCCGTCCCACACCGACATATCACTGCGAAAGATTGTCCAACATGCTGGGAAACTGCCAGATATATCTGAAGAGGGAAGATTTGAATCACACCGGTGCGCATAAGCTCAATCACTGTATGGGAGAGGCGCTTCTGGCAAAGTATCTGGGCAAGAAGAAGATAATAGCTGAGACAGGCGCAGGCCAGCATGGTGTTGCATTGGCAACTGCAGCCGCATTTTTCGGTATGGAATGCGATATTTACATGGGTGAGGTGGACATAGCAAAGCAGGCACCCAATGTCGCCAGAATGAAGCTGCTTGGAGCCAAGGTTGTTCCTGTATCACATGGTCTGAAAACGCTGAAGGAAGCTGTTGATGCGGCATTTGAAGCATATATGACAGAGTTTGAAGATGCGATGTACTGTATAGGTTCCGTTGTCGGACCACATCCGTTCCCGCTTATGGTCAGGGATTTCCAGACCGTCGTCGGCATTGAAGCAAGGGAACAGTTCCAGGAGATGACAGGAAACCTTCCTGATGCGGTAGTAGCTTGTGTTGGCGGAGGTTCAAACGCAGCCGGCATTATGACTCCGTTTTTGAATGATCCCGTAAAGCTCTACGGAGTCGAACCCCTCGGGATAGGCACCAAAAAGGGAGAGCATGCCGCAAGCCTGACATATGGTACAGAGGGCGTAATGCATGGCTTCAACTCCATCATGCTGCAGGATGAGAAGGGTGAACCGGATCCTGTATATTCAATAGCAAGCGGACTCGATTATCCGTCAGTTGGACCTGAGCATGCATATCTGAGGGATCTGGGCAGAGTGACATATGTATCGGCAGGCGATGAAGAAGCAATAGACGCATTCTTCACGTTATCGAGGATGGAGGGCATCATCCCGGCATTGGAAAGCGCTCACGCCGTTGCATACGCTATGAAGCTGGCAAAAGAGTATGGAACCGGGTCGATCCTGGTCAACTGCTCGGGCAGAGGCGACAAGGACCTGGATTACGTACTCGAGCGTTTCGGGGACAGATTGGGTGTATAACATACGGCAATTAGTGTTGGTTTTATGACGGACCGGGTGTATACCATACGACAATTAGTGCTGTATTTCGTGACGGACCGGGTGTGTACCATTCGACAATTAGTATTGTATTTCGTGACGGACCGGGTGTATACCATACGACATTAAAATGCTGTATTGATGTGGATGAATGAAAGTGTATAAAGAGGCAGATGGAGGGAATAAAAACCTGTTGTCTGCCTCTTTTATAATTGAAAAAAATTGTTATTTGCGGTATATTCGTATAATAACGAGATGGAAATGTCTCCTGCCTCTTGGCGGGCATTGAACGATGCGTTATTACAGAAGAATGAAATTCATGTCTTTACAGAGAAGGAGGAGTCAGTATGATAATCCAGAGAGGACCAATCGATGAAACACCGGAATTGACCGGATATGACAGCAGCAGAGTTGAGGCATTGAATACCCACCTTTGGAAAATGATCGATGATAAACGATTGGTAGGAGCAAGCTATTGTATAGCTAAAAATGACAAGGTCATCGCCAACAATGCATTGGGCTTCAGCAGCTACAAGAGAGAGCAGGGCGGTCTCATGCAGCCGAATTCTGTCATGCGGATAGCATCAGTAACCAAGCTGGTGACTGTAGTGGCGGTGTTTAAGCTTGTCGAGGATGGTTATATCCGTCCCGACGAGAAAATGTCCCAATACATTCCGCAAATGGATAAAGAGCCGTTCAAGGACATAACGATAGCCCAGGTGCTGTCACATTCCTCCGGCCTTCCCTTTGGTTCTGATGAAGCAACCGATCCGTTTTCTTACATAGATAAATGTAAGAAGGGTGATGATTGGATCGAAGCAGGACTCAAAGCCGGAGTTACCTGTAAGCCGGGGGAACAGTGGTTATACTGTTCATTTGGTTATGAATTGCTTGGCGCTTTGATTCAAAATGTTTCGGGAGTCAGTGCCAGGGAGTATATCACAAAGAACATACTGGAACCGCTGGGTATGATGGATTCCAGTTTCACTCCGGGTCCGGAGCTTTGCAGACGTCATCTGATCCAGTTTGAGGACGATGAGCAAAAGATCACTAATGTAATCAACGGCATACCGGAACCAGACAGCATTTGGAGTGATATGCCGAGTACTGGGGGAGGACTACACTCAACAAGCATGGATTTGTCGCGGTTCGCACGAATGCTCTGTAATGGAGGCCGCCTTGGAAATGAGCGCGTTTTGGGGAAAATGGCTATTGAAAAAATGCGAACCCAGTATCTCTTCAATGTTCCCGACTACTGCTGGGGTGCAAATAATAAAAACCGGCTATATGGAATGGGACCGGACCTGCGAAGGGGAGATGCGGTCATCACCAGCCCCGATTTCTTTTTTCATGAAGGCTGGGGATTCCTGTGCGTCGCAGTAGATCCCAGAGAAAAGCTGGCTGCCGCATGGCTGGTGCCGTATACGAACGGGCAGCTGTGGCATCCGGAAAGCCTGCTGAATGTCAAGAATATCATTTGGTCGGGACTGATATAGTGGATAGTAAGCCCGGGCGGACAGCATGCCCGGGTGTATAATTAGCTCAGGCGGAAAGAAGTATGGAAAGAAGCACGGGAAGAAACACTGCAAAGGAATGGTTAAGTAGATGAAAAAAATAAAAATAGCAGATATCATCCTACTGATACTTGCAGCGGCATCATTAGTCGGATGCATATTGGAGTTCCAAAGAAGATCCCGGTTGCTGTACTATTTCATACCGTTGGTTTTTTTCATCTTTTTTCTGCTGGAGCGAAGAATCAGTAAAACAGAGAAGAGAAAAATCATTAAAATGGCAGCTCTTTTTGCAGGTGTCATATTAGCTATTTACTTTTCAGTTGTTTTCTATTTGCAGAGTACACCTATCGCATATGTCAGAGATGCGCAAAGTGAAGTATACCTGGAGAAAATAGAAAGTGTTGAACAGTTGTCCATACCTTCTATGAACGGACATACTGATGGTTGGCTGTACAAACAGTCTGATGAAAAGGCCCCGCTGATCATATTTTTCAATGGAGCCGGAGAATGTTCAGCTGCAATAGTACGGAAGTTTCACGAGAACGGGATTTTATCAGAGTATTTTCCAGGATACAACTTTATGAGCACTGATTACCCAAGCTATGGGATAAGTGACGGATACGTCTCAGAAGCGGCCATGAAGGAACTCGCCATTGATACATATGATACCGCGATACAGTGGGATTTTGTCGATAAATCCAATATCATAGTCATGGGTTACAGCATCGGAACAGGGCCGGCTTCTTATCTTGCAGCACACAGGAATCTGACATCCCTTGTTCTGCTGGCCCCTTATGATGATTTTTGGGATAACAGGGTCAGAAATATAGAGATGCTTGGTAAGCGTAAAGGCTACGGGAAGACTTTCGAATGCTTATTCTACGGACTGTTTTGGGGCTATAACATAGATCCGGTCAGATATGCCGGAGATATTGAGGAACCTGTGCTGATCCTCTCATCCATGGATGACACAACGATAGTACATGAGGCTTCCCTGAGGGTGGCTGAAAGGATAGACAATTGCGAAGTGGCTACACTCACTGGGATCAAACATGAGGATATGCTTTGCGATACCTCCTATGAGACTATTAACAAGTTTCTATACCAAAACCAATAGCTTAGTGTTCATTAAACCATCTCATTTAAATTATCAACATCAGATAGATCATCGGCATCAGATAGATTGTCAACATTAGATCGATCATCAGCATCAGATAGATTATCAGCATCAGATAGATTATCAGCATCAGATAATTTATCAGCATTAGATAGATTATCAACATCAGATAATTTATCAGCATTAGAGTTTTTGTTCGGAAGCAGTTCTCTTAAAAGAGTGTGCATCTCGTTGAACTTTTTTGCACGTATACATATTCGTTTCCCAAGACGAGCCGCAAGAATATAGGCAAAATCTCTGCAAGCGCCTCTGTCATACAACTGTATTGTGCTTAAATGCAACATTTTAACACCCATTCTATTAAGAACAGCTGAACGAACAGCATCTTTCGCCAATTCTGATGGACTGCTGTGATATGCGTAGCTGTCATATTCAACACCCAATTTTGCATACTTATAGTACAGATCCACAAAACAATGGTCTTGTCCCAGACGTATCCTCGCTTCACCCTTTAGCTTTATCTTATGGTTAAAAACTGCCCCGCTGAGTCCGTAACCTCCCAGAGCATGAGGCAGTACCAGGATCATATAAGAAAGTGATTCCATGATCGATGCAGACCCATTTTCCACGAACCTCAACGCCCGTATAGCTTTCGGGTGTCCACGGTGCCCAACGGTCTTTGCCAGAAATGCAGCGATTTTTTGCTTTGTAGTGATCGCATCACAAGGGAGTCCCTGTGGATGCGAGCATAACTGAAGACCGAGCAGGATAAGGCGGTGGATGCTCAATTTTCTTGCCAGCTCCAGGAACAATAACTCAGGTGACGCAACCATTTTACTGTTTCGGACCGTTACAGCCCCATTGGGAAGAGCTAATTTTGTTGTATAGACATTTACTCCTTTCGTGTAAAACCGAGCATCATTACTTGGCACCGTAAAATCGGTATCGACGCCTTTTGCATTTTCGGTACCAATTACAGCTTCAATGCAAGGAATATCCCACATAATAGCAGCAGTAAAATAACTATAATATCCATCCATGCAAATATATTACAACTTGATAGGAAAAATGTCAACTTATGGGAAATAGAAGAACCGAACCATGGTGCTGCAGTGAGAAGGAAGAGATAAAGATAACTGACTCCACAACAAAATTACGTTACCGATACGGGTAAACTGATTTTTCTCGTGCTTTCTAAGCACAGCTGTTATAAGTACCGGCATACCCTAAGCCAGCTGTTATAAGTACCGGCATACCCTAAGTCCAGCTGTTATAAGTACCGGCATACCCTAAGTCCAGCTGTTATCCAAAACCATCATTCTAAAAGACTGGATGTGATCCAAATTGCGATGCTTAACCCAGATGTTTTTCATAGCGTCATACTTTATGTCCAGCTGCTATCCAAGCCGCCTATATCAGAAGCAAGGTACACAAAATTTTGAGTTGTGGGGAAATATCCTTAGGAAAATCTATGACTAGGGATCATTAAGGTTACATAAGAAGGAAATTTGTACTTTATTGGGCGAATACTCGTATGCCAGGTAATTTATTTCCCCACAACTCAAAATTTTGTACACCCTACTCTGGTAGAACCATTGGAGACGGCGGCGGATCCCGCTAAGAGGCGGCAAAGGATCCTGCAAGGGGGTGTAAACTGGAGTTATTGTGGATAATCAGACAAAAGTAATTGAAAATAATTGCCATAGTCCATATAATTATAATGTGCGCTTGCATAAAGCAGCGATTTCACATGGCAGGCGCAGAACAAGCAGCGATTTCTCATGGCAGGCGCAGAATAAGTAGCGATTTCACACGGCGGGTGCAGAGCAAGTAGCGATTTCGCATGGCAGGCGCAGAGTAAGTAGCGATTTCACATTGCAGGCGTAGAACAAGCAGCGATTTTTACATAGAAGGCGCAGAGTAAGTAGCGATTTCACATGGCGGGCATAGAACTAATAGCGATTCTGTATAGCGCAGAACAAGTAGAATAAGTAGAATAAGTAGAATAAGTAGAAATCCCGCATGACGGGTGCAGAATATATCGATAAGATGTAATATGGGGGGAACAGGATGAAAAAGTTTTGGTCATTGTTGTTGGTTGGATGTCTCGTGCTGTTTATGACTGCCTGTAGTACTGGGAATCAGGAAGCGGTCGGGGATCAGCCCGGAGAGCAAACTGAAGAACAGAAGGCCCCGGATCAGTCTGTTGTGACGGATCAGCCGGGCGGTGAGACAGAGCCGCCAGAAGCAGAGCCGCCAGAAGCAGAGCCGCCAGAAGCAGCTCCGCCTGCAGAAGAGGTCCAGCTTACCGAGGAAGAGCAAAAAGGCAATCTTATTCCCGGCGGTTACTTCAACAAAATCGATAACAAGTGGGGCCTGTACAAGGAATCAGGCGGACAGGGATCCACAGCAGTGAAGGATGGGCAGCTTGAGGTGACCATTGAAAAGATCGGCACGGTAAAGCACGCCGTACAGGTATATTGCGACGGCTTCGAAGTGCTGCAGAATGCAGAGTATAAAGTGGCATTCGATATGAAGTCGAGTGTTGACAGGGTAATCGATTGGCGCATACAGATCAATGGCGGAGATTACCATGCTTATACAGGCCAGGAGGATGTGAAGGTAACCTCGGAAATGAAGCATTATGAGTTTACTTTCACGATGGAGGAAGCATCGGACCCGGCTCCAAGGTTCTGCTTCAATATGGGCTTTCATGAGCCTGACGGGGAGCTTGGCGCACATACTGTCATTATAGATAATGTGGAACTGATGGTATTGGATGATTCAAAAGCTCAAACCATATCTTCCGGGGATGTCGGACCTGAAATAAACATTAATCAGATAGGATACCGGACAGGAGACAAGAAGACTGCAATTTTCCGCGACAGCAGCAAGGATACGAGATTTGATGTTGTGGATGTAAAGACCGGGAAAACAGTGTTCACAGGGAATGTGTCCGGCGCCGTACAAACCGCAAGTGCAGGAGAGACGGTAGCCTATGGCGATTTCTCCAGTGTGAATGTGCCCGGTAAATACAAGATAACAGCTGCCAATAGCGGTGAATCATATGAATTCGAGATAGCTGATGATGTTTACAGCGATATATTTGCAGATACTATAAAAATGCTGTACATGCAGCGCTGCGGAAGCAATCTGGACAAGAAGCATGCAGGTGATTTCGCCCATAAAGTCTGCCATACACAGAAGGCAACTGTTTACGGCACGAAGATCACAAAGGATGTTTCGGGCGGATGGCATGATGCAGGAGACTTCGGACGCTATGTGGTGCCGGGTTCGAAGGCTGTTGCCGATTTACTTCTGGCTTATGAGGATTACAGTGCGATTTTCAGTGACAGCGTCGGTATTCCTGAAAGCGGAAACGGCATTCCCGATGTACTTGATGAGGCCAGATATGAACTTGAATGGATGCTGAAGATGCAGGATGAGAAATCGGGCGGTGTGTACCACAAGGTAACGGGTTTGAATTTTGAAGGCAATGTTATGCCTGATACGGTCAAGGATGATTTGTATATCATGCCAATCTCCAACTGTGCAACAGGCGATTTTGCTGCTGTTATGGCAATGGCTGCAAGAATATATGAGAAATTTGATGCTGCTTTTGCAAAGAAATGCCTTGCCGCAGCAAAAAATGCGCTTACATATATGGAAGGCAGTGAAAATAAAGGCGGCTATAAGAATCCGAATGATGTTCTCACCGGAGCATACCCGGACGAAGAGGATGCAGATGAGTATTTCTGGGCTTTGGCAGAGATTTACAAAACCACAGGCGACGCTGCTTTCAACAAGAAGCTGAGCTCGGTGGACATAGCATCACTTGAAAGAGGTCTGGGCTGGGAGGCAGTTGACCTGTATGGCTGCTATGCATACCTTACCTCAAAAAATCAGGATGCAGGTTTGGCAAACAAGATAAAGGACAAATTCAATACCTATATTGCATCTATCGAGAAAAATGTGCAAAATGAAGGTTATTTCTCCACAATGGGTGCGGTTTATCCTTGGGGAAGCAATATGACAATTGCCAACAACGGTGCGGTCGTTCTGATGGCAAACAAAGTGCTTGGAAAGGATACCGAACTGGCACAGAAGCAGCTTGATTACTTGCTTGGAGCGAACCCGACATCATACTGCTTTGTAACCGGATACGGCACACAGACGCCGGATGATACTCACCACAGACCATCCATGGTGTTGAAGAAGACAATGAAGGGTATGCTGGTAGGCGGTGCAAATTCCAACCTTGAGGATCCGTATGCAAAGAACGTGCTTGCTGACAAGCCAGCAGCAAAATGCTATACAGACAATTCTCAGAGCTTTTCATGCAATGAGGTGACGATTTACTGGAATTCACCGCTTGTTTATCTGCTGGCGGGTTTGCAGGCTGATAAATAGGCAGTCCGTAGGGAGAGCGAAGTATTGAATAAAAGGGCAGGATCCGTTATTGTTCGGTTCCTGCCCTTAATATTTTTTCGTATAGAATCCTCATGACTATTTTGCAACTGCAGAGAAAACTCATGGATTACGACTATCTACGATTATCAGTGATGGAACAGCCTGATACCCGTAAATGACATTACCATGCCATATTTGTCGCAGCACTCTACTACCAGATCATCCCTGACAGAGCCGCCCGGCTGGGCAATATAGCGCACTCCGCTCTTGTGTGCTCTCTCGATGTTGTCGGAGAAGGGGAAGAATGCATCCGAGCCAAGAGTTACGTCCTGCATGTTATTCAGCCAGGCTTTTTTCGCTTCTCTGGAGAATACTTCCGGCCTGACCTTGAAACGCTTCTGCCATTCGCCGTCTCTGAGGACATCCTCGTATTCGTCGCCTATATATACATCGATGGTATTGTCACGGTCTGCCCTTCCGAGAGAATCAACGAATTGCAGGCCAAGGACCTGGGGCGACTGGCGGAGGAACCAATTGTCCGCCTTGCTGCCGGCCAGTCTGGTGCAGTGGATCCTGGACTGCTGGCCCGCGCCTATGCCTATTGCCTGGCCGTCCTTTACATAGCACACAGAATTTGATTGTGTATATTTCAGCGTTATCAAAGCTATTTTCATATCTGTCAGCGCGCTGTCAGGTATATCTTTATTTGCTGTGACAATATTCGATAGAAGGCCGCTGTTTATATCGAGCTCATTACGGCCCTGTTCAAATGTGATTCCATAGACCTGTTTTCTTTCGATGGGATCGGGTGTGTATTGCGGATCGATTTCAATCACGTTGTAATTGCCGCCCTTCTTGGATTTGAGGATTTCAAGGGCTTCATCCGTGTATCCGGGTGCGATCACACCATCGGACACTTCTCTTTTTATCAGTCTTGCCGTATCCGAATCGCATACATCTGAAAGCGATACAAAGTCACCGAAGGAAGACATTCTGTCAGCGCCTCTGGCTCTTGCATACGCGCATGCCAGCGGAGATAATTCACCAAGGTCATCCACCCAGTAAATCCTCGCGAGGGTATCGTTTAATGGAAGTCCGACAGCAGCGCCGGCTGGTGATACATGCTTGAAGGATGTGGCAGACGGCAGGCCTGTCGCGGCTTTCAGTTCCTTCACCAGCTGCCAGCCGTTGAAGGCATCGAGGAAGTTGATATACCCGGGTTTTCCGTTCAGGACCTTTACAGGCAGCTGGCCGCCGTCGGCCATATAGATCCTGGATGGTTTCTGATTGGGATTACAGCCATATTTCAATTCCATTTCGTTCATAGCGCACCTCTGTTATTTATACATTTTTATTTATTATTCTGGTTTCATGTCTGCCGGAAGCAATATCTATATACCTGACAAATAGTGAGACCTTGTTGTCATCATTCAGACTGTTCCATATCATGCCGGTAAATGTATCGATGTCATCCGAAATACCGATAAGCTTGGGCTCGCCCTCAAAACTCGGCAGCGGATCGCCGTCTTGCATATAGGTATGGATAAAACGGCCTTCTCCGGCGACGGGGTTCTCATATGCGAAAGTGAACCGGTTACAGCTTTTGGGATTGCCGTTGCTGCTTTTCAGAATGGACATGGCATAGTTGCAGCTGTTATTTTCAATATGCATTATTCCTGATATGCGGGGAGTGTAGTTGGGACTGTCCGGCTCAAACTCACGGCACCTCAAGGACTGCTCGAAGGTCAGCTGCTTGTCCATTCCTGCATAAATGGTGTCTGTCTGGTCACCGTTTGTTACAATTGTTTTATTGCCAAGCACTCTCACCGGGGCATAAATTATCAGGCTCGGATCTGACATTTTGGATGGGTCAAAGGCCTGTGTGCGGATACCCGCTCCATCCTGGACAAACACTCTGTTTCTGCTGTTAGTGCTCCTGCCCATTATAAAGTACGCCGTCACTGCCTGGTTTCCATCCTGCGACCTGCCTATAACAATTCCTCGGCCGGGATATGAGTTTGATTTGAGCTCATGCTCAAGTGACATAATCTTCATTTATTCAACCTCCTGCGCATAAAAAATAAAAAACGCCTGGACAAACTATAATGTTTGCCCAGACGGTCGGCTCAGAAATATGCGCGCTCCCTGCAGGTCAACCTGCCACATCCTGTATTTGGATGCTTTCCGTCAGTTGCGCGGCCCATATGAATAATTTACATTATTGATAAAAAAATTTCAAGCTATTTTATCATACTCAGGACTTTGATTTTACCTTTTCTGCGGACGAAACCTTATTGGCGAGGTACTTGACATAAAATATCTCTTGACAATTTTTGCATTATTAAGTAGGATGATAAGGAAATAATTGTTGCAGTTAAATTCTTATGTGATTTAAGGGGGATGGAGTATGAGTTGGTTTTTAGCAGTTATTCAAAAGTATGCAGTGTTTTCCGGGCGCGCAAGACGTAAAGAATATTGGATGTTCTTCCTGTTCTACTTTATTTTCAATGTTGCTGCAAACATAATCGACGGCATTCTGGGCACTTATCTCATAGTTCCGCTTTTAAGCCTGGCTCTGCTGGTACCAAACCTTGCAGTAGCAGTAAGAAGACTGCACGATATCGGAAAAGCAGGAACATGGATCTTCATAGCTTTTATTCCGGTTATCGGAGCAATATGGCTGATAATCCTTCTGGCAAAAGAAGGAGACCGTGGATCAAACAATTATGGCGAAGATCCGAAGGAAGGCTCTTTATAATCCAAACAGATAAATATGATCAGTTACATAAAGGCTGCAGAGATGCAGCCTTTTTTGTATGCTGCATGTCCGGTGAGGCCGGCCGCACTGGCCACGCTGGCGTCACTGACCGCGGATGCCATACAGACTGCGCATGCCTCCCTGACCGCGGATGCCGTACAGACTGCGCATGCGTCACTGACCGCGCATGCCGTAAAAATTCGGTATGGAAAGATATGGCCAAGTATGATAAATTAGAAAAAACATGAATAAGCAAAAAAAATGTCGAAAGGGTTGGTCAAATGTATCTTTTAGCGTTGGCTGTCGCACCCTCCATAGCAATATTGGTCTATATTTATACCAAGGATAAATATGACAAGGAGCCGAAGAAATTCCTGCTGCTTCTTTTTGGACTCGGCTGTCTGACTGTTATTCCCGTTTGTATTCTGGAACTGATCATACAGGGTGTGGCCGGATTTGACAAATCCCTGCCCAGCGTGTTCCTGGAAGCATTCTTCGGGGTAGCTCTGATAGAAGAGGGCGTCAAGTACTTTGTCATGAGAACTGCGGCAGGGAAACGCTGCAGACATTTTAACCAAATGTTCGACGGCATCGTATATTCTGTTTACATTTCACTGGGCTTTGCAACTGTAGAAAATATACTATATGTATTTCAAAATGGATTCACCACCGGTGTTATGAGAGCCCTCACGGCGGTGCCGTGTCATGCGATCACCGCTGTAGCCATGGGATACTATCTGGGGATCGGCAGATTCCGTGTGGACACCCGGGACAGGAACAAATTCATGGCATTGGGTCTGATCGTGCCTGTGATACTGCACGGTGTATATGATTTTCTTGTTCTTTCGGGAAATACGATCCTTGTGCTGATTTGTATCCCATTCATAGTATTTATGTATATTTACGCATTCAAAAAAATCAAGAAGCTTGCAGCATACAACCATATGGTCAGGGATGAGGAAACCGGAAAGATCACCGATCTTTCATGAATATGTGCAGGTCTTATGCCTTTGCTGCCGTTGTTATATACTGTGATTTGTTAGTTGTCTGACTTGTTGGTATTATATATGTATCGACAGCAAAGGATTTGATTATGAAGAAACTTGTCATAGGAATACTGGCACATGTTGATGCCGGCAAGACAACCTTATCAGAGAGCCTGCTATATTTGAGCGGCAGGATCCGCAAGCTGGGCAGGGTGGACAACAGGGATGCCTATCTGGATAATTATGAGCTTGAAAGGGCCCGGGGCATCACCATTTTTGCCAAGCAGGCAGTTTTTGATACAGTGGATGCCCGGATCACACTGCTGGATACCCCCGGCCATGTAGATTTTTCAGCCGAAATGGAGAGGACGCTCCAGGTGCTGGATTATGCGATCCTGGTAATAAGCGGGGCAGACGGCATACAGGGACATACCAGGACCTTGTGGCGCCTGCTTTCTGTCTATCGGATACCTGTCTTTATTTTCATCAACAAAATGGATCAGAACGGTACGAATAAAGAAATAGTAATGGCCCAATTGAAAAAACAGTTGGATGACAGTTGTATCGAATTCACACAGGATGAAACAGACCATTTCCGCGAACAGTTGGCCATGTGTGATGAGGCCCTGATGGAGGCTTACCTTGATAAGGGCAAAATCGGGGTCGGTCTTGTCAGGGAAACGATAAAAGCGCGTAGAATATTTCCGTGCTTTTTTGGTTCTGCCTTAAAGCTTGAAGGTGTGGATGAGTTCCTGCAGAGTCTGGTGATGTATTCTGATATGCCCTCGTATCGGGAAGAATTCGGAGCCAAAATATTCAAGATAAACAGAGATGACCAGGGAAACCGCCTTACTCATATGAAAATAACCGGAGGAAGGCTCAAGGTGAGGGATACATTGGGCAACGGTTCCCAAACGGAGAAGGTCAATCAGATAAGAGTCTATTCGGGACAAAAATTCGAAACGATAAATGAGGCGGAGGCAGGAACGGTATGTGCGGTGACCGGGCTTACCCGGACCAGGCCGGGAGAAGGTCTGGGAACGGAGGAAACCTCCGGCGCGCCTGTACTGGAGCCTGTGCTGTCATATCGGATAATACTGCCTGAGGGCTGTGATCCAAGGGTGATGCTCCCCAAGCTTCGCCAGATCGAGGAGGAGGAGCCTGAGCTTCGTGTTGTATGGGATGAAAGCCTTAAAGAAATCAGAGCGCAGATAATGGGAGAGGTACAGACAGAGGTACTGCAAAGTACTATACAAAGCAGGTTTGGTATCGAAGCTGGTTTCGGATCAGGAAGGATACTTTATAAGGAGACCATTGCAGATAAAGTGGAGGGAGTCGGGCATTTTGAACCGCTGAGGCATTATGCGGAGGTGCATTTGCTGATGGAGCCGGGAGAGCCCGGAAGCGGCCTTCGTTTTGCAGTTGACTGCAGTGACGATGTATTGGCTAAGAGCTGGAAGAATCTGATCCTGACTCATCTGGAGGAGAAGGTCCACAAAGGTGTCCTCACAGGCTCTGCAATAACGGATATGAAAATCACTTTAATCTCAGGCAAAGCCCATAACAAGCATACGGAAGGCGGGGACTTCAGAGAGGCGACTTACAGGGCTGTACGCCAGGGACTTATGGAAGCTCAGTCCGTATTGCTGGAGCCCTTCTACTCTTTCAGCCTTGAGGTTCCCGATAATCTTATAGGCCGGGCAATGTCCGATATTGAAAAAATGTCAGGAACCTGCAATGTCACCGAGATAACAGGTGAGACGGCAGTGCTTGAAGGGATCGCACCCGTAGCCGCCATGCAGAATTACCAGAAAGATGTGGCGGCATATTCAAAAGGCCTTGGCAGGCTTTTTTGCAGCCTGATGGGATACAGGCCCTGTCATAATACCGAAGAAGTGGCGGAGATGATAGGATACGACCCTGACAGAGATATTGCAAATCCTGCATGGTCGGTATTCTGTGAAAATGGCGCAAGCTTTCCGGTCAACTGGGACAGTGTTAAAGACTATATGCATGTGGAAAGCTGCTTCAGCAAGAGCAGTGACAGCATCGGGGAAACAGAGCAAAAGCCGGATCCCGAGTGGAAAGAGGAGCAATGGATCGGCCCCGAGGAGGTCGACAGGATATTCAAGCGCACTTTTTTTGCCAATCAGGGGAAGAAAACCGTCTGGAAGAAGCGCAAGGCTGCCGCCGGAAGCTATCATGCGCCATCGCCGTCAGCAGATACCGGCAGATCAGGAGAAATCGGGAAGCTGACGGCAGCGAAGAATGAGTATCTGCTTGTGGATGGCTACAATATTATTTTTGCATGGCCCGAGCTAAAGGAGCTTGCCGATGAGAACATGGACGGGGCCAGATCAAAGCTGATCGATTATCTAAGCAAATATCAGCACTTCAGAAAATGCCGCATCATTGTCGTGTTTGATGCATACCGCGTGCTCGGGCATAACGAAGAGATGATCGATTATGGCAATGTTTATGTTGTTTTTACAAGGGAAGCCCAGACAGCAGATCACTTTATCGAGAAATTCGCCCACAGCAACAAGCACAGATATGACATAACTGTTGCGACCTCGGACGGCCTGCAGCAGATAATAATAAGAGGCGCAGGCTGCGCTGTTATTTCTGCCAGAGACTTGAAGGAAGAGCTCATCAGCGCTGATAGGAAAATAATGCAGGCATATCATGAAAAACAGCAGCCGGGACGCAATTATATCGGAGATGTGCTGCCCGATGAGAAAAAGCAGCAGATCGAAGAAATCACAAAGGATGAATGATCATACTGACTAAGGCACAAAGTCAGCAATACAGGTTAGGATGGACTTATTGACATAAATACTGATTATCGTTAATCTTAATTTATATCGATGTATTAGCGGGGTGTTTTAATGGAAGAACGGTATCCGTTCAAATATGATGCTTTCATAAGCTACAGGCACTGTGAGCCTGACAAGAGTGTCGCCGACAGACTCCACAGGATGCTGGAAGGCTTCAGGATCCCGAAGTCGATAGCGAAGACCTGCGGGCGGAAGCAAATAAAGCGTGTCTTCAGAGACAGGGAGGAACTCCCTACCTCATCAAACCTTGCCGGTAATATTACCGAAGCACTGAAGGACTCGGAGTTCCTGATAGTGATCTGCTCTCCAAGGACACCTGAGTCTCAGTGGGTCTTAAAGGAAATAGAAGATTTCAAGGCGATCCATGGTCATAACAAGGTACTTGCCCTTTTGATCGAAGGCGAACCAGGAGAGTCATTCCCTGAGCAGCTTTGCTATGTAAAGAGCAAGGATGTGTACGGGGATGGGAGCGGGGCGGAAGAAGTAATACAGGTTGAACCGCTTGCTGCAGATATCAGGGCATCTTCGGAAAAGGAGATGTTCAAAAAGCTCAGGACAGAAATGCTTCGCCTGCTTGCTCCAATGCTGAACTGCGGGTATGACGATCTGAGGCAGCGCCACAGGGAGCGAAGGATAAAAGCCATATTAACGGCTTCAATATCGGTTTCGGCATTTTTCATTGCCTTTGGGGCCTTCAGCATGTATCAGTCAATGGTAATCAGCAAGCAAAATCATGAAATCAGCAAAAAAAATGAAGAAATAGTTGTACAGATCGAAAAAACGCAGATAAGCCAGTCAAGATATCTTGCTGATATTTCATCCAGACTTTTGAAAGAGGGAGACCGCTACAGAGCGATCCTGGTAGCCCGTGAAGCTCTGCCGAAGGATCTGGACAACAAGGACAGGCCCTATGTAGAAGAGGCGGAATATGCGCTTGCCCGAGCGCTGGGAGTCTATGAGATCGATACGATGTACGACATGGACATGGTCCTGGATCACAACAAACCAGTCAGCTACATCGAGCTGAGTCCGGACAGTAAAACACTGCTGACATTGTCAGGTGACGGCTATTCACGTATGTGGAATGTGGAGGACGGCAAATGTATAGGTGAGTATTTCACTAATCATTCATCACTGTTCAGCGGCGATACGATTGAGTTTATTGACAACGGTACAATTGTTTCGGGTAACTACGAAAATATCACTTGTTTCGATATAGAGGGGAATTTAAAGTGGCAGAGGGAGTTCATAGCAACAAAGATAAGTGTTTCAGGGAACAGAGTTGCCGTTTTGTCATCAAGAGATATTATGGTACTGGATGCATCCACCGGTGATACTATCGTTGAAATCGACCTGGAAAGTCATATGGACTTCACGGACTTCAGCAGCTTTATAAGCAGTATCAGTTTCAGTGCTGACGGCGGCATGATAGGCATAGGCAGCAACTTTGGCAAGGCATTTGTGTTTGAAACAGAGACCGGAAAAATGCTTGAATCATACAGTACTGGCCTGCAGTTTGTGTCAGATCTGGCCTTTTCACCTGAGGGATACATTGCGGTGGCTTCAACTGAGGGTACTGATGATCTGCTTGGGAGAGGGAACGGTATGCTGGATGTCTATTCGACCCAGGGGGGAGAACCCGGTATTTCAATAGCATTCACACATGCGGCAGTTGATAATGTGCAATTTTCTTCTTTTGACACAAATATGATAATTTTAACGGAAGGGGAAAAATTGAATGTTTGTGATATCAGCAGCGGAAAGGTAGTATATTCCTTTATAAGCGGAGACAATATTACTGACTACGAAGTATATGACGGCTTTATTGTCACATCCTCCAATGATGGGACGATAAGATTCTGCTTCATGAAAAACAGCGGGTACGAAAGCGAATGGCACAGGATCACCCGCCCTGAGCCGATAACAGGCATGGAAATCGGCAACGGCAGTATAGCTATAACATGTCAGTTATCAAAAAAGGTATACATAATGAATGTATTATTCAATGACAATACCATAAAGCTTGCAGATCATAATGACTCTATCTCCAGAGCGGATTTTTCTCCTGATGGCAGTATGTCTGTGAGCGCAGGGAATGATAGTGAACTGGTGCTTTGCAGTTTATCTGATAAAAAGATTGTTAATTCTGTTTCTCTCGACAGCAGCATAAAAGACTGCAGATTTGTAAAAAACGACAGGATAATTGTAGTTCTTTCAGATGGAGGAGTCATGCTTCTGGACAATGATCTGCAGACCATAAAGGAAGAGACTACGGAAAGCATATCATGGGTAAGCTATGGCCCTGATGACACAGCTTTTGCCATATGCTGCGGCAAACAGGTAACAGTGTTTTCTTCAGATGACCTCAGGACGATCGCGTCCGTTGAAGCCGGATATTCGGCCTCATGCTCATTTTCTTCCGATAATAAGCTTATGCTTTCCGACCGCAACGGCATAGCCAAGCTTGTCGATCTCAATACCGGTCTGGAGACATTGCTGGGCGATGATGCAGGTATGGTCACAGGTGCGGTAAGCGGTGACGGAACGAAATATGCATTGGCCTGGGATGATAAAACAATTAAGCTTTACGATACCGTGGACAGAAATAAGGAACCCGTTATTATGAAGGGCGCTGTCAATGATGCTGTCACACTGATTTTCAGTCCAGACTCCAAATTGCTGTTTGCCGGCTATGACGACTATGGAATCGAAATATTCAACTGCCAGGACGGAAGCCTGCTGACTGCCATTAGCTCTGATTTCTTCGGGAGCGGTCTGGGAAGAGTCATATTCAGCAGGGATGGCAGCCGTATTGCATGTATCGATAAATCAAAGTACGCTGTTATTATGGATTCATCTTCGTATAAAATACTTGCACGGGTATCGATAGCAGATATAGACAGTAATTTTGAAAAAATATTGTCCTACTGGAGCTCGGAGCTGTTCCTTGCTCCGGTCTATACTACGCAAATGCTTCTGGATGAGGCTGATAAGCAGCTAAATGGCAGGACACTCACTGAGAGAGAAAAGATAGAGATGTTTATAGAATAGCGTTTTGAGGAGGTAGTAACATGAGTAAAACTATTGTCAACTGGGGAGTGATCGGGTGTGCCGAGATCGCTGAAAAATCTGTGATCCCCGGAATACTTGCCGCAGAGAATGCCAGATTGTACGCTGTCTCAAGCAGGTCGGCGGGAAGCAGGCTGGATGATTTCCGGGACAGGTTCAGCCCTGTCAAAGCCTATACAAGCTATGAAGAGCTATTGGAAGACCCGGAGATAGATGCCGTTTACATTCCTCTTCCGAATTCGCTCCATTATGAATGGACACTGAAGGCTGCTGAAAGTAAAAAGCATATATTGTGTGAAAAGCCTCTCGGGATCAACGCTGAAGAGGTAAAAGCCATGAAGGCGGCCGCGGATAAAAACGGTGTATTATTAATGGAAGCCTTCGCTTACCGTCACAGTCCTCTGACCAGGAAAGTGAAGGAGCTTGTGGATGCCGGCACAATAGGTAAAATCAAATTTATGGAATCACATTTCAGCTTCATTCTGAACAACCCGGCGAATGTAAGGCTTGTTTCGGAGCTTGGAGGAGGAGCGACCTATGATATCGGATGCTACAATCTGAACATCATCAGATATATCATCGGTTCAGAACCCACCAGGATCACGGCCTCCGGGGAGGTGGATCACAGGACCGGAGTCGATATGAGCAGCTGTATCATGCTTGAGTTTGAGGGCGGGGTAAAGGCTGTATCATATTGCTCATTTGCATGCTCCCCCAGAGTAGAATACACCATTGTAGGCGAGGCCGGCTATATTCATGTTCCTGTTGTGTTTAATGCAGCCGGGGACAACACTATTAAAATCGTCCGGAATGACGGAAAAGAAGAGATAGTCATAGACTGTCCCCACAATTATATGCTGGAGGTAGAGCAGTTCGGAAGGTGCATACTAAACGGGGAAAAACCGTTGATCACCTATGAGGAATCACTCGGCAACGCAAAAACTATCGACTCGGTACTGGAACAAATCGTTCCTCCTGCGGAGATGAAATAGTTTGATCTGCTAATCATGCCTGGGCGAACCTTGTCTGGCGAATCTTGTCGTAATTTTTAAAAGTACTTGATATAACGACTGCTAATTGATAGAATTGTATTATATAAATATGGTGAAATGGTAAAATTTCAATAGAGTATTGTAATATACACTTATATGTTGCTGCATGACCCCAAGGTTTTACTTATATACAGCTCACTATGTTGCCACTAAATACATTATGAAATGGGGATATCTATGTTGCCTAAAGGTATAGTCGAAAGGTTTCTTAAATCTATCAGGATCCCTGATATTCTGCGCAGGAGAAATAAAGCTCCAGCAGATGGAAACCCTAAAAAAAGCAGGAATTTTTTCGACAGCGTGTGGAACATAATAAAGGGAATAAATATTCAAAGCATTAAATTGCAGCTCATAATCGGTATGCTCATACCGATTATCCTTTTGGCTGTTTACGGAGTCCTGTCATATAAAAAATCTGAGGCTGCTATTATCGGCAAGTACGAGGAAAGTGCAGCCGATACGATAGATGCCGTGAGCACCTATATGAATTTCGGCCTCGGCATGATAGAAAAATCCACACAGGAAATAACCCTGGACGTCAACTTCAGGAAATTTTTTGAGTTGGATTATGAGAAGGCAGCTGGCAGCACAAAAACTATTGATGATATTTATGACAGGATCTCACTCAATGCTCTTACCAATGTATTTATTGAGAATATACATATAATAGGCAGGAATGGATTCGACCTTTCCACTACTGTTGATGTAAACAGCAACCTCTATGATACGATCGCGCAATCGGACATCGGTAAGGTGATAAAGGAAAAAAAGATAGATCTGTTATGGGTGTCGGATCATTCTGAGCTGGACAAGGTCCTGAAGAAAGGCGATCCCTATAAAACAGACAGCTACGCGACCTCTGTAGTGAGAAAAATGAGGGACACCAGGGGCTATGTTATTGTTGATGTTTCCAGGGAAGAAATCCTGAACATGTTTTCAAAGTATGATATGGGTGAAGGCAGTATTATCGGATTTATAACCGAGGACGGCAAAGAGACCCTGATAAATACTGACGAGACCTCCGTGTTCACACCGCTCCCATATTTTCAGGATGCCCTGAGATCTGAGGAGTCCAGCAATTTCAGCTATGTTAATTATAAAGGCGAGATCCACTTATTCATATACAGTAAATTCGAGAATGTAAAAGGAACCGTTTGTGCACTTATTCCAAAGAGTAACATACTCGAAGAGGTAAAAGGCGTAAGAACCATGAGTGTCCTTTTTGTGACGATAGCCTGTATAATCGCCATAATCGTAGTATTGCTGATCACAGCCGGGATCGCCAACTCGATCCGTTCCATGAACAAATCCATATCAAAGGTTGCAGAGGGTGATTTGACTGTCAGCTTCGATACAAACAGGAAGGATGAATTTTTGGAGCTCTCCAGGGGAATTTCAAACATGGTGGAGAATATGAGCAATCTGATCGGAGAGGTCCAGATGGTCGGAACAGCGCTCAGCAGTTCTGCAGTCAGTCTGACCTGTACCTCTGGCGAGCTTCTCGATGCAAGCAAGGGCATTTCCAGAACCATAGATGAAATGAGGACGGGAGCCATACATCAGTCTGATGATGCAGAGCACTGCCTGGTTCGCATGTCAAATCTGTCCGACCAGATCAACCAGCTGTACATAAATACGAATAAAAATGAACAGATCGCCAACAATACCAAATCTGTTGTAAGCGATGGTATGCTGATCGTCAATGAGCTGAATGAAAAATCCAAGGATACATCTGAGATAACACATGATGTCATAGAGCAGATCCAGCAGTTTGGTGCTCAGTCCAAGAAGATAGAGGGCTTTGTCAACTTGATCAATAACATTGCATCTCAGACGACACTGTTGTCGCTGAACGCTTCGATCGAAGCCGCAAGGGCAGGAGAAGCGGGACGCGGATTCGCAGTGGTAGCGGAAGAAATAAGGAAGCTGGCAGATAAAAGCGTGAATGCGGCCAAACAGATACAAAATACGGTAAAGGCAATATCTGTGCAGAACAAGGAAACGGTTGAGACTGCGGAAAAGGCTGAGAGTATAGTAGCATCGCAGACCGATGCCCTTGCAAGGACCGTAAGTGTATTTGATAATATAAACAGGCATGTAAATGAACTGGCCAACAACTTTACTGATATTCTGGTGCGACTGCAGGCCATCGAATCTGTTAAGGATGATACTCTGAATGCAATACAGAACATATCCTCTGTCACCGAGCAGACAGCGGCATCATCGGAGGAAGTGAGCGCAACGGCACAGGACCAGATCGATGCAGTGGAACAGCTGCAAAAAGCGGCGATGCTGCTTGAAGGCGATGCGATGAGACTGGAGGATGCAATAAAGATATTCAAGATAAACTAACAGCGGCGATAATTGTTGTAAGGCACCTGCTATACAGGTGCCTTATTTTAACATAACCAGCAATATAGGTGAGGATGAGGATTTTTACAGCATTGTTTCATATATACAGCTTTTTGTGATATTATATTAATCGGGAGATGGTTATCCGTTGATAGAAATTTTGAATGGACTGCACGAAACTGTTGATTACCGCGGAGATTTCAAAATCAGGCTGTATATGAACAAGGAGTCTGAGGATTACCCGCGGCACTGGCACACTGATGCCGAGGTCATACTGCCGGTCGACAATTCCTATAGGGTCGTCATGGATGACAACATATATGATCTGAACGTCAACGACATCATGATCATACCTCCGGGCGAGCTGCATCAGATATATTCTCCGTCCAGCGGCTGCAGGATAATATTGCAGTTTGACTGTACGCTGCTTTACAGCCTTAAAGGGTTCAGTACGGCTTTTAACATGTTTCACCCTTGTATTGTAGTTACACCCGCCTCAATGCATAATATACATTCAGAGTTGGTCTCGCTGATAATGAATATGGCATCTGAATATTTTACGAGCCAGCCTTTTAAGGAAGCCCTTGTATACTCGATGCTGATCAGGTTTTTCTCCATTATAGGGCGAAATTGTATTAAAACGGAGGAGAACTTTACAAATATAAAGAATCAGAAGCAGGTGGAATATATCAAGCTTTTTGTAAAGGTATGCAACTATATGAACCGGCATTGCACTGAAAACATCAAGGTAGAGGACATAGCCAATATAGCCGGTTTCAGCAAATTTCACTTCGCCCGTCTTTTCAAGCAGGTCATGAACATGTCGTGGTATGATTACCTGATCAACAGAAGGATCATGCAGGCCGAGAAGCTTTTGGCCGATCATGATCTATCCATAATGCAGGTAGCGATGAAATCCGGTTTCAGCAGTCTTGCTACGTTTAACCGCGTGTTCAGAGCGAAAAAAAGCTGTACTCCATCAGAATATAAAGCGCAATATGGAAAATCATACAAATAATTTGTTGGTTTGTGTAAATTAATGATATGAGTTATGAATATATCAAATATTGCTATTTATTTAGTGGCATATAACAGCCGATATGAGAGAATATATAATAAGCAGATAGGAAATGTATAAATATTGATGAATAAATGTGTTGTATTTTATTAACATTTTCACTAAAAAAAATAGTGATTTTTAATTAAAATTTAGCAAAAGGTTATAGAAATCATCAGTAAATATACATAAAACTAGCAATATTTGATAAATAGATAGCAATATACAAGAAGCACAGTATATAAATATGTTATATAATTTTCATGCAGTAGTAAGTTTATACATATATTAAAAGGAGGGAAACCATGAAAAGAATTTTGGCAACTATTCTCGCGTGCACGCTCCTCGTTACTATGCTGTTAACAGGCTGCGGCAAGACAGTAAACCCACCCGTAACTCCGGACGCTCCGGCAACAACTGACCAACCCGCAACAGGGGACAAACCGGTTGACACAGCTCCTCCGGCTACAGATGTAGCTGACGATCCGAGCATAAAGACAGTCAACCTGTGGACATTCACAGATGAAATCCCGAAGATGATGGACAAGTTTAAGGAAATCAATCCTGATTTCTCACTCGAAATCAAACCGACCATCATTGCAACTACTGACGGTGCATACCAGCCCGCACTCGACCAGGCTCTGGCAGGCGGCGGCGCAGACGCTCCGGACATGTATGCAGCAGAGAGCGCATTCGTTCTGAAATATACACAGGGCGACGCTTACAAATTTGCAGCAGCATACAAGGATCTCGGTATTGACGTTGACAAGCTCCTCAAAGAGTCTGCAATCGCTCAGTACACAGTTGATATCGGAACTAATCCGAATGGTCAGCTCGTAGGTCTCGGATACCAGGCAACCGGCGGTGCTTTCATTTATCGTCGTTCACTGGCAAAAGACACTTGGGGAACTGATGACCCGGCAACTGTTACCGGCAAGATCGGTCCCGGCTGGGATAAGTTCTTCGCAGCAGCAGCTGAACTGAAAGCTAAGGGTTACGCTATCATCTCTGGTGACGGTGACCTCTGGCACGCAGTTGAAGGCGCTTCTGACAAGGGTTGGATCGTTGACGGCAAGCTCTTTATCGATCCTTCACGTGAAGCATTCCTTGATTATTCAAAGACTATCAAAGACAATGGTTGGAGCAATGATACTCAGGACTGGACAGATGCTTGGTATGCTGACATGAAAGATGCCAGCGCACAGAAAGTATTCGGATTCTTTGGTCCTGCTTGGCTCATCAACTACGTTATGGCTGGTAACTCCGGCGGAACTAAGATCGGTGAAGGCACATACGGCGACTGGGCAGTTGCTGAACCTCCGGTTGGCTTCTTCTGGGGCGGCACATGGGTAATGGGCAACAAGGATACCAAGATCAAGAAGTCAGTCGGCGACATAATCGAGTGGATCACTCTTGACAGCTCTGAAACTGGTCTCCAGTACTTCTGGGCAAACGGAACACTTAATGGACCTGGCGGCACAAAGGATACAGTTGCTTCCGGTACAGTAATGTCCAAGTCTGACGGTAAAGTTGACTTCCTCGGCGGACAGAATATGTTTGACGTATTCGTTCCTGCTGGCGAGTTTGCAACCGGTAAGAACAAGACTCAGTACGACGAAACTATCAATTCTCACTGGCGTAACCAGGTACGTGAGTACTCCAATGGTAACAAGAGCCGTGATCAGGCGATAGCTGACTTCAAGCAGTTGATAATAGACAACCTTGATATCGTAGTCGAGTAAGAATAATGTTAGCAAGGGCGGGCGGATGCCTTTCCGACCCGCCCAAATTTTATGTAAAAAACAAATTTGAACTAACGCTTTACCCGGAGGTGAATTCTTATGCGACGCAAGAGCGTTAGCTACGCTAAATATGGATATATCTTTTCAGCACCATTTATACTTGCGTTCCTGATATTTTCCCTTTACCCGATTATATACACTGCCATAATTGGGTTCACAGACCTTAAGGGTTTGGGAAAGACAGATTTTAAGTTTCTGGAGAATCCTTTCCAGAATTTCTCGACAATATTCAAAAATCCATCTTTTCAGGTGTCAATAACTAATACGGCAATTATGTGGATCATCAACTTTATACCACAGATTGTGCTAGCTCTCCTGCTCACTGCTTGGTTCACCAGCACACGCCACAAAGTAAAGGGACAGGGGTTGTTTAAAGTTCTGTTTTACATGCCCAATATCATAACAGCAGCGACGATAGCAATACTCTTCAACTCGCTTTTCGGATATCCTATGAGCCCTATGAATGATATCCTGCAAAAGCTGGGTCTGATAGATGCTCCTATAAACTTTATGCTCCAGAAGTGGACTACGAGAGGCATCATTTCGTTCATACAATTCTGGCAGTGGTATGGATACACGATGATAGTACTGATATCGGGAGTATTGGGAATCAATCCCGAGCTCTTCGAAGCCTCTGAGATAGATGGCGCAACAAGGTCGCAGACGTTTTTCTTTATAACGCTGCCATGCTTAAGGACAATATTGCTGTTCACATTGGTCACAAGCTTGATAGGTGGTCTGCAGATGTTCGATATACCAAGGCTGTTGAACCTTGGAGGACCGGACAATTCAACGCTTACCACGAGTGTGTTCATTTACAATCAGGCATTCTCGGGAAGCTATTTGTATAACCGTGCTGCAGCAGCAAGTATGATCATGTTTGTCGTGATATCAGCACTTTCTGGTTTGCTCTTCTATTCCATGAGGGATAAATATGCAGCCAAGATCAAGAAGCTTGAGAAAAAAGCGCAAAGGAGGGCGGCAGCATGAGTAAGCGTAAAACAGATGTATCACAATATACATTGAAAATAGTGATTTATGTTGTATGTATAATACTGTCAATACTGAGCATACTGCCGTTCTGGATAATGCTCATGAACGCTACCAGAGGTACGTTCGAGATACAGCAGAGCGCTATTTCGCTGATACCAGGCACAAGATTGCTTGATAACTTCGCAGTACTGGCCGGCAAGACCTTTGACCCGATAAAAGGTTTCTTTAACTCTCTGATAATCTCTTCCGGTGCAACGATTGCTACAGTATATTTTTCAGCTCTTACAGCATTTGCATTGGTTGCATATGACTGGAGAATGCGTAAACCGTTCTTTACTTTCATAATGGCAGTTTTAATGATTCCTGCACAGGTTTCAGGTATTGGTTTTTATCAGTTCATGTACCGTTTGCACTGGACCAACAGCTTTTTACCGCTGATTCTTCCGGCTATTGCGGCACCTGCGACTGTATTCTTTATGAGACAGTACCTGCTGGCCACACTTTCAATGGATGTTGTCAATTCTGCAAGAATAGATGGCGCCGGCGAATTCTACACATTCAATGCAATAATCATGCCTATAGCAAAACCTGCTATAGCAACACAAGCCATTTTCTCATTCGTGGGAAACTGGAACAACTTCTTTATGCCGCTGATCCTGTTGACTGATAACAGCAAGTATACAATGCCTATAATGGTCAGTCTTCTCAGAGGCGATATTTACAAGACAGAGTACGGCTCAATTTATTTGGCATTATCATTGACAGTGCTTCCGCTGTTCGTTATATATTTCCTGCTTTCGAAATATATTATCGCCGGTGTAGCATTAGGCAGTATCAAGGAATAAAATATACGATACTGAGCCCGGATGACAGCTCAAGTACATAATAGAAAGTAAGAGTATGCAACAAAAAGGCCTCCTGTCAAGCAAAATAGCAGGAGGCTGATTTTTTCCATTCCATACAGCCCTATTTCATGTTTAAAAAACATTATCAGGGGAATATATTCACTGTTGCGGGCTTAGACTGCAGCAAAAATTTATACTTAATATATATCATTATAAAGGAGAGGTCGTTATGAACTTAAAAGGAACCAAAACTGAAAAAAATTTAAGGGACGCTTTTGCAGGCGAATCTCAGGCAAGAAATAAGTATACATATTTTGCTTCCGTAGCAAAAAAAGAAGGATATGAGCAGATCGCTGCCATATTTGAAGCAACTGCAAACAATGAAAAAGAGCATGCAAAGCTTTGGTTCAAAGCTCTGGGCGAATTAGGCGATACTGCAGCAAACCTTCTTCATGCAGCAGAGGGCGAAAACTACGAGTGGACCGATATGTATGAAAGATTCGCAAAGGATGCCGAGGAAGAAGGCTTCAAGGCATTGGCCGCCCAGTTCAGGATGGTTGCTATGATCGAAAAGTCGCATGAAGAGAGATATCGTGCACTTCTTAATAATGTTGATATGAAGGCAGTATTCGAAAAATCCGAACAAACCATGTGGGAATGCAGGAACTGCGGGCATCTCGTAATGGGCAAGAAAGCTCCGGAAATATGCCCCGTATGCGCACACCCCAAGAGCTACTTCGAAGTAAGAAAAGAAAATTATTAATTTGTTTGTATCGGGGTCAGGCTTGAATTTTAGTTGGGGGTCAGGCTTGAAATATTCCTTTATTCATATAATGAATAAAGGAATATTTCAAGCCTGACCCCCTAATAAAATTCAAGCCTGACCCCGTTTTACCGTTTTAGACTATTTACAATAGTTTGCCCACATGCTCTTAGTATAAATATAGTATGGTATAATTTGCATGAATACTTTACTTTATTTATACAAAGGGGGTCTGTCAAGATGAAAAGATCGATTACCATGCTGTTGGTGCTTATGCTGCTGATGGCCTTGATCACAGGGTGCGGTTCCGGAGCTGTTAGCAATGATGTCGCCGACAGTTCTGCTGGACAGATTGATGAAGATAACAGTCAGGCGAAGGATGAGCAAGTACCTGATGCGGTGCAGGATGTCAGCACTGCAGATGAAAGTCAAATATCCGATACAACAAAGGATATCAGTGCCGTAGATGAGAGTCAGAATACTGATGCAGCAGAGGACCAGCAGGTTGATACTGCTTCAGAAGATTCCATAAAAGAAATTCCAAATGTATATATGACAACAAGTATCAGTCCTGAAGGGTTGATGAATGTTTATAAGGCTCTTGACCGTGCTGCAGAAGGAAAGGTAGCTATAAAGCTGCATATGGGTGAGCCCGGAGGCCACAATTTTCTGTCTCCCGACCTTGTAAAGGATTTTGTCCAGTCGCTCAATGGTACATTTGTCGACTGCAATACTGCTTATGGCGGACTTAGGGGAACAACAAAGATGCATATGCAGGCGGCCGAAGATCATGGCTTCACTGAAGTTGCTCCTGTTGACATAATGGATGCGGACGATACTATCAGCCTTCCTATAAAAAACGGAAAACATCTGAAAGAAGACATAGTTGGTTCGCACTTTGAAAACTACGATTTCTATGTAGTTCTATCCCATTTTAAAGGTCATGAAATGGGCGGTTTTGGCGGAGCGATCAAAAATATGTCAATAGGCATCGCATCTGTAAAGGGTAAAAACCTGATACATACTGCAGGCAAAAGCAGCAGCAGTATGTGGGGCGGAATACAGGACAATTTTCTGGAGTCGATGGCTGAAGCAGCTAAAGCTGTAGCTGATAACAGGGGAGAACGTATACTCTACATCAATGTAATGAATAACCTGTCCATTGACTGTGACTGCAATAACCACCCGGCAAAACCGGATATGGCTGATATAGGCATTCTGGCATCACTTGACCCGGTAGCTCTTGACAAAGCCTGTGTGGATCTTGTATACGCCGCTCCTGATGGACAATCACTAATAAAGCGTATGGAAGCAAAAAATGGGATACATACGCTGGAGTATGCAGAAGAAATAGGCTTGGGAAGCCAAAAATACAAACTTATAAAACTGGATGATTGATAAATGATAGATATATTTGAACGAGAAGCGATATACCTGTGGTTTTATTTCAGTGTCCAGCTCAATCAGATCATCTGGTACTGGATAGTGGGTATTTTGCTGGGATCAGTGATATCTGTATTTGGTAAAGAGAAGATCCACAAGCTTTTTTCTTCGATGGCTGACAAACGCCTTGGGATATTCGGGGTGGTGCCGGCGAGTATGATCGGTATCGCCTCTCCTCTTTGCATGTATGGAACCATTCCTATAGCTGCTTCCTTTTCCGAAAAGGGAATAAGAGATGACTGGCTGGCTGCCTTTATGATGAGCTCCATATTGCTCAATCCCCAGTTGCTCATATACAGCGCTGCGCTTGGAAAGACAGCTTTGGCGGTGCGATTTGTAAGCTGTTTTTTGTGCGGCATGGCTGCAGGTCTGTTCGTTCGGATATTCTATAAGAATAAACGCTTTTTCAATTTCGACGGCTTTACAGAAGCATCGAACAGGGACACACACCCAAATATATTAATACGCTTGTTGAAGAACATATGGAGAAATATCAAGGCCACAGGTGTGTATTTCCTGATAGGTGTTGCACTATCTGCACTGTTTCAACGATATGTGCCCTCAGAAATTTTCGCAGGGCTTTTCGGCAGGAACCATGGTTTTGGTGTCTTAATGGCAGCCACCATCGGTGTGCCGCTTTATGTATGCGGCGGAGGAACGATCCCTTTGCTCGCGGAATGGTTACAGTCAGGAATGAGTATGGGGTCGGCAGCAGCTTTCATGATTACCGGACCTGCAACAAAAATCACTAATCTGGGAGCTGTTAAAATTGTTCTCGGTGTAAGGCGATTTATACTGTATATATTGTTTTCAGTGCTGTTTGCTGCTGTAACCGGTATAATTATTAATATATTGTGAACGGGGTCAAGCTTGAAATATTCCTTTATTCATAAAATGAATAAAGGAATATTTCAAGCCTGACCCCCATTTAAATTCAAGCCTGACCCCGTTTTTATCAGTCCTGTCTGCCCTCGATTGCGCACAGAAGTAGTCCTGCGGCAAGGCCCAGACGTCTGTCAAGTATATGGTTGGTATCCTTAGCAAAATCGACATCAAGCTTCATTATAAAAGGATTGAATCTTTGTCTGCATACACCGACGACCTGCCCGTTAATTTCAATATCAAATGACTGGGGAATAAGATTTGTAAGGAAACGTCTGAGCAAAGCAAGTCCTGTACTATCTTCCTTTATGAATCCGATCTGATTGTCATTGGCGTCGAGTATCAGCCATTCATCCTTTATTATTGACTTGAGACCTTTCCTCTTCAATGCTCCTACCTTTTCGCCGGTCACTGCATCAATAACATCATATGCCGCTGAAAAATCGATTACTTGTCTTGCTTGAATGGTTATGAGTTCATTTTGCATGTCTTCGCCAGTGTAAAGCCGTATATCCTCCTTCAGCTTGAAGGCCTTCATTTTAGAAAACATGATTACCTGGCCGCTGGGATCAAAAACATGGAATTTCGCACCTACAAGTGTCAGGACTTTCCTTCGGATCAGATAATTCGGAAGCTCATAAAGGTTACTCAAATCAATCACTCCTATGTAAGATTTTACTGTAATAATACCATATTTAGTGACAATTTTCCACATTTTTCATCATTTGAGTAATTCTTTTTTATACTGAGTAATCATTATGAATATATTGTCTTAGAAGTGATGCAATTTGTTTTAACCAGGTGGGATGTCCCATCTCATGGGACATCCTTGTAGCTCCGCTTCTCATTGAGTGCATCGGTCAACTGTGCGAGCCTTGATATATCACCTATAAGGATGACGCCCGCCAGGCGGTTATCAATAAAAAAGTACTTTTCGTAGGTGTTTTTTGCTGTATCCCTGACTTCTCTTGTTTTATATTTGATATCTGCATTCCTGCCATTATCACCTGCTGCAAACAGAGATGTGTCCATACCCTCAAATGTAAGAGCTGGCGGAACAGGCTTGTATTCGAGCTGTTCTCCTGCAGCGTTGGCACCTGCGATCTTTCCCATATCAAGAGCCTGAGACCAGAGAGAATAGTTGGTCCCATTGTAATATGCGCAGTCTCCGCAGGCATATATGTCCGGAATGTTTGTCTCCATTTTTTCATTGACGACTACGCCGCGATCGACTGCCAGACAGGCTTCTTTTGCCAAAGCAGTATTCGGACGCACTCCGCAGGATATTATAACTAGGTCGGCTGGATAGCGTGTACCATCTTCCAGTTCGACACCTGTTACTGAGCTGTCGCCGGTTATTGCTCTGATATTGGCGCTCAGCCTGAAATCTATACCCTTGCTTCTTATTATATCAGCAATAAAATCCCCGGCCGCATCGTCAAGCTGCCGCACCATGAGCTTATCGGCGACTTCAAGTACTGTCACGTGGCTTGATTTGCTCATTTCCCAGGCTGCCTCAAGACCGAGTACGCCTCCTCCGATAACGACAGTATTTTTTACGATCGGGGTGAGTTCCCTGATCTTTTTCACATCTGATACACGACGTATTGCGACTATTTCCGGTTTGCCTGTGTACAGGTTCGGTGGTATAAAGCACTCGGAGCCGAGAGCGTATATGCATTTGTCATATTTCAACAGGCTGCCGTCACTGAGGGTCACTGATTTGCCAGCAGTGTCGATCTTCTCTGCACTGATACCGAGCATAGTGACGATGTTATTCTGTTTATACCAATCTGCATCATGGACAGCAATTTCGTCAGCATTTACCAGCGTGCTCAGAGCTTTTGTCAGCATGGGCCGGTTGTAGCTGGGTACAGGCTCATCAGATACCATGATTATGGAACATGTAGAATTCCTTTTCCTTATTTCCTCTGCTGCGCTGATCCCGGCGGCACCATTGCCCAATATAAGGAATACCTCTTCCGTATCCTTTCTGAACGATGTTTCCTCTTCTTCAAAAGGTTCAAACAGATCGGGTCCTACACCGCAAACAGGGCATGTATCAAGCGATGCATCAAATACAGCGCCGCATATGAGGCATCTTACCTTTTTTGCTTTTCCATTAAGCTTGTACTCTTCCATACCAGTCTCCTTATTTATGAATATCTGCTTTTATTTTATACCATAAAGCTGAGGTATTAAACTATAATTTCTAATGTTTTCCGCTGTCTAAGAAAGATTACCGTATGTGTCCATCGACAATTCGACTCATGACTTGTTTACGTTACAACTATTTTATAGAAAATAAAAATTGTATATAACTCTTTATTTATATACCACATAATGGCGATGATGGTGTAAAATATTCTCACGTGTTTATTTGATATTACGTGGGGTAGTTGATATGGAAAAACAAAAGATCGGCAGGATCCGTGCTATCGGCAATATTTTTTATGCCGTCAGGCTCATGTGGGGGATGTGCAGGGGAATAGTCGTACATACAGCTCTTATGAATGCTGTTGAGTATTTTGGATGGATATTTTATGACCTGTTTTTTATTCGCTATCTGATCGGTGCTATAGAAAACCAGGAGAGCTTTTCATATATAATGAGGTTTATTTTGATTTCCGGCCTGGTATTCCTCATAGTTTCTGCCTACGTCTCATATATTGAGGGAACATTCCGTCCTATGGCCGGTGCGACACTGTACCGCAAGCTTTACGGCATGCTGTATAAAAAAGCCGGGAGCGTGGAACTCAGATGCTTTGAAGACAGCGCCTTCTATAACAAGTATGCACTGGCTGTTGACAAGGCTGACGAGAACCTGTTCATGATCGTCCGCAACCTTTTTGGCATAGTCTTCGGCGGAATAGCGGCTGTGGTAGTGTTTTACGCCATGTATACCATAGACAGCATAGCTGTGCTTTTTGTTTTCTTTCCCATCATAGGCAATTTTGTTTTCGGATACATATACAATAAAATGCTGTTCAAACGCGAGCAGGCGCTGGTTCCGTACAAACGAAGGATCGAATATGTGAACCGTGTAATGCACCTGGCCGATTTTTCAAAGGAAATGCGCCTGTCCAATGTATATAACCTCATGAAATACAAATACTTGAAGGCACTGGATGGGATCTTCGAGACCGTCGAAAAGTATGTATTCAAAATAAATATTCCGCTTTGGTTCAGGAATATTTTCACCTTTACCATAATCTTTGAAGGGGTGCTTCTCTACGGAGCTTACCGCACCATTGTCAGCAAATCCATGAGTCTGGCCGAGCTGGCCGTGTTGTCCACTGCCATGGTGTCAGCCACATGGATATTGATAGGCTTTACAGAGCACATACTGCAAAGCGTCAAGCTGGGTATATTTACGGAAAACATTCGCAGTTTCCTTGCATATGAGCCGAAGCTGCCTGAGGACTATGACGGGATCATTCCCGAGAAGGATATTGAATCGATAGAGTTCAGAAATGTCAGCTTCGCCTATAAGGAAGACAGTGATTATACCATCAGGAATCTTTCGTTCAGGATCGATGCAAAATCCAGCCTGGCTCTGGTTGGCCACAACGGCGCGGGCAAAACGACTATCATAAAGCTGCTCTTCCGCCTTTACGATCCAACCGAGGGTGAGATCCTGCTGAACGGGCGAAACATAAAGGAATACAACCTCAAGGCTTATCGCGGTCTGTTTGCGGCGGCATTTCAGGATTATAAGGTATTTGCACTGAGCATCAGAGAAAATGTCATGATGCGAAAGGCTGATTCGCAGGACGATGAGGTGGTATATGACGCTCTTAAAAAGGCAGGCGTATACGAAAAGGTAATGTCCCTGCCCAAGAAGGCCGATACCGTACTTACAAAGGAATTCGATGAAGAAGGAGCATTGCTTTCAGGGGGAGAATACCAGAAAATCGTGGTTGCCAGAGCTTTCGCAAAGGATGTTCCTATCAAGGTTTTTGACGAACCATCCAGCGCATTGGACCCGATAGCTGAATACGAACTGTATGAAAGCATTTTACGGGACAGCAGGGGAAAGACGATGATTTTCATATCACACAGGCTTTCTTCAGTACGCAATGCAGATATGATACTGATGCTTGAAAACGGAGAGATCATTGAGCGTGGAACACATAAGGAGCTTATGGAGCAAAACGGCGCTTACGCTGATATGTACAACAAGCAGGCGAAAAATTACCTTGCCGTTGAGAGCCTTAAGGAGGTGGGCGCAGTTTGAAAAAGGATAGTAAGCAAAAGCAGAATATAAAGAAAATATTATCAAATAACTGGTTCATCATAAAGCTGTCCTTCAGTGCGGCTCCATTTTTCATGTGTTTCATGATCTTCGAGGCGATCAAGCAGCAAGTCTTAGTATTTCTGGAGCATATATATGGTATAAAGTTTGTGCTGGAAGCTGCGGAATTTCGCAGGCCATTCAGCATTGTGCTGTATTTTCTCCTGTTCGTGTTCGGAGCGTGGGCTGTATCATTCCTGCTCAGCGGGATATATCAGAATCTTGTGTCACAGAAGGGCCTGCCCAGGGTCGAAAAGAAGCTGAGGGATATGATGTATGCCAAGGTAAAGGAGCTGGACCTGGAATGCTATGACAATCCTGAGTATTACAATGAATTCGTGCTTTCGATATCAGAGGCGGAAAAATCTATTGCCAGGACACATAAGATACTGGAATCGATATTTGGCGGAGTGACGGCGCTGATAACCAGCGGCGTTTTCGTCCTGACAACGGACGGGCCTTCGATATTCTTCGTACTTGCATCCTTCGGACTGACGTTCATATTCTCACAGATATTGAATAAGGTCAATTTCAGAAACAGGCTCGAGAAGAATCCTCATGAAAGGAAAAGGGCCTACGTGCACCGCGTATTTTATCTAAATGAATACGCAAAGGAGATAAGGCTCAATCCGGGTATTGGCGGAAGGCTTTTTGAAGAATTTGACGAATCGAACAGACAGATCCGGGATGTGGAAGGAAAGTATGCAAAGAAACGTACCGTTCTGGGGTTTGTCTCTAATTATCTGGCCAACAATTTTATCAGTGACGTGATCTATATTACTTATCTGGTATTCCGTGCCGCAGTTAGCAGGGCCATTTCCTACAGCAGTGTTGTGGTGCTCTGGAATACCTCCGGCGGCCTGAAGAGGAGCCTTCGGGACATTGCAGGTGTGGTTCCCCAGATTTCAGAAAACAGCCTTTATATAGAGAAAATACGTGATTTCCTCAACTATGAGCAAAAGATCACCAGCACGCGCAAGCTGCCCATACCGAAGATGCAGGGAGCCCTGGAGCTCCGGAATGTCTCCTTTGGCTATACCGAAAAGGATGGTTATATCCTGAAGAATATCAACCTGACCATCCATCCCGACGAAAGAGTGGCGCTTGTGGGATATAACGGCGCTGGGAAGACAACGCTGATCAAGCTCATTATGAGGCTCTACGATCCGAATGAAGGGGAGATCCTGTATAACGGCATCAATATTAAAGAATTTGATGTGAAGGAATACAGGAAGCTCATAGGAACGATTTTTCAAGATTACAGGATATTTGCGGCGACAGTCGGAGAGAATGTTGTCCTCGACGAGGATGAGAAGACCATAGAAAAAGAAAGCATGCCAGCTGTGCTCAGAGCCCTTGAATACAGCGGGTTTAAGTCTCGCCTGGACAAGCTGCCCGATGGTCTGTCTACTGAGCTGACCACTGAATTCGAGCAGGAAGGTATCGACCTGTCTGGAGGAGAAAGCCAGAAGCTGGCCATAGCCCGCGCTTTCTACAAGGATGCACAAATGGTGGTCCTTGATGAACCATCCAGTGCTCTTGACCCTATAGCCGAATACCAGCTGAATAAGACCATGCTGCAGGCAGCCGAAGGAAAATCCGTCGTGTTCATATCTCACCGGCTTTCAACGACCCGGCATGCAAACCGCATATTTATGATGGAGCAGGGCAAAGTTATCGAAGAGGGAGACCACGAGGAGCTGGTCGGGATCAAGGGCAAATATGCGGCAATGTGGAAGGCCCAGGCGGGCAAGTATGTTGATCTGTAAAAAGGCGGTCTGGATAAAGTTACAGTATGGATAAGGCAGCGCCCGGTGTGAGGCTACAGCCGGTGTGAAGGAACAAGGTAAAAACATGATGAATCAAGAAAAATATGATAAAGGATGGGATGAAGATGACTCAGAATAAATTGCAGGATATAAAAGCGGGAGATTCCAACCACATAACACGGAAATATTTTGATTCATTACTGATTGAAATGAGGCATATCGATGCTGTTACGCCATCTACCGAAATCGAGTTATATGGCGAAACATTTTCAACGCCCATTATGACCGCAGCACTGTCACATCTGGATAATTGCCGTGCCGACGGCGCGGTAGAGATGGCAAAGGGAGCGCTAACTGCCAATGCTTTTATGTGGACCGGCATGGGTGAGGATGAAGAGTTGGAAAAAATTACGGCAGCCGGGGCAAAGACCGTGAAAATCATAAAGCCCCATGCTGACAACAGTATTATATTCAAAAAGATAGAGCACGCAGAAAAATGCGGTGTAACAGCGCTTGGTATGGATATTGACCATGCCTTCAACAGTAAAGGTCAATATGATAATGTGCTTGGTCTGCCAATGACTCCTAAAACATTTGATGAAATAAAGAGCTTTATTGAAGCTACAAAGCTGCCTTTTATAATCAAAGGTGTGCTTAGTGTACAGGATGCTGTAAAATGTGTTGAAGCAGGAGCCCGGGGCATCGTTGTCTCACATCATCACGGAATTATGGATTATGCTGTACCTCCGCTCATGATCCTGCCGGATATAGTTAAGGCGGTAGATCACAGCATACCGGTATTTGTCGACTGCGGCATAGCCAGCGGTTATGATGCATTTAAGGCGCTGGCCCTTGGTGCTTCTGCCGTGTGTGTTGGACGTGTGCTGATGGGACCGTTATCCGATGATGGAGCGGAGGGGGTTTGCAGAAAAATCACTGAACTGACGCAGGAACTCTCCGGTGTTATGGCGCGTACATGTACAGTTGATGTTCACCATATAGATCCGTCGTTGATACGACGGATCTAAGAGACGGGGTCAGGCTTGAGGGTAAAAAAGCGGGGTGGGGGGGGGGGGGATATTAATATTTTTTAATT